>CAIOFO010000033.1 GCA_903857685.1 uncultured Alphaproteobacteria bacterium
AACGCCGGTCAGGCCGCTCGTCATGCTGCCGACGGCGATGTTGCGATAACGATAGTCAAGGAACAGATCGACATCATCCGACACCGAATAGGCGAGGCCGGCGATGCCCTGATAGGCCAGGCCAACCTGCGCGCCATTAACAGCATCGAATTGCTGGGCGCCGAGGCCAAATGGCCCCCTCACATGCACATGGCTTCTGCCGGCGCCAATGCCGGCCCCGATCGAAAGCTTCCAGGCTTCGTCGAGGGGAATGTCATACACCAGGTTCGCCATATCGGTTTCCACCGAGGTGTAGCCGCTGCCGCCGCTGCCGCTGGGAGACTTTACCGTATGACCGCTCCAGCCGATTTCGTCTTCGAGGCGAAAACCGTTGTCCCAGGCATAACCAACCGAGCCGGCAACGAGCGCGCCACCGCTGGCTTTGGATTTTATCACGTAGGCGGGGACGGGAGCGGAGGTGAGCTTGATACCGCTCTGTTGATCCCAGCCAGCGCCAAGACCCAGATACCAGCCGTCTGCGGCCATTGCCGGTGTCGAAAGCGCAAGCGCCGCGACGCCTGCCAAGGCGATCATGCGAATTTTCATTTTAACCCTCTGAAATGACCGACGGGCAGGAAAACCCCACCAAATTTCGCCAGAATGAATAGTTGCCCTTATAACGACGAAGCGGCCAAAAGTCTCCATCGCAACTGCACCATTGGAATCGATTGGGCGGCTCTTGGCAAGGTTTTAGCCCTGTCCTGTGTCAGTCAGGCCACATGCTAATGATCCCAATTTACCTTTGGCCGCCGAAAGCCGGAAAGCATAGCGCCCCGGGAACAGCGTAAGTCCCTTTGGAAACAGGTTTTCCAGGCTCGCCAGCAGCCGGATTCTGGGCGTGACATGAAACAGTCCCAGCCAGGCCCGCAGCAGGGTTCTGCCGGGCAGAGTCTTGAAGTCGCCAAAATCCACAATATGCACATGGCCTTGATCGGAAAGCGCATTCGCAGCTGCAACAAGAGCTCGGCGCCAGTCCGGGATCATAGAGAGGCTGTAGGAGAACAGGACGCGCTCGAAGCCGTCCTGGCCGAACTGCGCCGGCGACAAATTTTCGGCCAGACCGTGGACCAGGGTTACCCGTCCCGACAGACCCGCCCGTGCCAGTTGGGCCCGTGCGGTCATCAGCATCTGGGCCGAGGCATCCAGGCCGTACAACCGGGCGTTGGGGAAGCGCCTGGCGATGGCGATGAGGTTGCGCCCAGTGCCGCAGCCAATTTCGACCAGCCTCTCACCCGCTTCCAGACCCAGATCTGCAATCAGGGAATCGCGGCCCACGAGGTAATATTTCCTAGTGAAATCATAGACATAGCGCTGCCGCTGATAAACCTTGTCCATCAGCCCGGAATGGCCGCCTTCAGCAGAGTGGGCGACGGGAATAGACATGAAAGCCACCATAGATGGAGGAGCGGTCCTGGGCATGCAGCACCCGGCTCTGCCACTCATGGTAGAGCCACGGCGTCAGAAGGTCGGCAGGCAGTTTCTCCGGCAGCGGCGAATCCGGGCCTGCGGTGCGGAAAATCACCTTGGCGTCCCGCGAATCGGCCGTGCGGTCAATTTCGGCCCACAAGGCGGCAAGCTGCTGCGCGCTCATCCAGTCCTGCGAATCGAGCAGGACAAAGCGGTGAAGTGACTGGGCGGGCTGGCGCCGCAGATAGTCCACCAGGGAATCGTGATGCACGCTGACCAGTCCCAGCCGCGCCTTGAGGGTGGCGTAATTTTCCCGCCGCAAATAGGCCGGCACCGCCTCGCGGTGGTCCAGGTCGTAGGAGCGGCCAAAGGCCTGCCAGGCGAAATAATTGTCGCGCATGGGAAAATCGCAGGCCAGCCGCTCCACCCGCTCGCGAAGAACCTGGATGGCATCGCCATTGCTGGACGAAACCAGCGCGTCATATTGGGCGGGCGGTATCCCCAGGGCATAGAGCGAGAGCGGCGATTTTGATATCAGCTTCACCGCGGCGGAATCGAACAAGGGCGCGATCAGCGTGTCGAAGGCGACCCTTTGTTCGCGGGCATTCTTGGCATCCAGCAAACCGCCCAGCTTTTTTCCATGCAGCCGCGCCACCACATGCAGCAAACCGATGAAACGGCCCAGCAGCCCGTGGTAATAAAGCCCGCGCGCGAACATCTCGATGCGGCGGCGCGGCCCGATCTTCTTCTGCCAATAGGCCAGGGTCTGTGAATCGAGCTTGGCGGCGAGGCAATCGTCGAAGAGCCGGATATTGGCCGCATCCGTGCCCATGCCGAAAAAGCGGAAAAAACTTTCGTGATCCGGCAGGTGCGCCAGCGCCGCCAGTTTCAACCGCGTCAGCGCGACGTGGTTGGGATTGAGGTCCAGGGCGATGATCTGCGCCTGCGCGCTGGCAAGGTAATTGAGAATATTGCAGCCGCCGCTGGCGATGGTCAGCACGCGATGATGGGGCGCAAGCTGCAGCGCCTCCAGGTCCACACTGGGATCTTCCCAGATCTGGTTGTAGACAAAGCCCTGGAACATCAGGGTGAACAGCCGTTCCAGCGCACCGCGCCCCGTGCTCAAAGGGCGTTGATGGGCGGCGCGTTCCAGGAGCAGATTGGCCATAATGGGATACCCTCGCGAATCGACATGAAGGGGATAGGGCATTTGCATGACGGATTGGCGAAGCCATGACGGATGACGCCAGGAAGGCCATCGCCGATGTTCTGGCCTTGCTCGATCTGGAGCTGATCGAGGAGAATATTTATCGCGGCGTCAGCCCGCCGGGGCGGCTCCAGCGCGTGTTCGGCGGCCAGGTTGCGGGCCAGGCGCTGGTGGCGGCGACGCGCACGGTCGAACCGTCACGCATTTGTCATTCTCTGCACGCCTATTTCCTGCGCCCCGGCGATCCCAGGATTCCGATCCTGTATGAAGTGGATCGTTCGCGCGATGGCCGCAGTTTCAGCGTCCGCCGGGTTGTGGCCATCCAGAACGGCAAGCAGATTTTCATTCTCGCCGCCTCCTTCCAGACACCGGAACAGGGCTATGAGCACCAGTTTCCCATGCCCGATGTGCCGCCGCCCGAATCCCTGGAAGACGAAATCGAGGTCCGGCGAAAAGACCCCGGCCAGATCCCCGAGCTGCTGCGCGAATGGCTGACGCAGGCGCGGCCGTTCGAAGTAAGGCCGGTCATCCTGGACCCGCCGGGCGACCGGCCGCCGCGCCCGCCTTACAACAATATCTGGTTCCGCGCCGCCGGGCCGGTGCCCGCGGCGCTCACCCAGGCGCTGCTGGCCTATGCCTCGGACTCCTCGCTGCTTTCGACCTCGCTGCTGCCGCACGGCAAAGGCATTTTCTCGAATTTGCAGGTGGCCAGCCTGGATCACGCCATGTGGTTTCATCGCCCCTTCCGCTTCGATGACTGGCTGCTCTATGCCCAGGACAGCCCCTCGGCTTCGGGCGCGCGCGGCTTCAACCGCGGCGCGATTTACTTGCGGGATGGAACGCTGGTCGCTTCGGTGGCGCAGGAAGGGCTGATCCGGCCGCGTTGACGCGCCGTTTTACGGACAGGTCGCGCCGGGAATCTGCGCCACGCGGCGCGGCTTGGAATAGAAGGTGCTGCTCATCGCATAGGGCCCGGACAGGTTGATGATGCCCGGGATGTTGATGGTGACCGGCAGGGAATAGCTGTAACTCACCTCGGTCATGATGACGCTGCCGCCGCCGCCGGAGGTGATGACGCCCTGGGCAGCGGTGGGAAAGGTATAGGTGCTGTTGGCGGTCCGCGCCGTGCCGCCCTGGGTGCAGCTCCAGGCCACTTTGCCGCTGGTGGCCGTGTTGTTGTCGATCACGCTGGAAATGGTGATCTGGGCCGGCGTGGTGGAATAGGGATACAGCATCGCCGACAGGGCGCTGAACACATTGGTCATGTCGGAGGTGGTGATCGTGCTTTCCTGCGCCACCAGGTCCGATCCGACGCTGCTGAGATTGATGACATCGGCATGCACGCCCAGCGCCAATGCCAGCTCGGTCAGGCCGAAAAACATCCCGATCATCACCGGCGCGACAAAGGCGAATTCCACCGCGATGGCGCCGTCCCGACGGGTGATGAATTGCAGCAGCCGCCCGAGCATGGGATCAGCAGACCGCGCCGGAGGTGTAGGGCTCATTGCGGAAGGCCGTGGTCGCCGACAGCAGATGCTGGCTGCCCGCCATGTTGACCAGGAAGAATGAGAGAACCGGCGTGATCACGGTCCAGTTGTAGGTGGCGCGCACCAGCACCACGTCGCAGGGTGCGCCGGGGCTGTAACTGTCCGCCACGGCCAGCAGGTTGCCGTTGACGTCGGTGGAATTGCTGAAATTGGTGCCGAAGCCGCCGCTGTAATTCTGCACATTGACATGCAGCGAGTTGGTGCAATCGGTCATCAGGCCGGAAATTCCGCAGCAGACCTGGTCCTTGAACCATTGCTGAGAGGAGGTATAGGCCCCGACAACGCCAGAACCGGAGCATTTGGTGGCGCTGGCATAGGCCGTGCCCTGCGCCGAGCCAGTGCGCACCAGGCGGCCGGTGGTCTGGACGGCATATCCCAGCGTGTTCTGGGCATAGAACAGGATTCCTGTTTCCATGATGCCCAGCAGCAGGGTGAAAAACACCGGCGCCAGAAACGCGAATTCGATTCCGGCCGCGGCACGATTCGCGTTGACACGCAGGTGGCGGCGCAGAACACGCAGTTTTTTTCGAAAGCGGAACGTCACGGTTAAGCCTCTCCCGACCGCGGATTTGTAGCGTCTTGCCGGCAGCAAGCGAAGACAAAGCGGCTTTCTTGCTCAACAAGCGGTTAAGCGGCTTGCCAATTGGTTAGCGGCCAGGCCGCGCGTTTACAGTTTCTTTACAAAGATTGACGTTGGAAGGTTCCGTCCGGTTTCACTAACTAAGCGGAAACCAGAACAACCAAAAGCAACTGCATTTTCATTCCTTTGCGCCATGATGGGCGGGCTTCGATAGGCATGAAAATCTGATGCGAACAGTCTCAAGGCTTTGCGCGCGCGCGCGATCCTTCTTCACCGCGACCTCCGGCAATCTCGCCGTGATCCTGGCGCTGTCGGCGATTCCGCTGACGCTGGCGATGGGCGCGGGCGTGGACTATGCGCGCGGTCTGGTGGTGCATTCCAACATGGCCGATGCGCTGGACGCGGCCGGCCTGGCGGTCGGCGCCGCCGCCACCAAGCCCACTTCCTGTTCTTCCGACGGCAGCAGCAGTTCGACCACCGGCAATGGCGGCAGCAACAACACGCCCTGCGCCCCGCTGCAGCTTGTCGCCCAGCAATATTTCAACGCCAATTTCAAGCAGGACAGCGGCGCCGACACCGTCAGCAAGGTGAGCATTTCCATCGCCAACCAGGGCGTCACTTTGTCGGTGTCGGACAATGTGCCCACCACATTCCTGGCTGCCGCCGACCACCTGCTGAATTCCACCGCGCTCAACAACATGCTGGTCACCGCCAGTTCCACCGTGGTGTGGGGCCAGACCAAATTGTGGGTTGCCCTGGTGCTCGACAATACCGGCTCCATGAGCCAGACCGATTCCAGCGGCACCAGCAAGATTTCCGCCCTGCAGACCGCCTCGCATAACCTGATCACCACGCTGCAAAGCGCCTCGACCACGGTCGGCGATGTCGAGATGTCGCTCGTCACCTTCGCCAAGCTGGTGAATATCGGAACGTCCTATGTCAATTCTTCCTATATCGACTGGACCGACTGGGACGCGCAGCCGCCGGGCGGGGCGCCTTCGACGTCCGTAGGGCCGGGCAGCAATTGCCCCTGGAGCAGTAACAGCAATGGCTTTGGCTGCGTTGACGGGCAAGCCACCAGCTGGTCCTCCTCGAGCGGCCCGAACACAAATTCGACCAACACGGTGCCGTCCAGCGGCACCTATTCGGGCTATATCTGCCCGGGCGTAATTCAGACCTACACCTCCACCGGCAGCCTGGCGGGCCTGGGCGGCCATTATTTCAACGGCTGCTATACCAGCACCGCCATCAACAATGTCGTCGGCTCCGGAAGGTTTGCCAGTTGCAACGGCTACAGCAATTGCACTTGCACGGGCAGCGGCAACGGCAAGGTCTGCACCCAGATTACGGGCTACAGCCACGCCTGGGTGACCAATCCCACCAGCAGCTGGAGCGGCTGCATCGAGGACCGCACCCAGAATTACGACACCACCAACACCGCGCCCAGTTCCACCGCGACGAATTTTCCCGCCGCCAACGACGATAATTGTCCGACCACGACGGTGACGCCGCTGCCCGGAACCTGGACTGCCGCGCAATGGACGACGCTGGGCACCGAGATTGACAATATGACGGCGCAGGGGTCCACCAACCAGACCATCGGCCTGGCGCATGGCTGGCAGAGCCTGACCAATGCCGGTCCCTATAGCGCCCCGGCTCTGCCGTCCAACACCAGCCAGTACATCATCCTGATCAGCGATGGGCTCAACACCATGGATCGCTGGTATGGCAATGGCTCGGCCCAGGCGAGCGGCGTGGATACCCGCATGGCCTTGGCCTGCACCAACGCCAAGGCCGCCGGAATCACCATCTACACCATTTTCGTGGACCTGAATGGCACCCAGGGCAACTCCACCGTGCTGCAGAATTGCGCCACCGACACAACCAAATATTTTGACCTGACGACCTCCGGCGCGATCATCACCACCCTGAACGGCATCGCCTCGCAGATCACCAACTTGCGGGTGAGCAGATGACCTGGACCTTTGTCCGCGAATCCGCCTGGCAATTCGCCCTGACGCTGTGGCATGTGCTGCCCTGGCTGGCGGCGATGGGCGCGGTGTTCAGCGTGCTGTCGCTGTTCATGCCCTGCAATCCCGGCCGCCCCTGGTGGCAGAAGAAGAATCTCGTCACGGATTTCGCCTACTGGATCTTCGTGCCGGTCTTCACCCGCTATCTGCGCGTCTGGCTGACGGTGATGGGCACCCTGCTGTTCTTCCATATCACAGACGGGCAGGCGATCGCGGACTTCTACGACCACGGCCACGGCCCGCTGTCCACCCTGCCGCTCTGGGTGCAGGCCGCGATTTACCTGGTGATGGGCGACTTCGCGCTCTATTGGAGCCACCGCATGTTCCATGACGGCTTCTTGTGGAAATACCATGCCGTTCATCATGTCGAAAAAGAGGTGGAATGGATTTCCGCGGCGCGCTTTCATCCCGTCAACCTGCTGCTGGGCGCGGTCGCGGTGGATGTCGCGGCCCTGCTGGCCGGCATCTCGCCGGAGATTTTCATCGTCATCGGCCCCTTCAACACCATCTATTCGGTGTTTGTGCACGCCAATCTCAACTGGCGGCTGGGCTGGTTCAAATATGTGCTGGTGAGCCCGGTGTTTCACCGCTGGCATCATGTCAGCGCGGTCCGCGACACGAATTACGCCAGCACCTTTCCCATCTGGGACCTGATGTTCGGGACATTCTATCTGCCCGAAGACGCGCTGCCGGACGGCTATGGCATCGAAGACGAGAAAATGCCGGCCGGCCTGGTGCCGCAGCTGCTGTATCCGCTGCTTCAGGAGTGAGCTTGCGGCCGCGTTGCGCCGCGCATTCACCCAGGCGCAATTGCGCTGCCGCTACACTTCAAGAATGAGGTTGTTGCGCTGCGCGGCTTCGCCGCGTGGCACGACGCTGTCGCTAGCCACCGCGCAAAGCCGATTGCAGCGGCGACTACGCGCGACACGACGCTGTCGCTAGTCGCCTACGCCGCCTATTGCCCGCCGGCGGCGCTCTTGGCGGCGGCGCTGTGGGTGGCCAGCTGGCTGTTGATGGCTTCAAAGGCGTCCTTGCCGTCACCCGGCTCCGGCATCGCCTCGCAATGGCTGGCCGTGCAGCTATAGGTGGCGCGCTGGGTGCCGCGATTGAGCACCAGGGTGGAATCGGCGCTGGCGGCGCTGGCCAGGACCGCGACGGTCGTATCGGAAACCTGCTTGCCGTCGCCATCCAGCGCCACGATGTTGGTGTTGCCGAAGCCCTTGCCGATGACGAATGCATGGCGGGCGTCGATCATGTTGATGTCGGCGATGGAAGGATTGCCGACATAGACCGTGGCCACCGGCACGGCGAAACTCACGGTGCGCACTTCGTCCATCGCCAGCGCGATGCCGGCCGCAAAGGCGGGCGCGGGAAGGGCGAGGGCGAGGCTGGCGGCGAGGATCACTTTGCGCATGGCAAACCTTCGGAAATAACTGCGGCGCCACACTAGGGCGGGCGCCGTAAAATAAGTTTTAAGAGCTGGAATGCTCTTTGCTAGGCAATTGGGCAATTGTGCCATTGCGTTCCGCGGCGAAGGTCGCGCATGCGGATCGGCGAAAGGACGTGAAAAGCGGATTGTTCCGTCAATTTGCGCAGTACGGTAAACGCGGCGCTAAATTTAACGATAGGACATGCCTCAACAGGCCCTTTCCGTATCGTCCCGGCACAGTTCCGCTTTCTGGTGCGCTGCGCAATTAGGAGGAAATTAAACCCGCCTCGCTATTGTGGGATCGTCCGAGCGAACCGGCGGCGTATCTGCGGTTTCGAAAGGGCATCCTAGGGTGTCACTAAAGTGGAGACTATTATGATCAACCTTTTTTCGCGCTTCGTCCGTGACGAGTCCGGCGCCACGGCCATCGAGTATGGCCTGATTGCCGCCCTCATCGCTGTCGTGATCATTACGGGCCTGACCTCGGTCGGCACGAACCTGAACACGAAACTGGCCTCAATCGCCACCAGCCTGCGCTAATCCGCGCTGGCCTGAAAGCTAGAACGGCCGCCCCTGAAAAGGCGGCCGTTCGTTTAATAGGTCGTTGACATGCTCGCCGAAGCCCTTGTCCTTGTCGCGCTGCCGCTTCTGCTGGCCGCTGCCGCGGGCTGGGACCTGGCCAGTTTCACCATTCCCAATTTCCTGCAAGGCGCGCTGATCGCCTGCTTCGTCGCCTTTGCCGCCGCCGCCCGGCTGGGGGCGCCCGATATCGGCCTGCATCTGCTGGCCGGATCTATCGGCCTGGCAGTCGGTTTCACCCTGTTCGCCCTGGGCTATATTGGCGGCGGCGACGCCAAGCTGTTTGCCGCCGTGGTGTTGTGGCTGGGGCTGAGGGACCTGATGTCTTATGCCCTGGTCGCCACCGTGCTGGGCGGCGTTCTCACCCTGGCGCTGCTGGGTTTGCGCCGCCTGCCCTTGCCGGCCCTGCTCGCCCGCCAGACCTGGATCCTGCGGCTGCACGACAGCCATGCCGGCATTCCCTATGGCGTCGCCCTGGCCGCGGGCGTGCTCGTCATTCTTCCGGGTACGGAGATTTTTCGCCTCGCCGCTGCCGGCTAGGAGCGCCGGCCCGGAAAAGTGGACTTCCCGGTTTTCCGTAGGCCGCGCGACCTTCCAAAAAGGAGCGCAGCGGCGAAAGTGTGAAGCGGAAGTTAATGCCGCCGGAACATGCGCGAGTATTTGAAAGCCCGTGACTATTCTTTCTGCGCAGCTTCTTGTTAAGCAATTTCTAAGCGGTTTCGTGGTGCATTAGCGCCTGATAGGAGCCGTTTCCATGAACACCAAGCGTATCATCGTGCTGGGCTTTGCCCTGGTGGCCGCAACTGCCGCTGCGCTTCTGGCGCGCGGCCTCATGGGCGGCGGCACGCCGAAGGTCGAAGCCAAGATTGCGCCGCCGCCAATCGCGATGAGCGAAGTGCTGGTCGCCACTTCCAACATTCAGCCTGGACTGACGCTCAAGCCCGAGATGGTGAAATGGCAGAGCTGGCCCGCATCCGCCGTTGACGCCAGCTTCATCACGCACGCCAGCGCGCCCAATCTCGACGACGCCGTCAAGGGCACGGTGGTGCGCGTGCCGCTCTATGCCGGCCAACCCATCACCACCATGGCCATCGTGCATGGCGACAGCGCCGGTTTCATGGCGGCGCAGCTTCAGCCCGGCATGCGCGCGGTCTCGATCGTCATCAGCGTCGATTCCGGCGCGGGCGGATTCATTCTGCCCAATGACCGCATCGATCTGATGCTCACCACCAAGACCAATGACAGTCCGCCCCACGTCAAGGTGAAAACCATCCTTGGCGATGTGCGCGTGCTGGCGGTGGACCAGACCTTCAAGGAAGACAAGGACACCAAGACCGTGGTCGGCAAGACCGCGACTCTGGAATTGACGCCCGCCCAGGCCGAACTCGTCGCCGCGGCACAGAACACCGGCGTGCTGTCGCTGTCGCTGCGCGGCCTCGGCGACAACCAGGCGCTGGCCAGCAACACGAAAGCCGCCACCGGCGATGACGGTCCGGTTTCGGTAATCCGCTACGGCATCGCGCATGCCAACGACAGCGCTTCGACCGTGCAGGGCGAAAGGGAGAAAGCCCAATGATCCGCAAAGGACTCTTGCTGGGGGCGTGCCTGCTGCTGGTCATTCCGGCGGCCGCGGCGCCGCAGCGCATCGCCTTGTCGGATGACAACGCGCGCGTCATTCATGTTTCCACCTCGGGCGGCGCGGCGGTGCATCAGAGCATCACGCTCGGCATGGGCAAGTCGCTGGTGGTCGAACTCGACACCGAAGCGCATGACGTTCTGGTCTCCAGTCCCGATATCGTGGACGCGGTGGTTCGCAGCCCCAAGCGCATCTTTCTGCTGGGCCTGAAAACCGGCCAGACCAACGCATTCTTCTTTGACGCCGCCAACCACCAGATTCTGTCGCTCGACATCCGCGTCGAGAAGGATGTCACCGACCTGGCCGGCATGATGAAGGCCAATTTGCCCAATTCGGCGATCAAGGTTTCGGCGATGAA
Source organism: uncultured Alphaproteobacteria bacterium (assembly GCA_903857685.1). Classification (GTDB taxonomy): domain Bacteria; phylum Pseudomonadota; class Alphaproteobacteria; order Micropepsales; family Micropepsaceae; genus Rhizomicrobium. Next base: position 10,813 of record CAIOFO010000033.1, read on the forward strand.
CGATAATGTCGTGCTCTCGGGCAGTGTCAGTTCCGCCCAGGAATCCAGCCGCGCCGGCGCCTTGGCCGCCAGCTTTACCGGCGACCCCAAGAAAGTCGTCAACATGCTGGGCATCGCCGGCGGCGAGCAGGTGATGCTGAAAGTCCGCATTGCCGAGATGGACCGCAATATCGCCAAGCAGTTCGGCGTCAATCTGGGCGCGGCGGGCAATATCGGCGGCGTGCCGATGGCGGTGGCTACCGGCAATCCCTTCGGGCTTCTCGGCCATGCGCTCAGCGACGCGTCGGGCGGCACCTTCGGCCAGGCCTGTTCCGGCGCTTTCTTCCCCTCGGGCGGCACCAGCGTTACTTCCAGCGCCGCGACCGGCAACAGCACCGTCAACACCATCACCAACGGCGTGGCCTCGACGGTGCAGACCATCACCAGCGGCGTGCCGACCGTGAACTCATCCAGCAACAGCGCCACGTCCTGCCTCAGCCCCAACAATGCCCAGGGCGTCCTGAACGCACTGGAGCAGGTGGGTCTGGTGCACATGCTGGCCGAGCCCAACCTCACCGCCGTGTCGGGCGAGACCGCGAAATTCCTCGCCGGCGGCGAATTCCCCGTTCCGGTGGCCAAGGACACGCAGGGCAACGTCACGGTGGAATTCAAGACCTTCGGCGTCGGCCTCAGCTTCACGCCGGTGGTATTGTCGCCGGGCCGCATCAGCTTGCAGATTTCCACCGAGGACAGCGAGCTCAGCACCACGGGCGCTTTCTCGCTCCAGGGCGGCTCCAGCGTGGTCAACGGCGTCACCGTCACCACCCCCGGCCTTACCATTCCCGCCTTGTCGGTGCGCCGCGCCGAAACCACGGTGGAACTGCCGTCCGGCGGCAGCTTCGCCGTTGCCGGCCTGATGCAGCATCAGACCAAGCAGGTGATTGACGGCTTTCCCGGCCTGAAGGACATGCCGGTGCTGGGCGCGCTGTTCCGCAGCCGCGATTATCAGGACGATCAGACCGAACTGGTGGTGCTGGTCAGCGCCTATCTCGTCAATCCCACCACCGAAAGCGCCTTTGCCGCGCCGACCGACGGCTTCGTGGCGCCCACCGATCCCGAAACCCTGCTCTTGGGCCGGCTCAACACCGTCTACAAGAAATCCGACAAGCCGCTGAAGCCGGAAGCCGCGGCCCCAGTCGGCTTTGTCGTGCGCTAGGAGATGATGATGGATATCAAAATTCTGCTTCGCGGACTTTCCCTCGCAGCTGTGCTGATGGCGGGAAGCTGCGCCGCTCCCGCCAATGGCGGCAACCAGATCACGGAAGACGGCGCGGCCAATCACCCCATCGAGGTTGAACCGTCCTATCAGTCCATCAAGCTGTATTATTCGCCCGCCGATACCGGCATTTCGCCCGCCGACCAGGCCCGCTTCGACAGTTTCGTCGCCGACTATCAGGAACATGGCAACGGCTCCATCGCGGTCAGCGCGCCGGCCGGCATCAATTCCCAGGCCATGATCGGCTTCTTCGCCCAGCGCATCAACGACATGGGCGTGTCCAAGGACCATATCCTGGTTGCCAGCCATGATGCCCCGGACGGCGATATGCGGGTGGAGATCAACTATGTCTCCTACCAGGCCCATACCGACAAATGCGGCGACTGGTCGGAAAACCTGGCCTATACCGCCGACAATCTCACGCCCAAGAATTTCGGCTGCGCCGTGCAGCAGAACATCGCCGCCCAGGTCGCCGATCCGCGCGATCTTTTGGGACCCCGCACCATGCAGGACGCCAGCGCCGTGCGCCGGGGCGTCGTCATGGGCAATTACGAGCAGGGCAAGGTCACCCAGGCCGACAAGAACAGCTCTAAGAAGGGCGACGAACAATCCGGCACATCTTCGGACGTCCATTAAGCGGCCGGGCAAAGGAACGATCATGAGCAAACGTCCGGAAGAGGGTCAGGCATTCGGTGCCGCGCCGCATGAGCGGCCGGTGCCGCGCATTTCGATCCATGCTTTTTGCGAATTTCCCGACACCGGCGCCGCCCTGCAGCGCGCTGGCGCGGACCGCCGCCTTTCCAAGGCGCATCTGACGGTCCAGCTGGGCGGCATCAACGCCGCGGTGGAATTCTACAATGGCCAGGTCACCCCCAACCTGCTGATCGTCGAGACGCGGCTGCATGGCCAGGCGGCGCTGGACGAACTGGAAAGGCTGGCCGAGGTCTGCGACCCCGCCACCAAGGTCGTGGTGATCGGCCGCACCAACGATGTCGAGCTCTATCGCGAATTGATGCGCCGCGGCGCTTCGGAATATCTGGTGGCGCCGCTGGCGCCGCTGCAGCTGATCGAAGTGATTTCCGGCCTCTACCTGGATCCCGGTGCTTCCCCCATCGGCCGTGTCGTCGCCTTTATCGGTGCGCGTGGCGGTGCCGGCTCGTCCACCCTGGCCCACAATGTCGGCTGGTGCATCGCCGAGGAACTGCACATCAATACCGCCATCGTGGATTTCGACCTGCCGTTCGGCACTCTGGGCCTGGATTTCAACGACGAGGCCAGCCAGGGCGTTTCCGACGCGCTGTCCGCGCCGGAGCGGCTGGATGATGTGCTGCTCGATCGCCTTCTGATCAAGCGCGGCGAGCACCTGGCGCTGTTCACGGCGCCCGCGGCGCTGGAACGCGATTATGACGCGGTGCCGGAAGCCTATGAAGCGGTGATTGACGCGGTGCGCCAGTCCACGCCCTGCGTGGTGATCGACCTGCCGCATGCCTGGACACCCTGGATGAAGGCCTGCCTGATCGCCGCCGACGAGATCGTCATCGTCGCCACGCCCGACCTGGCTAGCTTGCGCAACGCCAAGAACATCATCGAGCTGGTCAAGAATTCCCGGCCCAATGACGCCCATCCGCGCCTGGTGATCAACCAGGCCGGAACGCCCAAGCGGCCGGAAATCCCGGCCAAGGATTTCGCCGAAACCATGGGCACCGATCCCCTGGCGGTGCTGCCCTTCGATCCGGCCCTGTTCGGCCAGGCCGCCAACAACGGCCAGATGCTGATCGAATTGCAGCCCAAGGCGGCGGGCTCCGAAGCGGTGCGCCGGCTGGCGCGCGCCTTGACCGGCCGCACCGCGGCGGCGGCACCGGGCAAGAATACCAGTTCGCTGTTCTCGTTCCTCAAAGGCGCGAAGCAGGCCTAAAACATGTTCGGCAAGCGCACCACCAGTGAGCCTGTGTTTGCAGGCAGTCCGGCCCGGGCGGCACCCGAAGCGCCGCCGCGCGTCGGGCCCGCCGAAGTCAAGGCCCCGGTCGCCGGCTTTCCGCCGGCCCAGGCCGCGCCGATTGCCTCCAAGGCCGCCACCCGCGTCGTGCCGGACAATCGCTCCGACGATTACTACCAGATCAAGTCCACCATATTTAATGCCCTGATCGACACGATCGACCTGGCCCAGCTGGCGCAGCTGGACCCGGAATCGGCGCGCGAGGAAATTCGCGACATCGTCAACGAGATCATCTCGATCAAGGCGGTGGTGATGTCCATCGCCGAGCAGGAACATCTGCTGCAGGATATCTGCAACGATGTCCTTGGCTATGGTCCGCTGGAACCGCTGCTGGCGCGCGACGATATTTCCGACATCATGGTCAATGGCGCCAACCGCGTCTTCATCGAAGTCGCCGGCAAGGTGCAGCTCACCAATATCCGCTTCCGCGACAATGCCCAGCTGATGAATATCTGCCAGCGCATCGTCAGCCAGGTCGGCCGCCGGGTGGACGAAAGCTCGCCCATCTGCGATGCGCGCCTGCTCGACGGCAGCCGCGTCAACGTCATCGCCCCGCCTTTGTCGCTGGACGGTGCCACACTGACCATTCGAAAGTTCAAGAAGGACAAGCTCACCCTCGAAGACCTGGTCAAGTTCGGCTCCATCAGTCCGGACGCGGCCCGCGTGCTTCAGGTCATCGGCCGCTGCCGCTGCAATGTGCTGATTTCCGGCGGTACCGGTTCGGGCAAGACCACGCTGCTGAACTGCATGACCGCCTATATTGATGCGGAAGAACGCGTCATTACCTGCGAGGACGCCGCCGAACTTCAGCTGCAGCAGCCCCATGTGGTGCGCCTGGAAACCCGCCCGCCGAACCTGGAAGGCCAGGGCATGATCTCGATGCGCGACCTGGTCCGCAACTGCCTGCGCATGCGTCCCGAACGCATCATAGTGGGCGAAGTGCGCGGACCCGAGGCGTTCGACCTCTTGCAGGCCATGAACACCGGCCATGACGGCTCAATGGGCACGCTGCACTCAAACTCCCCGCGCGAGGCCATGGGCCGTTTGGAATCCATGATCACCATGGGCGGCTTCCAGCTGCCCTCCAAGACCATCCGCGAGATGATCGTGGGCTCGATCGACATCATCATCCAGGCCGAACGCCTGCGCGACGGCTCGCGCCGCATCACCAAGATCACCGAAGTGATCGGCACCGAAGGCGAAGTCGTCATCACCCAGGACCTGGTGACCTACGAAATCCAGGGCGAAGACGAAACAGGCCGCCTCAAGGGCAAGCATATGGGCACCGGCATCGTGCGTCCCAATTTTTGGGAGCGCGCCCGCTATTACAATCTCGAACGCGAACTGGCCGACGCACTGGACAAGGTCAATCAATGATCATCGCTTTCGTCCTGCTGGCGACAATGGCGCTGGGCGGGGCGGTCTTCGCCTTCTCGGGCGGCAATGAACGCTCCGAGAAACGCGTTGCCGCCGTCGCCAAGCCTTCCGCGCAATTGCGCGGTGGCCGCGACCAGGCCGAAATCGTCGCCAAGCGCGCCAAGAATCTCGCGGCCCAGCTCAAGGACATCGAGAAAAACCAGGCGCGCAAGAAGGAAAAGCCCACCATGCGCCGCCGCCTGGAGCAGGCGGGCTTCCCCAACACCACGCCGCGCACCTTCTGGATCGTTTGCGCGGTCCTGGGCGTGCTGGCTGCTTTCGGCTGCTATGTGACCCACCAGACTCCGCTGGTGATCGGCCTGGCGGCATTCGCCATGGGAATCGGCTTTCCGCGCTGGGCGCTGAGTTTTCTCACCAACCGCCGGCGCAAGAAATTCACCTCGGAATTCGCCAATGCGATCGACGTAATCGTGCGCTCGGTCAAATCGGGACTGCCGACCAATGAGGCGCTCCGCATCGTCGCAAAGGAATCGCCCGACCCGGTGGGCAGCGAATTCAGCCGCCTGGTCGAAGGCATGAAGGTCGGCATCACGCTGGAGCAGGGCCTCAAGCGCATGTTTGACGCCATGCCCACCCCGGAAGTGGGCTTCTTCAGCATCGTGATGACCATCCAGTCCAGGTCGGGCGGCAACCTGTCCGAGGCGCTGGGCAATCTGGCGGCCGTGCTGCGCGACCGCAAGCGCCTGGAAGGCAAGATCCGCGCGATGTCGTCGGAAGCCAAGGCGTCCTCCATGATCATCGGCTCGCTGCCGCCGGGCGTCATGCTGCTCGTCTATATCACCACGCCTGCCTATATCAGCCTGCTGTTCACGGAAAAGATGGGCAATCTGATGCTGGCCGGCTGCGCCGTCTGGATGGGCGTGGGCATATTCGTGATGCGCAAAATGATCAACTTCAAGACGTGACCCCATGCTGAGCGTCGGCCTGTTCAATATTCTGTTCGACAAGTCGTTCCTCGCCACGGCGCTGGCGGCGATTCTGGCCTTTGCCACCATTGTCACATTGGGCCTGCCATTGGCCGAACGCGATGGGCTCGGCGCCCGCCTCAAATCGGTGGCCCAGCGCCGCGAGGAACTGCGCGCCCGGCATCATGCCGCCCTGAACGCCAAGCGCGGCGCTCTGCGCACCGAACCCGTCAGCTACATGAAAAGCACGCTGGAGCGCTTCAAGTTGGGCAACATGCTGGAATCCGAGAACAGCAAGGACAAGCTGGCCCAGGCCGGCTTCCGCGGCCCGGCGCCGATGATCGCCTTCATGTTCTTCCGCTTTGTCATGCCGCCCATCGTGTTTGTGGTCATGCTGCTCTATCTGTTCGTGGTGACGAATTTCCACTACTCCTTCATGATGAAGGTGACGGCGTCCTTCGCCGGAGCGTTGTTCGGCTATTACCTGCCCGATTTGTGGGTCACCAACACCATGACACGCCGCCAGCAATCCATCATGCGCGCCTTTCCCGATGCGCTCGACCTGATGCTGATCTGCGTCGAATCCGGCATGTCGATCGAAAGCGCCTTCACCAAGGTCGCCGCCGAGATCGGCACCCAGTCCGCCGAACTGGCCGAGGAACTGGCGCTCACCACCGCCGAACTGTCCTATCTTCCCGACCGCCGCCAGGCCTTCGACAATCTGGCCAAGCGCTGCGGCCATCAGGGCGTCAAGGCGGTGGCAGTGGCGCTGAACCAGGCGGAAAAATACGGTACGCCCATGGGCCAGGCCCTGCGCGTGACGGCGACGGAAAACCGCGAAATGCGCATGCAGGAAGCCGAACGCAAGGCCGCCTCGCTGCCCGCCAAGCTGACCGTGCCGATGATCATCTTCTTCCTGCCCTGCCTGTTCGTGGTGATCATGGGGCCGGCGGTCATGAAGCTAATGCATCTGGGCAGCCCGCTCAGCCACTGAAGTCGGCGCTGGTATTTTGCATCGTGTCGCCGCAGCCCTGTACCCCATCCTGCGTCCGCGCGACAAAAAAGCGAATATGCGGCTGGAATATCGCATTCAACGACAATCCGTGCCGCTGCTCCAGCGCGTAGCTTCCCGCCAGTTCCTGATCGAGTTCGGCGATCAATTCGCGAATATCGCTTGTGGCGGCCGTTGCGCGTTCAAGTCTGACGGAAACGGCATTCATGCGCGGGCGTCGTTTCTTGATGGGGCTTAACGCTATACGATTCGTCTGGCGCAACAAGAAGGCGCAGATTGCCCTGCGCCTTTTGCGTCTGCCAGGATGGGGAAACCCGGCTACAGCCTAGCTGGCAGTGGGGCGCTTGAAAAAAGCACGGAAAAGATGGGCTACGTCCTGGACGGGAACAACTTCAATTAATTCCCACCCGGCGGCGCCAAGCTCATTCAATTGGGCCGGATGGACATCTTGGGGATCAATCTCTATGCGGCAGGACATATATTCCCAGGTCATGGCGTCGCCTCGCTGCCGCTAAAGTCACAGCCCTGATGCCTCCGCCGCAAAGAAGCAGCACAAGGCAATTCAGGCCCGACCGATAAATCAGTACGCGTTTGCACTCATGCGCAGCGCCGGAATCTGATCCTTGGCGGCGGCCTTGACCGGAATCGCCTTTGCGCCCGGCTTGGCGGCATCGGGCTTGGCCGGCGCGGCTTTGGCATCGGCGGTCTTCACGGCGGACGGCTTTGCGGCCGGCGGGTCCGGAATGATGACGAATTTCGGCGGCACAAGAGCGGCCGTCGCGGCTTTGGCCGCGGCCGGAACCACCGCCACGCGCGGCGCATGCACCACCGGTTTCACAGGGCCGGCCAGCGGATCGAACGGCACCGCCTGCATCACCACTCCTCTGGGCTGCACGGGCGCGGCGGCGACTTGCTGCCGCTGCTGCTGCTGCTGCGGGGCCGCGGGCATATTGGGAACAATGGGGCGGGGCGCGTTCTGGGCCACCGGAGCGCGCATGGGCTGCGGGCGGGGCATTGTCGCCGGCGGCGCATTGGCAACAACGGGGGCCGCCTGCCTGGCGGGCGTGGCGGCGGGCTTCTCAGCCACGGCAACATTTTGCACGGGCGCCGGGTCGATCTTGTTCAGCAGCGCGATATTGGAAGCGATCTTGGCGTCGCTGCCGCCGCCCGCTTGCTGGGCGCGGCCGATCAGGATGCGGGCGCCATCGGTATCGCCCGCCAGCATGCGCGAGAGCGCGTAATTGTTCAGCACGCTGGGTTCTTCCGGGCGCAGCGCCAGGGCATGCTCATAGGCCGCCCGGGCCGAAACCTGGTTGCCGAGCTGGTCGTAGGAAACGCCGAGCGCCGAATAAAGCGTCCAGTCATTGCCGGAAAGCTCGATGCCGCGATTGAGAAACTCGACCGCATCCTGGGCGCGGCCCTTTTCGGCGAGCGTCTTGCCGTATTCGGAGACAACGCGCGGATCATCCGACGCCACCAGCATCAGTTGGGACAGGGTGTGAATCGCATCGTCATAATGACCGGCCAGGCGCATCAGCTGGGCCTGGCGTATGCCGCCTTCCAGATCGGTCGGCGCGGTCTTGTCGATCGCGGCGGCTTCTTTCCTGGCATGGCCGGCCTGGGTATCGCCGCCGGTCAGCTTGGCGACATCGGGGTGCGCGGTGGCGCAGCCGGCAAGCATGGTTCCGCACAGCAGAACAAAAATCACTCGGGGGGCGATACGCAGCATGGAAAGGCCCTTAGCCACTCTTCCCCGCCAGTGTGCCAAGGCCCCAGTCAACAAACCCTTAAACATATTGGATCATATAGATAAAAGGGTTCGGTGGCCTTTCGTTGCCTACGCTGCCGCTAGGCAACCCGTCCAAAATCCGACGCAATGGGGGAGTTGGTTAACAACCCATGAAGCATCGCCTCGCAGCCGTGATCGGTATGGCCGGATTTTCGGCCCTGGTGCTGGCTGCCCTGGTGTGGAGCGGCTCCCGGATCGCGGCCGACACGCCGCCCCCCGCCACGACGGCGGCGCGGATTTCCTTCCAGATTGCCACCGGCTCGACCGCCGGCACCTTCTTTCCCGTTGGCGAAGCCATTGCCGGCCTGATCAGCCATCCCCCCGGCGTGGACCGCTGCGACAAGACCGGTGTCTGCGGTCCCACCGGCCTGATCGTCAGCGCCCGCACCTCGGAAGGGGCGGTGGACAATCTGATGGCCGTCAATCGCGGCGATATGGAATCCGGCCTGGCGCAAAGTGATGTGATCGCCGCCGCGGTCAAGGGCGACGGGCCCTTCCATCGCCTCGGCCCGCAAAAGCATGTGCGGGTGATCGCCTCGCTGTTTGCCGAACAGGTGCATCTGGTGGTCGCCGCAAAATCCAGGATCCACGGCGTGGCGGACCTGAAAGGCAAGCGCGTCTCGCTGGGCAGCGATGGCTCTGGCGTCGGCATCACCGCGCGCGAGATTCTCGCCGCCTACCATGTCCCGGAATCCGCGATGAAAACCGCGCATGAGGATGTCTTCAATGCCGCCACCTTGATGAAGGCCGGCAAGCTTGATGCCTTCTTCGCGGTGGGCGGCGTGCCGCTCGACCCCGTCGGCAATCTGGTCACACAGGGCCTGGCGCGGCTGGCGCCGATCGATGGGCCGGGCCGCGACCGGTTGCTGAAAGCGGTGCCGTCCTTCTCACCGGCGACCATTTCCGCCGGCGCCTATGGCGGCAATGCCGTCGTCCAGACGGTCTCGGCCCGCGCCCTGTGGGTGGTGCGCGACAGTGAACCCGATGCCTTGGTCTATGGCATCACCCGCGCCTTGTTCAATCCGGGCAATTATGGTGCGCTGGCTGCCAGCCATCCCTCCGCGCGCGAGATCGGGCTTGCCACCGCTTCGCTGGCGCCGCCCGCGCCGCTGCATCCCGGCGCCGCCCGCTTTTACAGCGAATCCGCCAAGCGTTGATTTTGGTCGCGCGGCCTGCGGAAAACCGCGGGGCCGCACTTTTCCTGGCCGACGCTCCTAGACAATACCTTCCGCCACTTCTTTCTGAGACGCCGCAAGCCAGTTCTGCATTCCCGGCAGGGCCCAGATTTTTTCCATATAGCTTTTGATCCTGGGCGGCACCGGCACGTCATAGGTGGTAAAGCGCGACACCACCGGCGCATAGACGCAATCGGCGATGGAAAATTTTCCGAACAGAAAATCGCCGCTGTGCGCCGCCAGCGCTTCATCCCAGGCGGAAATGATGCGGTCCAGTTGCACCCTGGTGTCGGGCCGCAATTCCGGCAGCGGCAGCTTGCGCGAGAAATCCAAGCCAAGCTGGTCGCGGACATCGGGGAAACCGGAGTGCATTTCGCAGGCATAGGCCCGCGCCCGCGCCCGCATATCGGCATCCGCCGGCCACAGCTGGGCCTCAGGATGCCGCTCCGCCAGGGTCTCGCAGATGGCAAGGCTGTCCCAGACCGTCTTGCCGTCATATTTCAGCACCGGCACTTTGCCCGCCGGGGAATATTTCAGGATGGTCTGGCGGCTGGTATTGGGCATCCGCAGCCGCACCACTTCCATCTCGAACGGCGTGCCGGTGGCCATCAGGGCGAGATAGGGCCGCAGGCTCCAGCTCGACCAGCTCTGGGTACCGACAATCAGGGTATACATAAGAGCTCCTTATTCATGGTCGCGCGGCCGGACGGGAAACCGCGAGGCCGCACTTTCCCTGGCCGGCGCTCCTTGGCAAGCGGCCCCCGCATTCATAAAGTCCCCTGCGCCTTTGAGTAAGCCCCCGCCATGCATGCGAGCTTTGTGAAATCCGGTAAAAACGCGATCCCGCTGCATGCCGTGGCGGCGAAGGATTTGAAAGCTTTTCTCGCGCGATATCCTTACCTGAAAGCCAGCGGCTTCACCGCCAGGGAAGGCGAACTGCGTCTTCTGCCCGGCAAAGGCGGCCTGTCGGCGGCGGTGCTGGGCCTTGGCAAAAGCGCTGACGCGCTGGCGCTGGCGGCATTTTCGGAAAGCCTGCCCGATGGCGTCTACCGTCTTGGCGAGGTGCCCGCATTCTGCGGCGGCGCGCAGGCCGCGCTGGCCTGGGCGTTGGGGCTGTATCAGTTCAGCCGCTACAAGAAGCCTTCCAAGCGCGCGCCCAGGCTGGTGCTGCCGCCGGACGTGGATGGCGAAGAGATCAGCCGCATCGCCGAAGCTGTTTTTCTCGCCCGCGACCTCATCAATACACCGCCCAACGACATGGGTCCGGACGAATTGGCGGCCGCCGCCGCCGCGCTTGGCCGGCAGCATGGCGCCAAATTCCGCGTCATCAGTGGCGCGGTGCTGAAAAAGGACTATCCGCTGATTCACGCGGTGGGGCAGGGCTCGGCGCGGCCGCCGCGCCTGATCGAACTGGTGTGGGGCAGCGGCCCCAAGGTCACGATTGTGGGCAAGGGCGTCTGTTTCGACACCGGCGGCTATGACCTCAAGCCCGCCAGCGGCATGGCGACCATGAAGAAAGACATGGGCGGGGCTGCGGTGGCATTGGCGGTGGCCGGCATGGTAATGGGCGCAAAGCTCAAGCTGCGCCTGCGGGTGCTGATTCCGGCGGCGGAAAATTCGGTCTCCGGCACCGCCTATCGTCCCTCCGATGTCTTCAAGAGCCGCAAGGGCCTGACGGTCGAGATCGGCAATACCGATGCCGAGGGCAGGCTGGTGCTGGCCGATGCCCTGGCCGATGCCGATGACGAAGCGCCCGCGCTGCTGATAGACATCGCCACTCTCACCGGGGCCGCGCGCATGGCCACCGGCATGGAGCTGCCGCCATTCTTCACCGATGATGAAACACTGGCCGCCGACCTGATGCGCCATGCCGCGGCCACCGCCGATCCGCTCTGGCGGCTGCCGCTGTGGCGCGGCTATGAGCCGACGCTCGCCAGCACTGTTGCCGATCTCACCAACAATCCCAGCTACGGCTATGCCGGCGCCATCACCGCCGCCCTGTTCCTGGGCCGCTTTGTCGAAAAAGCCAAAAGCTGGGTGCATCTGGATATCGCCGGCTGGACCGACCGGCTCAGGCCCGGCCGCAAGCTGGGCGGCGAGGCCAACAGCGCCCGCACGCTCTATGCCCTGCTGAAAGAGCGTTATGGCCGATAAGAGAATCACTCCCGCCCGCCCCGATCTCGCCGCCGCGCACCTGAAGGGCAAGGTGGAAGCGGCCAAATTTGTTGAAGGCGAAAAATGGCGTGTTCGCCATGGGCACGTGCCGTTGCGTGCGGGCGGCGGCGACAATACGGAACAAGTCAGTGAGTTACTGTTTGGCGAGGAATTCACTGTTTATGAGCGCGGGCCTGGAATGGCCTGGGGGCAAGCAACAAACGATCATTATGTCGGTTATGTGCCGGAAGGTGCGCTTGGACCAATTATGGAGGCCAACAAGCGTGTCACCGCGTTGATGACGCCTGTTTTTTCTCAACCCAACATCAAATCACCGGTCGTGGATTTCCTGCCGCTCAATGCAGTCCTTGAGCAGGACGACATGCTTGGCGATTTCGTCCACATCAGACAGGGCCACTTTGTCCATTACCGGCATCTCGCGCCGCTGAACGAACACGCCACCGATTTCGTCGCTGTCGCGGAACGCTTTTTGGGTACGCCCTATGTCTGGGGCGGCAAGACGGCGGCGGGACTGGACTGTTCCGGCCTGATCCAGACGTCGCTGCAGGCGGCGGGAATTTCGAGCCCACGCGACACCGACATGATGGAAAAGGCATTGGGGCTGCCGGTTGTACAGGACCAGGTCCAGCGCGGCGACTTGGTGTTCTGGAAAGGCCATATGGGCGTGATGCTCGACGGCAGCCGGTTGCTGCACGCCAATGGCTTTCACATGGAAGTGTTTGAAGAACCCCTGGACCAGGCCGTCGCCCGCATCGCCAAAACCGCCACCGGCCCGGTGACTTCGATCAAGCGCCTTTAATAGCCGCGCTCCAGCGCAACGATGTCCTGGGGCAGGCGGCCCGCTTCCATCTCGCGGACACAGGCTTCGACATGGCGCTGCGCCACGCGCGTATCGGTGATGCCGGCAATATGCGGCGTCACCGTGATGCCGGGATGGCGCCACAGCGGGCTGTCCTCCGGCAGCGGTTCGGTCTGGAATACATCCAGCACCGCGCCCTCCAGATGGCCGCTGTCCAGTGCCGCGATCAGGTCTTCTTCCACCAGCATGGCTCCGCGCGCCACATTGATCACCCAGGCGCCGCGCGGCAGGTGTGCGAACAGCGCGGCATTCATCATGTTCCGCGTCTCCGGCGTCAGCGGCAACACGCAGACCAGCATATCGCATCCCGCCAGAAAATCATTGCGCTCGGTGTCGCCGGCAAAGCTGCGGATACCGGGCAGGGCCTTGCGGGTGCGGCTCCAGCCCGACACCGCAAAGCCCAGCGCCGCCAGGTGACCGGCAATAGTGCCGCCGATTTCGCCCAGGCCCAATATCCCGATGCGGGTCTTGTCGGTGGGGCGCGGCAGAGTCCTTTGCCGCCAGGCATGCTCGGCCTGGGCCCGGTCGAAATAGCGCTGCTGGCGATGGATCATCAGCACATGCAGGACGACGTATTGCGCCATTTCCTGCGCCAGGGAGACATCCGTGAATCGCACCAGCGGCACATGCTTTGGAAATTGCGGATCGTCCAGGAAGCCGTCCACGCCCGCGCCCAGTGAAATCACCAGCTTGAGATTGACCAGGCTTTTCAGAAAGCCGCGCGGCGGCCGGAAGCCGACGAAATAATCCACTTGCCCGGGCTGGTAATCGTCGCTGTCCTGCAGCAGCACGTCATAGGCCGGGCTGGCGAATGTTTCCCTGCCCAGGCCCTTCCAGGCCGGTGGCAGCAGGAACAGGACCTTGGGTTTCACGCCTTACGGCGCGCCGGCTTTACCCGGCGCGACGTTGCCGGCCGGTGCGGCGGGTGTTGCCCCGCCCGCTGCCGGAGCTGCAGCAGGAGCAGCGGCTGGTGCCGCGGCCGCCTTGGGCGCGGGCGCGGGGATCGGCGCCGGGCTGTCGGCATTGCTGCGCAGGAAGGCAATCAGGTTGATGCGGTCCTCGGCGCGCGACAGACCGGCAAGGCTCATCTTGGTGCCGGGGATATAGGCGCCGGGCGACTTGGTGAACTTGAAGATCTCGTCATAGGTCCAGCTGCCACCCTTGGCTTTCAATGCGCTGGAATAATCGAAACCGGCCACCGAGGCGCGGGCGCGATCCACCACGCCGAACAGCGGCGGGCCGATTTTCGAGGTCTTGGCGCTGCTGGTGTCATGGCACTGCTCGCACTTCACCGAGACAGTCTTGCCGGCCGCGACATCGGCGGCGGCCAGCACGGTGCTCCAATCGGGCATGGCTTCCTCGGCGGGTGCGGCGGCGCCGGCGCCACCGGCGGCTTCCGCCACGCCCTGGACGGCATAGCCGGGCTTGGCCGGCATTTCCGGCTCATAGACCGCTTCGGCGACCAGACGAATGACGAAGATGAAAATCAGGGTGCCGAGGACCGCGCCGGCGATCTTGTTCCACTCAAAGGAATCCATTCGGCAAGCTCCCTAGACGGGGCTTGGTGTCCCCGGCGAATACGGGGCGACATTACCCGCCCAAACCCGCAAATCATTGCGGCGAAGCGTCGCATAAAATCCAGCCTGCGGCTGGCTTTAGCCGGAAACTGGGCCTAAACACGCTGCCCAGGGAACCCCGCATGAATCCGATCCTGTTGATCCCCACCCGCATGGCTTCGACCCGGCTGCCGGGCAAGCCTTTGGCCGATATCGCGGGCCGTCCCATGATCGTGCGCGTCTGGGAACGCGCGATGGCGGCGAATCTGGGTCCCGTGCTGGTGGCGGCGGCAGAACCCGAAATCGTGGCGGCGATCACCGCCGCCGGGGGCCGGGCCGTCCTGACCGACCCCGGCTTGCCCTCCGGCTCGGACCGCATCTTTGCCGCCCTCCAGACCCTGGACCCTGACGGCCGCCATGACGTGGTGGTGAATTTGCAGGGCGACCTGCCGGCGCTGGAAGCGCCCGTCATCCGTGCGGTGGTGGGCGCGCTGCCCGGCGCCGAGATCGCCACCCTGGCCGCCGAGATCACCGACCCCGCCGAGCGCGACAATCCATCCGTGGTCAAGGCCGTGGTGGCCTGGGATGCGGACGGCCAAAAGGGCCGCGCGCTCTATTTCACGCGGGCCACCGCGCCGTCGGGCGATGGCCCGCTGTTTCATCATGTGGGAATTTACGCTTTCACGCGGGCGGCCCTGGCGCGCTTTGTCGCCCTGCCGCCCTCGCCCCTGGAAAAGCGCGAAAAGCTGGAGCAGCTGCGGGCGCTGGAAGCGAATATGAGCATTGCAGTGGCGCGCGTGGACAGGGTGCCGCTGTCCGTCGATACTCCGGCCGATCTCGAACGCGCCAATATTCTTCTGAAGAACGCCCCATGATCCAGGTCATCAGCCACGCCAAGCGCATTGCCTTCCAGGGCGAGCCGGGGGCCTATGCCAACCTGGCGGCGCGCGAGGCGGTGGAACATGCCGCGGCCATTCCCAAGCCCAGCTTCGAGGACGCCATCGAAGCGGTGAAGAGCGGCGATTGCGACCTCTGCATCATCCCGGTGGAAAATTCGCTGATGGGCCGCATCGCCGACATCCATCATCTGCTGCCGGATTCGGGGCTGTACATCGTGGGCGAGCATTTCCTGCCCATCCGGCATCAATTGCTGGGCCTGAAAAGCGCGCAGCTTTCCGGGATCAAGAGCCTCTACAGCCAGGCGCCTGCGCTGGCGCAATGCCGCAAGCTGATCGCCGAACTGAAGCCGGTGATTCACAACTGGTATGACACGGCGGGCTCGGCCAAGCATGTCGCGGAACTGGGCGACAACAGCGCCGCCGCCATCGCCTCGACCCTGGCCGGCGAGCTCTATGGCCTCAAGGTGCTGCGCGCCGATGTGGAAGACGAACATCACAACATGACGCGCTTCCTCATCATGTCGCGCCAGCGCGATGATGCCCCGCCGGGCGGCAAGGTGGTGACCACCTTCGTGTTCCAGGTGAAGAATGTTCCCGCCGCGCTTTACAAGGCGATGGGCGGCTTTGCCACCAATGGCGTCAACATGACAAAGCTGGAATCCTACCAGCTGGGTGGCTCGTTCAACGCCACCCAATTCTATGCCGACATCCAGGGCCATCCCGACGACGCCCCGGTGAAGCGTGCGCTGGAGGAACTGGCCTTCTACACCACGCGGCTGACCATCCTGGGGGCCTATCCTGCGCACCCCTTCCGCGAAGATATGCCCTAGCGCGGTTATTTTGGGGCATAGGTTCGTCGCGCCGTCTCTCATGGCCGTCTTGGCCACATCGCTAGGCGCTCCCGCCTACGCCCCAAAATCTCTCGCGCTATCGGTGGCGGCTTGATTTTCTGGAAGGTGGAAGCCGGCGCGACCCGAAGCAAATTCGTTACGGCTGCTTCGTTCCCGACCTGACCGGGTTGGCGACAGCTTCGTCCGCACCGACTTCCGAGCCGGTATATAAGCCCTGGGGACGCTTTTTGCGAGTCGCAAAATCCGCTCCTGGCTTGCTATAATCCCGCCATGGCCGAAGACCTTTCATTCGATCTGGGCGCGCCGCCCGAGCCTTACCGCGTGTTGGCGCGCAAATACCGTCCCTCCGATTTCACCGGATTGATCGGCCAGGAAGCGCTGGTCCGCACCCTGTCCAACGCCTTCGCCTCGGGGCGCATCGCCCATGCCTTCATGCTCACCGGGGTGCGCGGCGTGGGCAAGACCACCACGGCGCGCATCATCGCCCGCGCCCTCAACTGCATCGGGCCGGACGGCAAGCGCAAGGACCCCACCATCCATCCCTGCGGCGTCTGCGATCCCTGCGTCACCATCGCGGAATCCCGCAACATGGATGTGCAGGAGATGGACGCCGCCAGCCGCACCGGCATTGACGATGTCCGCGAGATCATTGAGGGCGTGCGCTATGCCCCCGCCTCGGCTCGCTACAAGGTCTATATCATTGACGAAGTGCACATGCTCTCCAAGCAGGCCTTCAACGGACTGCTCAAGACGCTGGAAGAACCGCCGCCGCATGTGAAATTCATTTTCGCCACCACCGAAATCCGCAAGGTGCCGGTGACGGTGCTGTCGCGCTGCCAGCGATTCGACCTGCGCCGCATAGACAGCGCCGAACTGGCCGCCTATCTCGCCGCCATTGCGGAAAAAGAGAATGTGAAGATCGAGGCTGGCGCCCTGGCCCTGATCGCCCGCGCCGCCGAAGGCTCGGCCCGCGATGCCCTGTCGCTCCTGGATCAGGCCATGGCGCATGGTGAAGGCGGCGATGTGATCGCCGCAGTGACCATCCGCGACATGCTGGGCCTGGCCGATCGCGGCCGGGTGCTGGATCTGTTTGAAAAAGTCATGGGCGGAAAGATTGCCGAGGCGCTCACCGACCTGCAGGGGCTTTACGATTCCGGCGCCGATCCCCTGGCGGTGATGCAGGACCTGCTGGAGATCGCCCATTTCCTCACCCGGGTGAAAGTCGCGCCCGCCGCGCAAGGCTTCTTTGACGGCGGCTCGGGCGAGGCCAAACGCGCCGGCGAGCTGGCGGGACGGCTCACCGTAGCTTCGCTCACCCGCGCCTGGCAGATGTTGCTCAAGGGCCTGTTCGAGGTGCGCGACGCCACCCGCCCCATCCTGGCCTGCGAAATGGCGCTGATCCGGCTGGCCTATGCCGCCGAATTGCCGCCCACCGACAAGCTGGTGCGCGACGTATTGGACAATGTTGCTCCCCGCCCGCCCGCATCCGGCACGCCGCAATCGCGGGGTGGTTCATCGTCATCGCCCTCAGCCTCCGCCGCACCCAGGCTGAATCCGGCGCCGCAACCAGACGGCGCCCCGGTGCTCAAAGGCCTGGAAGACATCGCCCTCCTGGCCTCGGCCAATCACGCCCCGGTGCTGAAGGTGCATATCGAAAACGATATCCACCTGGTCAAGCTGGAGCCGGGCCGGCTGGAATTCCGCCCCGGCCCCCGCGCGCCGCGCACCCTGGCGGGCGATCTGCAGCAGAAACTGCGCGACTGGACGGGCGCGCGCTGGAGCGTCTCGGTCACCAATGAAGGCGGCGCCCCGACCCTTGCCGAGCAGAAGAAAAACGCCAAGGCCGCGCGCATTGAAAGCGTGATGCAGGCGCCGCTGGTGCGGGCGGTGCTGGACCGCTTTCCCGGCGCGGAAATCATCGCGGTGCGCGATCGCGACGACGCCGCCCCGGATTCCCCCCCGGATTCACAGGACTAGATGGCATCCGGCAGCGAAATAGAGCGCCTGATCCAGCTCCTCGCCAAGCTGCCCGGCCTGGGGCCCCGCTCGGCGCGGCGCGCGGCATTGGTGCTTTTGAAAAAGCGCGACCTGCTGCTGGAGCCCCTGGCCGCCGCCATGCAGGATGCCGCCGCCGCCACCCGCGACTGCGAAATCTGCGGCAATCTCGACACCATCAGCCCTTGCGCCATCTGCCGCGATCCGCGCCGCGATCCGCATCTGCTCTGCGTGGTGGAAGATGTCGCCGATCTCTGGGCGCTGGAGCGGGCGGGGGTGTTCCGCGGCCGCTATCATGTGCTGGGCGGGGCGCTGTCGGCGCTGGACGGCATCACGCCCGAACGCCTCAGCGTCGCGCCCTTGCTGGAACGGGTCAAACATGGCGTGGACGAAGTCATCCTGGCGATGAACGCCACGGTCGAGGGCCAGACCACGGCACATTACCTGATGGACATGCTGGGCGGCATGAAGGTCACCCGCCTGGCGCATGGCGTGCCGGTGGGCGGCGAGCTCGATTATCTCGACGAAGGCACATTGTCTGCCGCCTTCAAGGCCCGTCGCGCGCTTTAGGCGCGGGTCTTTTGCGCCCTGAGTTAGTCGCGCGTGCTCACGTACGTCCGTACGCTCCGCACGACGCTCCTGCTCAGGTCACAAAATTCCTCGCGCCTCAAGAAAGAGTTTTCGGTTCAGCCGGCGCCAGTTCCACCCGCTCGATCTTCTCGCCCCGGCTGATGATTTTATCGGTGGATATGGTGATGTCCTTGAGATCGGCTTCGGCCTGGCCGAAATGCGATTGCAGCTTGGCCACCCGCTCGCCCAACCGCTTCACATCCATCACCAGCACGCCAACCTCGTTGCGGATCAGGTCGGCCTGTTCGCGCATTCTTGCATCCTTCATCACCGTCTGGATGGTGTTGATCGCCAGCATCAAAATGTTGGGCGACACCACCATCACCTGGGCGCGATGGGCCTTCTGGATCAGCTCGTCGAACTCGGCATGCAGGTCGGCATAGATGGATTCCGACGGCACGAACATGATGGCCGGGCTCTGCACCTCGCCGGGGATCAGGTATTTCTCGGCAATGTCGCTGACATGCTTGGAGACATCGCTCTTCACCCGCGCCGTCGCAACCTTCTTTTCTTCGTCATTGGCGGACTTGCGCAGCAGGGTGAAGCATTCCAGGGGAAATTTGGCGTCAATCACCAGCAGCGCGCCATTGCCCGGGATGCGGATGACGCAGTCGGGCCGGTTGCGGTTGGAAAGCGTAAACTGGAAATCGTAAAGCGAGGGCGGCAATCCGTCCCGCACGATGCTTTCCATCTGCACCTGGGCGAAGGCGCCGCGCGCCTGCTTGTTCGACAGGACATGCTGCAGCGACACCACCTGGCCCGACAGGTCCGAGATATTCTTCTGCGCCTCGTCAATCACCGTCAGCCGCGCCTGGATGCCGCCCAGCGTCTCGCCGGTCTTGCTGGCGCTCTCTTTCAGATTTTCGCCCAGCCGCTTGTCCAGCGCCTCGATCCGCTCGGCCAGGGAACGCGATAGCTGCGCCTGCGCTTCCAGGGTGGCCTGGAACTGTCCGGCGATGGCGCCCTGGCCGGAAATCACCGTGTCCAGCCGGGGATCGGAGCGGGCCTCGGCCACGGGTTTGGGACGGGCAAAGGCGAAAATCGCCGCCGCCGCCACCACCGCAACCGCCAGAATTATAAGCCCGATTTCCATGCTTCTTGACCCTTTTGGCAGCCTCGCCTATCTGAAAAGGCATGGCCATCCGCCCCATCCTTACCGCGCCCGACCCGCGCCTGAAAGCGGTCTCCACCGCTGTCAAAAAAGTGGATGGGGAAATCCGCAAGCTGGCCCAGGACATGGCCGATTCCATGTATGCCGCCGACGGCATCGGCCTGGCCGCGGTGCAGATCGGGGTACCAAGCCGCGTCATCGTGATGGACCTGGACCAGAAGGATGGCAAGAAGGACTGGCGGGTTTTCATCAATCCCAAAATTCTCTGGGCTTCGGACGAACTGGCCACATACGAGGAAGGCTGCCTTTCGGTGCCCGAGATTTACGACGATGTCGAACGCCCGGCCCGCATCCGCGCCGAATATCTGGATCTCGACGGCAAAAGGGTGGAGATCGAGGCCGATGGCATGCTCGCCACCTGCCTGCAGCATGAGATGGACCATCTCGAAGGCGTGCTGTTCATCGATCATCTCTCCAAGCTCAAGCGCGCCATGCTGCTCAAGAAGCTGACCAAGGCGAAGAAAGCCATCGCAGGATGACTTTAAGACTCATGCTTCGCCGCCCCCGGCCATACGCTGTCGCTATGGCCTCGGTGAGTGAGAGGCTGTTGTAATGACCTTGCGGCTCGCATTCCTCGGTACGCCGGACTTCGCGGTTCCGGCGTTGGCCGAGCTGATTGCCCAGGGCCATGACATCGCCGCCGTTTACTCCCAGCCGCCGCGTCCCGGTGGCCGCGGCATGGAAACCACGCCCGGCCCGGTGCACAAATTCGCCCAGACGGCGGGGCTCGAAGTCCGCACGCCGCTCTCCCTGAAAAATCCGGACGAACAGGCCGCCTTCGCCGCTCTCAATCTGGATGCCGCGGTGGTTGTCGCTTACGGACTTCTCTTGCCAAAAGCCATTCTCGAGGCGCCCAAGCTGGGCTGCTTCAACCTGCACGGCTCGCTGTTGCCGCGCTGGCGCGGCGCCGCACCGATCCAGCGGGCCGTGATGGCGGGCGATCTCGAGACCGGAGTGATGGTGATGCACATGGACGAGGGCCTGGACACCGGCCCGGTCCTGATGGCCGAACGTGTCACAATCGGGCGCAAGACCGCGGGCGAATTGGCCGATCTGCTTTCGCGCCTGGGCGCCGACCTGATGGTGCGGGCGCTGGGCGCCCTGGAACGCGGCCAGGCCGTCGAACAGCTGCAATCCAGCGAGGGCGTCACCTACGCCAGGAAAATCGCCAAGGACGAAGCGCGCATCGACTGGAACAAGAGCGCGGCGGAACTTGACTGCCTGGTCCGCGGCCTGTCGCCATCGCCCGGCGCTTTTTCCGAAGTGAATGGCGAGCGGTTGAAAATTCTCAATGCCGAACCTGTGCTGGGCCAAGGCAATCCCGGCGAAGTTATTGACGGCGATCTCACCATCGCCTGCGGCAGCGGTGCCCTGCGTCCGCTGAAGGTTCAGCGCGCCGGCGGCAAGGCAATGGCGGCGGCCGATCTGCTCAAGGGCTTTGCGCTGCCGCCCGGCACGCGCTTCACATGACCCGCTATCGCCTGTTGGTGGAATATGATGGCGGTCCGTTCGTCGGCTGGCAGCGCCAGGACAATGGCGCATCGGTGCAGGGCGCGCTGGAAGATGCCATCGAAAAATTGTCCGGCGCCCGCGTCACCGTCACCGGCGCCGGCCGCACCGATGCCGGGGTTCATGCCTATGGCCAGGTGGCGCATTTCGACCTGGAAAAGCATTTCGAGCCGGGCAAGGTGCGTGACGCGCTCAATCATTATCTGCGGCCCGCGCCGGTGGTCGTGCTGGATGCGGCGGTGGCGGACGGCGAATTTCACGCCCGTTTTTCCGCCACGGCCCGGCATTACCTCTATCGCATTCTCAACCGCCGCAGCCCGCCCGCGCTGGACGATGGCCGGGTCTGGCATGTCAGTACCAGGCTGGATGCCGAGGCCATGCATCACGCGGCGCAGGCCCTGGTGGGGCAGCATGACTTTACCACCTTTCGCGCCGCCGAATGCCAGGCGCAGTCACCGGTCAAGACACTCGACAGGCTGGACGTCAGCCAGCGCGGCGAGGAAATCCATATCGAGGCTTCGGCGCGCTCCTTCCTGCATCACCAGATCCGCTCTTTTGCCGGAACGCTAAAACTGGTGGGCGAAGGCAAATGGGCGCCGCGCGAAGTGGCCACGGCCCTGGCGGCCAAGGACCGTGCCGCCTGCGGTCCAGTGGCGCCGCCGGATGGACTCTATCTGGTTCGCGTGGATTATTAGAGGTCCACCACTTCCACGCTGCCCGGATCGATCGGGCTGCCGAGAAAAATCTCTCCCACATTGGCGAAGCGGTCAGGCGCATCGGTGGCCAGAAACAGCGCCGAGCCGCCGGGCGCATCATTAAGCAGACCCTGTTCCGCCAGCATCCGCGCCACGCTCAGCGCCGTGGTCTGGGCGCTGTCCACCAGCGTCACATCAGGGCCCGCCACCGATGCGATCATCTCCTTCAGGGCCGGAAAATGCGTGCAGCCCAGCACCAAGGCGCGCGGCCGCGGCAGGGTGGCCAGCAGCGGTTTCAAGTAACGCTCCACCGCCAGCCGCGCGATCTCGCCCCTGACCAATCCTTCTTCCGCCAGCGGCACAAGCAAAGGCGCGGCCTGCTGCACCACCGGCATGCGCGGGGACAGCGCCTGGATGGCGCGCACATAGGCGCCGCCCTTGACCGTGCCTTCGGTGGCGATCACCGCGATGGGGCCTTCCTTGGCCGCCGCCACCGCCGCGGCTGCGCCGGGCGCGATCACGCCGATCACCGGCAGCGGTTCCAGCGCGGTTTGCAGGATCGGCAGCGCCACGGAGGCGGCCGTGTTGCAGGCAACCACCAGCATCTTGATGTCGCGTGCGATCAGGGCGCGGGCCGCCTGTACGGCGTAGCGCGTCACGGTATCGCCGCTCTTGGTGCCGTAGGGCAGGCGCGCGGTATCGCCCAGATAGATGAAATTCTCGTTGGGCAGGCGGTCCCGCAGTGCGCGCATGACAGTCAACCCGCCCATCCCGGAATCGAAAATCCCGATCGGACGCGGGTCACTCATGCCGGAGGCTTTTTGAAATATGCGGTCAACAAGGCGGCGTAGATGTCGGTCAGGGCCGCGATCTCCGAGACCGCCACGCACTCGTCTTTCTTGTGCATGGTGCCGCCCGCCAGCCCCAGTTCGACCACCGGGCAGAAATCTTTGATGAAGCGCGCATCCGAGGTACCGCCCGTGGTGGAGAAAATCGGCGACTGGCCGGTGACGCTGGCCACGGTATCGCTGACCATCTGGGTGAATTTTCCGGGTGTGGTGACAAAGGACACGCCGCTGACCTGGTGCGTCACCACGATCTGGCAACCGCTTTCCTTGGCCAGGCGCTGGCTGCGGTCGGTCACCCAGCCGATCAGGCTGTCGGGCGTGTGCCTGTCGTTGAAGCGGATATTGAAGGCGGCGCGTGCTTCGCCCGGAATCACATTGGTGGCGTCGTTGCCGACATCCATGCTGGTGAAGGACAGGCTGGAGGGATCGAAATGGGCATTGCCCTTGTCCAGTGTATGATCCGCCAGCTGGTTCACCAGCTGCGCCAGCACCGGAATGGGATTTTTCGCCTTTTGCGGATAGCCGACATGGCCCTGCGCCCCGCTCACCACCAGCTTGAAATTGATCGAGCCGCGGCGGCCGATCTTCAGCGTGTCGCCGGCGCGGGTAGAGGAAGTCGGCTCACCCACCACGCAATGATCCAGCTTTTCGCCCCTGTCTTTCAGCCAGGCCAGGATTTTCGGAGTGCCGTTGAGGCCGGGGCCTTCCTCGTCGCCGGTAATGAGCAGGCTGATCGAGCCCTTGACCGGTCCGGCGGCAAGCACCCGCTCCGCCGCCGCGACAAACGCGGCGATGGCCGACTTCATGTCGGCGGCGCCGCGTCCATAGAGGACGCCGTCGTGAATTTCTGCCGCGAAGGCCGGGTATTGCCAGCCTTCGCCGGGCGGGACCACGTCGGTATGGCCGGCGAAACAGAAATGCGGTGCGGCATCACCAATGCGGGCATAGAGATTTTCAACCGCCGCCGCGCCCGCTTCTTCAAAGCGCAGCCGGTGACAGGCAAAGCCCAGCCGGTAGAGCTCCGTTTCCAGAATGGCCAGCGCACCGGCATCGGCCGGCGTGACCGAGGCGCAGCGGATTAGCTTTTGGGAAAGTGCGAGCGCATCCATGTCAGTCGCGCAACAGGTCGTTGATGGAGGTCTTGGCGCGGGTTTTCTCATCCACCCGCTTGACGATCACGGCGCAATAGAGCGACGGACCGTTTCCTTGCGGCAGCGAACCGGACACCACCACCGAATAGGGCGGCACCTTGCCCATATGAATTTCCCCCGTGGCGCGATCCACGATCTTGGTCGAGCCGGAGAGGTAAACCCCCATGGACAGCACGCTGCCTTCGCCCACGATCACGCCCTCGGCCACTTCGGCGCGTGCGCCGATAAAGCAATTATCCTCGATGATGGTGGGCGCGGCCTGCAGCGGCTCCAGCACCCCGCCCAGTCCCGCGCCGCCGGAAATATGGCAATGCGATCCCACCTGGGCGCAGGAGCCCACCGTCGCCCAGGTGTCGATCATTGTGCCTTCGCCGACCCGGGCGCCGACATTGACGAAGCTTGGCATCAAGACTGCGCCTTTGGCGATGAATGCGGAGCGCCGCACAATGGCACCCGGCACGGCCCGGAAACCGGCGGCGCGAAACCGCGCTTCGTCCCAGCCGAGAAATTTGGAATCGACCTTGTCCCACCACACCGCGCCGCCCGGCGCGTCCGTAATGATCTTCATGTCATTGAGACGGAAGGCCAGAAGCACCGCCTTCTTCAGCCATTGATGGACCTGCCACACGCCGCCGATCTTTTCGGCGACCCGCAAGCTGCCATTGTCCAGCCCTTCCAGCGCCGCTTCCACGGCATCGCGGTGCGCGCCTTTGCTGGTGACGCTTAGGGTCTCGCGCGCCTCCCAGGCCGCTTCAATGCTGGCTACCAATCCGGTCATTTCAAATCCTGATGCGGTTTAAAAACTGAGTGAGGTCCCTGGTTTCATGATCTATGTGCAAGGCCGACGCAACCGGAATTTCCGGGCCCTGACGGCCCCAGACCGCATCGGTGTTCAGCCATACCGTGGTCATGCCCAGGGCATGCGCCTCCACCAGATTGTGCGCGATATCGTCGAACATCGCCGCCTTTTCCGGCGCAAATCCGCCCCGCGCGACAATGCGACGATAGGCGGCGGCATCGGGCTTGGGCACAAAGCCCAGATCGCGAATGTCCCAGACATCGTCAAACAGGTGCGTGAGGCCCAGCCGCGCCAGCACCCGCCCGGCATGATGAGCGCAGCCATTGGTGAAGACATGGCGGCTGCCCGGCAGCCTCTCGATGGCGAAGGTCAGCGCCCCATCGGGATTGAGGTCGGTCAGGTCGATCTGGTGGACGAAGTCCAGATAGGGCTCGGGGTCGATGCCATGCTCCTTGATCAACCCGTTCAGGGTGGTGCCGTGGTCCCGGTACAGCGTCTTCTGCACGGCGCGGGCGGCAGTCTTTTCCAGGCCCAGAAATTTGGCGACGAATTCCGTCATGCGCGCGTCAATGCGCGCGAAGACGCCGCTGTCGGCGCGATAAAGCGTATTGTCCAGATCGAACACCCAATGCTTCACGTGCCGGAAATCGGGACGCGAGTCCGGCGTTTCCTGGGAGCTTTGGGGGGAATATCCGGGCATGACGGGCGAAACATGGCCTCAGAGCAAGTTAGGGTCAAATTGAACCGCTGCGTCGGAGGGGTTTTGTGCTGTGGGCAGGGTTTCCTAGCGACAGCGTAGGCAACGGGCGCAGCACGTAGCGGGGACTACGGGCAAGCCCTTCGACGCTCCCACGGCGCAAAAGTCCCCGGCCCCCAAGGGGTTGCGTCCCGGCGGGCGCCTGCGGCCTCGCCGCGCTCGACCGTATTTCCTATACGCCCTTCGCGCGGCTCCAGGCGGTCACCTCGCCGGGAACGCAACGCAGCTGATTCAATTTGACCCTAACGTGCTCTCAGCCGGGCCGCTGGCAAGTTTGTTAACGCGGGGAAACCAAGCTTGTTTAACAGCTCTTAACGGCCAAAGTCCGACACTGCGCCCCGTCAGGGAGTGCGCATGAAAAAATCCGCGCCGTATCGGGATTTGCCCGAACAAGGCGGTCTCAGCCCGCGCCATGCGCTCGACATATTGGAGATACGCGCGCGCGAAACCCAGTCCTATCTGGCCCAGCGCACCGATGCCGGCGACGCCGTGCTGCAGTATCTGGCCGAACATGGCGCACCCGCCACCCGTGCCGCTGTCGCCGCCAATGTCGCCGCCCCCGCCGCGGTCAACCGCTTTCTGGCCGAAGACGATGATGAGAATGTGCGCGTCGAACTGGCGGTCAAGATCGCCCGCCTGATGCCGGGGCTCGATGCGCAGCATAGCGCCCATATCATCGCCCTCACCATCGAGACGCTGGAGTTTCTCGCCACCGACTCCGCCACGCGCGTGCGTGCCGTTCTGGCCGAGGAGATCAAGCATCTCACCAATGTGCCGCGCGATATCGTGTTGGCCCTGGCGCGTGATCTGGAACAGATCGTCGCCATGCCCGTGCTGGAATATTCCCCCCTGCTGTCGGATGCCGACCTGATCGAGATTATCGCCTGCGGCCAGGTGCGCGAAGTGCTGGTGGCCGTGGCGCGCCGCCGCCCGCTCAGCGAAAACGTATCCGCCTGTCTGGTGCAGTCGCTCGACGTCCCCGCCGTGGCGGCGCTGCTGGTCAACCCGGACGCGAAAATTCGCAAGGAAACGCTTGAGCGGGTTGTCTCGGAAGCGGAGGAAATAGAATCCTGGCAACTGCCGCTGGCGCTGCGCGCCGATCTGTCCGCCCGGGCAATCCGGCGCATTGCCGGCTTTGTCGGCGCCGCCATCATCGAGCGGCTGGCGGCGCGCCATGATCTGGCGCCGGCCACGCGAACCCATCTGAACCGCCAGCTGCGCCTGCGGCTGGAGGAAAAGACCGATGCCGTGGAAGCGGCGGCCGCTGCTGCCGGCAATGTCGCAAAGGCCAAGGCGGGTCATTCGCTCAACGGAAATTTCGTCGAGGACGCGGCGCTGGCCGGGCACCGCGAAAGTGTGATCCTGGCTCTGGCGGAATTGGCGCTGGTTCCCGCAGCCAATGTGCGGCGCATTCTGGCGTCCGGCCGCGCCAAGCCGCTGGTGGCCCTGGTCTGGCGCGCCAAGCTGTCCATGCGGGTGGCGTTCAAGATCCAGACCTTTGTGATGAAATTGCCGGGCCACGCATTGCTGCCGGCCCGTGACGGCGTGGGCTTTCCGCTGACTCCGGAAGAGATGAACCGGCAGCTGTCCTGTTTCGACATACAGGAATTGCCGCGCTAGCGGACGATCCGCTCTAGCGCATAAGGCCTTGCGCGCCGATATGGGCGACATAGCCGGCAAGCCCGCGCCCGGCGGTGGAAACAAATCCGGATTCGTTCATGCCGCGCGCGGCGCAATTGCCGCGATTTTCAACTTCAAACGCCACGGCGGTGGTGCAGAATTTTTCATTGCCGGCCACCAGCGGCGTGCCGCCCAGCTTCTGGGCCAGAAGATAGACCGGGCCCGCCAGGGGCGCGGCCAGCAGGCGGGCGCAGGCCTTGGGCGTGATCCGCCACCAGCCGCGTGAGGTGGGCTTGCCCGGACCGGTCTGCGCGATGGCGGCCAGCAGCGGCTCGGCGGAATCATTGCACACCGCATAGCCCTGGGGCGCGCTGATGGTTTGCGCCCGCTTTTCCAGCGCGGCGAACAGGACGGTGTTGTCGTCTCCGGGCTTGAATTTCATTTTGTTCCGGAAGTCCGTCAGCGCCGTTCCGGTGGGTTTGTCGGGCTTTCCGTCAATCGCGCCCACCTTGTAGCCATTGTCGCTGAGCAGCCGCTTGACGCCGGCCAGTTGCGCCGCGGTCAGGGAGGCCAGCGCGGGCGTCTCGTCGAAATCCATCGTCCAGTCGCGGCGATTCTTGAAATTCACCGGCGCGAAGGGCAATGCGAAGGTATCCGGCGACGTGCAATAGGGCTGGGTGACGGCCTGGTGCAAGGTGAAATCACTATCCCTGACACAGACCGGAAAGGCGCCGCCCCAGGCGCGCTCAGGTCCGGCATGAGCCAGCGACGTGCGGGCATAGACCAGGTAACTGGCGGCCAGCGGGCTCTTGATGGCAATGGCGCAGTCGCCGGGAATGATGCGGGTCCAGCCTTGCGTCAGGCTGTCGGTGTTCTTGATGGTGGATGTGGCGGCTTCCAGAACATAGCTGGTGCGATTGCACAGCTTGAGATCGGCGCGCGCCGGATGCGGCAAGAGCACAAGAAGCAGGGCCACAAGGAGCGCGCCGCGCATCAGGCGGCCGTGATCAGCGTTCCGGCGCCATGCTCGGTGAAGAGTTCGAGCAGCAACACATGCGGGATGCGCCCGTCCAGGATGACGGCGGCATTGACGCCGCCTTCCACCGCGTCGATCGCGGTCTGGATCTTCGGTATCATGCCGCCGGAGATGGTGCCGTCGGCGATCAGGGCGCGCGCTTCCGGCACCGTCAGGCGCGGGATCACCTTCTTGTCCTGGTCCAGCACGCCTTCGACATCGGTCAGCAGGATCAGGCGCTCGGCGTTCAGGGCGCAGGCCACGGCCCCTGACACGGTGTCGGCATTGATGTTGTAGGTCTCGCCCTTGGGGCCGACGCCGATGGGCGCGATCACCGGAATGGTTTCCGATTTCATGATCGCATGCAGCACTTCGGGATTGATCTTGTCGGGTTCGCCGACGAAACCCATGTCCACCGCTTCCTTCGCGCCGGTGGCCGGATCGGTCCTGGTCATGGCCAGCTTGCGGGCCACCACCAGGTTGCCGTCCTTGCCCGAAAGCCCGATGGCGCGGCCGCCCGCGGCATTGATGGCCGTGACCAGATGCTTGTTGATGGACCCGCTCAGCACCATCTCGACCACTTCCACCGCCGCTTCGTCGGTGACGCGCAGCCCGTCAATGAAAGTGGAATTGATGTTCAACCGCTTCAGCATGGCGCCGATCTGCGGCCCGCCGCCATGCACCACCACTGGATCAATGCCGGTCTGCTTCATCAGGACGATGTCCTGGGAAAAATCATCGGTGCCGGTGCCGGTCATGGCGTTGCCGCCATATTTCACCACGATGGTCTTCTGGTCATATTTGAGAATGAAGGGCAACGCCTCGACCAGCACCCGGCCGGTCTGGCGCCAGCGCGCCATCAGGCGGAGATTTTTCTCCTGGTCGGTATCGTCGGCCATGGCCGTTGGGCCCCAAAAAGTCCGGGGCCTTATACGCGCGGCAGGGGTAGGGCGCTACCCCTTTTGCGCCAGCGCCGCCAGCTGGCTTCGCAATTCTTCCATTCCCGCGCCGGTCAGGGCGGAGGTGACCGCAGTCTCGGCCAATGCGGCGGTATGCTTGCGGGCTTCGGCTGCGACCGCGGCTGCGACCTGCGCGATTCCGGCGGGCTTTTGTTCATCGCTTTTGGTCAGCACAAGTTCGTAGGAGACGGCGGCGCGGTCGAGCAGCTCCATCACCGCCAGGTCGCTGCTCATGATCCCCCGCCGCGCGTCAATCAGCACCGCGACGCGGGACAAGGTGGCGCGTCCGCTCATATAGGAAAAGGCAAGGGTCTGCCATTCCTGGGCCAGGCTGCGCGACGCCTTGGCATAGCCATAACCGGGCAGGTCCACCAGCATCAGCTTGCCGCCCAGGTTGAAGAAATTGATCTCACGGGTGCGGCCTGGCGTCTGCGATACCCGCGCCACCGTCTTGCGCCCGGTCAGGGCATTGATGAGCGAGGATTTTCCCACATTGGAACGGCCGACAAAAGCCACTTCCGGCAGGCTCTGCGGCGGCAGATTGTTGATATTGCTGGCGCCCCAGATGAATTCGCACGGCCCGGCGAAGAGTTTGCGCGCGAATTCATCGCCCACTATTTCTTGGCCTTGTGGGCGGGGCGCAGCTTCAGATTCTCGAACAGGTGAATCTCCACGCCTTCCTTGTGCATGATGAACCATTGCTGGGCAACGGTGAGAAGATTGTTCCAGGTGTAATAAATCACCAGCCCGGCGGGGAAGGTCGCGAACATGAAGGCGAAAATCACGGGCATCAGCGCGAACATCCTGGCCTGCACCGGATCGGACGGCGCGGGGTTCAGCTTGGTCTGCACGAACTGGGTCATGCCCATCAGGATCGGCCAGATGCCGATCGACAGGATGGCCAGGAAGCCCGGCAGCACGGCGTGCGGATCGAAGGGCAGGAGCCCGAACAAATTGATGATCGAGGTCGGGTCCGGCGCGGAAAGGTCGTGAATCCAGCCGTAAAACGGCGCCTGGCGCATTTCGATGGTGACGTAGAGCACCTTGTAGAGCGAGAAGAACACCGGAATCTGGATCAGCATCGGCAGGCAGCCGGTCAGCGGATTCACTTTTTCCCGCTTGTACATTTCCATGATCGCCATCTGCTGTTTCTGCGCATCATCGGCATGCAGCTTTTTCAAGCGCTCCATTTCCGGCTGCACCTTCTTCATCCGGCTCATGGACTTGAACGAGGTGTTGGCCAGGGGGAAGAACAGCAGCTTCACCGCCACGGTCAGCATCAGGATAGCGATGCCGAAATTGCCGATGAATTTGTAGAAAACGTCCAGCAGCCAGAACAGCGGCTGGGTGATGAACCAGAACCAGCCCCAGTCCACCGCCTTGTCGAAACCGGCGACACCCTGGCCGCTTTCATAACCGCGCAGAATGTCCACCACCTTGGCGCCGGCGAACAGATTGTGAGTGACGCTGAGCGAGGCGCCGGGCGCGACGGTGCGCGCGCCCAGGCGATAATAGGCTTGATAGGCCTTGGTGGACGGATTGATATCGGTGCCGCGATAGGCGCCGTTATAAGTCTCGTTCTGCGGCGGAATGACAGCCGCCATCCAGTATTTGTCGGTAATGCCGACCCAGCCGCCGGTGGACGAAAATTCCTTGGCCGGGGTGGCGGCATCCTTGAAGTCGTCATATTTCGCATCCACTTCGCTGCCGCCCGCGACGCCGACAAAGCCAAGATGCAGAATGTAGGAGGTGGTGGCCTTGGGGGCGCCTTCGCGCGCCACATAGGCAAAGGGATAAAGCGTCGCTGCCGCGCCGGATGTATTGGCGACGCTGTCGGCGACGCTGAACATGTATTTGTCGTCAATGGCGATGACGCGGCTGAAGACAAGGCCATGGCCATTGTCCCAGCTCAGGGTCACCGGATGGCCCGGCGAAAGCGCGCCGCCGCCCGTCTGGCTCCAGACCGTCTGGTCGCCCGGCATGTTGCCGGCACCGCCGCTGCCGATCCAGCCGAACTCGGCATAATAGGGAAAGTCCGTGCTCTTGGGCGCCAGCAGCACGATTTCCGGACTCTTGGGGTCCGGGGTCTCGCGATATTTCTTCAGCCGCAAATCGTCCAGCTTGGCGCCCTTGAGCGCGATGGAGCCGTCCAGCATCGGCGTATCAATGGCGACGCGTGCGCCTTCCGCCTTCAGCGCGGCATCGCGCGACATGTGCACATTGGCGCCGCCGGCGGGAAGGCCCGGACCCGGCGCACCGGGAGCCGCCTGTACGGGCTGCGTTTTTTCCTGATGGGCCAGGGCGGCCTGGCGGGCCTGCTCGGCGCGCATCTGCGGCATGGCGATAAACCATTGCCAGCCGAACAGCACCAGGGCCGAGAGCGCGAAAGTGACGATCAGGTTTTTGTTGTTCATGGCTGCCGGTGTTGGGAAGGAGGAACGGGATCAAAACCCGAGGCGCCGCCAAGCCAGCGTATGGGATGGCAGCGGGCAAGACGCTTGATGGCAAGAACAAGACCGTGGATCGGGCCGTGGACATGAATGGCTTCCAGCGCATAGGCCGAGCAGCTGGGCTGAAAGCGGCAGGCGGGCGGCAGCAGCACTGACAGAAAGCGGCGATAGAAATGGATCGGGGCGGAAAGGGAAGCAATACCCAGGCGGCGGATCGTCATGCTCAATTTCCACCTCCTGCTCTGGCGTCCAGCTTGCCATGGGCCGCCGTCATCGCGGCCACAAGATCACCAAGCAGGGCCTGGAAATCCCGCGTCAGGATGCTGGCGCGGGCGACCAGAACATAGTCATGGCCGGCGCGACCTGAAAGGGGAAGCGTGGCGCGTACTGCCGCACGCAACCGCCGCTTGGCGCGATTGCGCGCCACGGCATTGCCGATCTTGCGGCTGGCGGTAAAGCCGATGCGGGCCTGGCCATCCCGGCGCGCAAGTTCGGGGGTGGGCGTGAGTTCCAGGGTGATGGCGCCAGACACTTTGCGGATAGCGCGCGCGGCCGCCAGGAAATCGGCACGCCTGGTCAGATGGGCCAGCTTGACAGGGCTGAGGGTGAGCGGCGCGGCCGCTGGCTCAGGCGGAGAGTTTCTTGCGGCCATGGGCCCGGCGGCGGGCCAGAACCTTGCGGCCGCCGGCAGTGGCCATGCGGGAGCGAAAGCCATGGCGGCGCTTGCGCACGAGTTTGCTCGGCTGATAGGTGCGCTTCATGGGTTCTCAAGGCTCCGAAAAGGGCCCCAAAAGGCCCGAAAGAGGGCGGGTTCTAGGCGTCTAAAGGGGGGCCTGTCAACGCAGAAACCCCTGCGCAACAATATTTCAATGAGCCTGCGGTGGGCGGCCCTTAATCCCCCAGGGCGATACCGTCGCGGCGGGGGTCGGCGGCGCCGATATAACCGCCCTTTACCTTCATGATGCCGTGCAGGCCGCTGCCTTCCTGGCTGGGGATCTGCACCGTATGGCCCATGGCCGTCAGCCCGGCCGCCAACTGGTCCACGCCAGGGCCCTTTTCCAGCAGGGTGGCGCCATTCATGTTGAGTTCGCGCGGCATCGAAATCGCGTCCTTGGGACTCATCTTGCCGTCCAGGATGGCGGAGAGTGTCTGGGCGACATAATCGATAATGGCGGGACCGCCCGGCGATCCCACCGAAAGCAGGAAGCGATTATCCTTGTCGAACACGATGGTGGGCGACATGGCGCTGAGCGGCAGCTTTCCCGGCGCCGGAGCATTGGCGACGGGCAGCCCGTCCCGCACCGGCTGGAAGGAAAAATCGGTGAGCGTATTGTCCAGGATAAATCCCCTGGCCATGATTTCGGCGCCGAAGATGAATTCCACCGACGTGGTCATCGCCACCACATCGCCGCTGTCATCCACAATCGTCATGTGACTGGTGCCGTGCAGCACCGGGCTGACCTGCGGCGCATAGCGCGCATGTTTTTCATCGGGCGGCGTTCCGGCATCGGCGGTGCCCATGTCTTTTGCGGGATCAATCAGCGCGGCGCGGCTGGCGATATAATTCCTGTCAATCAGGCCCGCGACGGGAACATGCACGAAAGCCGGATCGCCGAGATATTTGGCGCGGTCGGCATAGGCCAGACGGCTGGCTTCGGCGAACAGATGCGCATCACTGATGGTTCCGGGCGCCAGCTGCGAGGCGGGAAAGCGTTGCAGCTCGCCCAATATCTGAAGCACGGCGATGCCGCCGGAACTGGGCGGCCCCATCGAGCAGACATGATATTCGCGGTAGCCGCCGCAGACCGGATCGCGTTCCTGGGCGCGGTAATTCGCCAGGTCGGCCAGCGTCATGCCGCCCTGCTGGCCCGGCGCATGCTGAACCGCGTCCACGATCGCCTGCGCGATATCACCCTTGTAGAATCCGTCCGGGCCTTCCGCCGCGATCTTGCGCAGGCTCGCGGCATATTCGGGATTCTTGTAGGTCTCGCCTTCCTGCAGCGGCGTGCCGTCGGGATGATAGAAATGGCTCTTGATGTCGGGCATCTTGGCGCCCGCCGTGAAGCTGGAAATGGTGCGGGCCAGTTTGGGCCCCACCGGAAAGCCGTCTTCCGCCAGCTTGATGGCGGGCTGGAACAGCCGGGCCCAGGGCAGCTTGCCGTATTTCCTGTGCGCCAGGTCCAGCATCCGCACCACGCCGGGAATGCCGACGGAAAGGCCGCCGGGAATGGCGTCGAAATGGGCGCGAGGCTTGCCGTCCGGTCCCAGGAACATGCCCGGCGTGGCCGAGGCCGGCGCCATTTCGCGGCCGTCGAAGCTGGTGGTTTTGCGGCTCTTGCCGTCATAGACCAGCATGAAGGCGCCGCCGCCGATACCCGATGATTCCGGCTCGACCAGCCCCAGCACCATCTGGGTGGCGATGGCGGCGTCCACCGCCGAACCGCCGGCGCGCAACATTTCCAGGCCCGCTTCCGCGGCATGCGGATTGGCCGCCGCGATCATGTGGCGATGGGCGATGGTCTCGGTGACCTGCGCCTGCACGGGCAGCACCGGCAGGGACAACAGGACAAACACAAACAGCAGAGCGAGGCGCTTCATGAAAACCTTCGCAAAAGCTTCACGCCATCGTAGGCGCGCTTTTCATCGCGCACAAAACAAAAAGCCCTGCCGCGACAGCAGGGCTTTTTGCCGAAAGCCTTAAGCAAATTATCGAACGAAAACCCGCACTTCGCTGCCGGCAGCGCCCGGATCGGTGGACGAAGCCACACCCATGCGCGTGGCGGGCACGCCCATATCGGTCATGGAACGCATGACTTCCTGGGCATAGCGCTTGGCGGTGGTCTGGGCGATCTGCACCGAGGCGGCATTGCCGCGGGTGGGCGAGACGGCGACAACCTCGAAGCCGGCATTGGGACGGGACTGCAGCGCCTGATTCAGCGCGGCATAGAGAATTTGCTGATAATCCACGCCGGGATGATCAAAGCGGATCACCACCAGCGGCGCGCCGGCGGTGGCAAGCTGGACGCCGCCCGATGCCGCCTGGGCGGTGATGCCCGGGGTGCCGCCATAGAGCTCGCCATTCTTGATGGCGGCGGCCAGGGTGGTGAGCCCGCCGCGCTCATTGGCGACATAGGCGGTCTGGCGCTGCACCGAGTCGGAGACTTCGCTCAGCAGCCGGTCAATCATCACCAGGGTCTGGCTGGTTTCATCCTGCAGTAGCGACAATTGGCGATGGTCTTCGTCCACCGCGCCCGAGACATTGAAGGTGGCGCCGATCTGGTCGAGCGCGAAATGGGCGGTTGAGGAATCCGTGGCGACTTCGGTGCCCAGCGCATTAAGGCCGTTGATATTGGCCGAGAGCGCATCCAGCGAAGCCTGGGCGGAATTCCATTCGCTCACCAGTTCAGGATTGCCCTTGGTGGTGCCGACCTGGAGCCGGGTGGTGATCTGCGCCTTGGTCTGCTGATAGGCGCTGGCGGACGCGGCGCCGCCATTGCGCAAATCGCTGAGGCGCGCGGCATTGGCCGCCAGCTTGGATTCCAGGCCGGAAACCTGCGCACGCAGGGACTGGATGGTCTTGTTGACGGCGGTGCCGGTGTCGCTGCCCGCCTCAATGGCGACGGGCGTGATGGTGACGGCCGGGGCAAGGCCGCCGCGATTGGCGGCGGCGGTGCTGGTGGTCGGGGCTGCTGCGGTCGGCGCGCTGCCGGCATCGGGCGGCGGTCCGGCATCGGCGGCGGCCTCGGTGTCGTCGCCGAAAAGGTTGTCGATATCGGAACAGGCAGTCAGGCCCAATCCGGTGGTCAGCGCAAAAGCCAGGACAATGCTCCGTTTGAGCCCCGTTTTCGCTGAAAATCCCCTCATTTCTGCTCTCCGCTGTCGGCGATTGGCCTGAAAAAAATGGCCGCGCCGAACCCCAACTCCACCTCGCCGCCTGAGCGGAAGGTCCCTGCCCTCAAGTCTTAACGAGGCGACCCCTGCCGGACAAGGGCTGCGGCGCCTGCTTTGCTGCATTTTGTACCGTATGACGGGGGGGGGGTAGTGCGGATTCCGCCCTCTCGCGACTGTGGGTCGCGGGGGACGGGGCCGGGCGGGCTTCCAGCTTGCCTTTGGAGGCCTTGCCCCATAGCTTCCCCGCCCTGATCCGGGCCCCGGGTCAATTGCGCGCTCGTAGCTCAGCTGGATAGAGCATCAGACTACGAATCTGAGGGCCGGGAGTTCGAATCTCTCCGAGCGCGCCACTATTCCAGGGTTTGCCCCTTGGCCTACTGCCGCCGCTTCGGCTTTTTGAGCGTGGCATGGAAAGGCCGTGGCGCGGTCCATTCCCGCCACAGGGATACCAGGGCCACCATCAGGGCCGGTCCCAAAAACAGGCCCAGAATGCCGAAGGTGGCAAGGCCGCCGAAGATGCCCAGAAACACCCAAAGGAATGGCAGCTTGGCATTGCCGCCGATCAGGACCGGCCGGAGGAAATGGTCGGCCACGAAAATCACGATGCTGCCGAACACCAGAAGGCCGACGGCGAAGGGCATGGCGCCCTTGGCCATCAAGAGCAGGCAGGCGACTGCCAAAGCGGCAGGCGCACCGAACGGGATCATGGCGAACAGCGCGGTCAGCGAGCCCAGCAATCCGGCATGCGGCACGCCGGTGATGAGATAACCGAGCCCGAGCAGCGTGCCGACGCCGATGCCGACCAGCACCACGCCGTCGGATGTGCCGCGCACCGCAAAGACCATCAGGGTGGACAATTCCAGGCCCTTGCGGCCCAGCACCCGGCGCACCAGCACCTGCACCCGGCGTCCGAACGAGGCGCCATCGCGGAACAGGAAGAACAAGGTCAGCACCGTGACGACGAAAAAGGTAAAGCTGCGAGCGATGAAGATGGCGGTGCGCTGCGTCACCCGCGCCAGGGTCGCGGTGTCGACATGGGCGAAGCGATCAGTGATGGCGCCCTCATTCACCATATTGGCGCGCCACCAGTCGGCGATGGTGTCGCCAATAAGCGGAAGCTTGTCCATATAATCGGGCACCACGCTGCCGCCATGATCGGCATCGCGCAGCCACGCCACCAGCCCGTTCAACTCGCGCCCCATCTCCACCGCGCCCAGCAGCAGCGGCAAGACGAAAAGCAAGGTGATGGTGACGGTGAAGATCAGCGGCGCCATATCGCGCCGCCAGTTGGGCGGCAGCGCCAGATTGAAACGCTGATAGAGCGGCCAGGTGGCGATCGCCAGCACCACGGCCCAGCCCAGGGGTGCGAAAAAGGCGCTGAGCACATAAAGGCCCGACATGATAATGAGCCCCGCCAGCACAAGCCGGGCGGCCTGTTGCGGCGACCAATCGGACAGAAAACGCCTCATTATCACGCCTGTGGAATTGCGCGCGCAACCTACAGAGTTTTTGCATTTGGGGAAACGGGGGGCATTATAAGACATCAAAGGAGATCGGCTTGCTTCCCGAAGCGCTTCCCGTCGGATTCGCCCTTGTTGCCGTAACGGCCGCCTCGGCAGCGCTGGCGCGCCGTTCCCTGGCGCCGCCTTCGATCCTTCTGGTGCTGGTGGGACTGGCGCTGGGCTTCGTGCCCGGGGTGCCGCGCATCGAATTGCGTCCCGAACTGGTACTCAGCCTGCTTCTGCCGCCGCTGCTTTATTCCTCGGGCGTCGGAATGAGCTGGCGCGGTTTCAAGCAGAACCTGCAGCCCATTCTTTCGCTGGCGGTGGGCTGCGTGATTTTCACCGCCTGTGCCACCGCGGCAGTGATTCACGCACTGCTGGGCGTTCCCTGGGCGGTGGGCTTTGTGCTGGGCGCGGTGGTGTCGCCGCCCGATGCGGTGGCGCCGATGGCCATCGCGCGGCGCTTCGCGGTGCCCAGCCGCATTCTCACCGTCCTGGAAGGCGAAGGACTGGTGAATGACGCCACCGCGCTGATCCTGTTCAGCTTCGCGGTGGCGGCGGTGGCGGAAGGCGGACGCTTTTCCCTGTCCGCCGCCGCGGGCGAGTTCGCCGCCGTGGTGGTGGGCGAGATTGCCTGGGGCCTGTTCATTGCCTGGGGGGCGCTGTCCCTGCGCCGTATGGC
Source organism: uncultured Alphaproteobacteria bacterium (assembly GCA_903857685.1). Taxonomy (GTDB): domain Bacteria; phylum Pseudomonadota; class Alphaproteobacteria; order Micropepsales; family Micropepsaceae; genus Rhizomicrobium. The sequence goes on from CAIOFO010000033.1 coordinate 48,396, forward strand.
CAAGGAGCCGCAGATCGAAATGGTGCTGGCGCTGCTGACGCCGTTCGCCGCCTTCTGGGTGCCCGAAGCGCTGGGGGGCTCGGGTGTGCTGGCGACGGTAACGGCGGGACTGTTCGTCAGCTGGAATGGACCGCGCTTCATTTCGCCCGCCACGCGCCTGCAGGGATTTTTCGTCTGGGGCCTGGTCAATTACCTGATTGAAGGCGTGATCTTTCTTCTGATGGGATTGCAGGCGGTGGTGATCATCGATCATCTGGATCTCGATGAATGGAAGCGGCTGGCGCTGGCGGCCGCCCTTGTCTCGGCATCCATCATTGTGGTGCGCTTCGTCTGGGTCTTTACCGCGACCTATCTGCCGCGCCTGGTGTGGCCGCCCTTGCAGCGCCGCTCGTCGCCGACGCCCTGGCGGCATGTATTCGTGGTAGGCTTCACCGGCATACGCGGCGTGGTGCCCCTGGCCGCCGCGCTTTCCATTCCGCTGATGGTGAACGATGCGCCTTTTCCCGATCGCGGCATGCTGCTGCTTGTCACGTTCGCGGTGATCCTGGTGACGCTGGTGGGGCAGGGCCTGACCTTCGAATGGCTCATCAAGACGCTGGGGTTGGTGGATGTCGGGCGCCGCGAGGCTGCGGATGCCAAGCGCCAGGAAGTCGCGGCGCGCATTGCCGGCATAGACGCGGCGCTGGCGCAACTGGAAAGCCTGGAAGGCGCGGGGGCTTCACCGGCCGCGGTGGAAGCGATCAAGCGGCGGCACGGCGACCGGCGCGCCTATTTCGTGGCCGCCTGCAAGGACCTGGAAAGCGGCGAAGTGGGCGGCGCATATACGGCGCTGCAACTGCGCTTTCTGGAGGCCGAACGCGCCGGCATCGCGGCATTATACGCCAAGGGCGCGCTGGACGATGAAGCGCGGCGCCGGATCGAGCGCGAACTCGACCTCGACGATTCGCGTATCCGCCATGCCGCCGCCAGCGGCGCCAGCCGCCTTGTGTAAGATGCGGGCTGTCCTGCCGCCGTGAATTCCGCTTGTCTCGGCGCCGGTCCGGCGCAATGCTCGGCGATGAATTTTTCGCGGGAATCCGGAATGAAGTGCTTATCGCTGGCCGGCGCGGTGCTGGCCTGGTCCGTCTCCACTGCCCTTGCCGCGGGCCCGTTCGATGCGCCCAGCCCGCTGCCCTATCACGCGCCGCAGTTCGACAAGATCAAGGACGGCGACTATGCCCCCGCCTTCGCGCAGGGCATCAAGGAGCAGCAGGCGGAGATTGACGCCATCGCCGGCAACAAGGCCGCGCCGACATTCGAGAATACCGTTATGGCCATGGAAAAATCCGGCCGCATGCTGGACCGGGTGAGCAATACCTTTTTCAACATCCAGCAGGCCAACACCGATCCCGCCCTGGACAAGGTGCAGAGCGATGTCGCGCCCCTGCTGGCGGCGCACCAGGATTCCATCTATCTCAACGCCAGGCTCTTCGCCCGGGTCAAGACGGTTTATGACGCGCGCGCGTCCTTGAAGCTGGACGCCGAGGCGCTGCAGCTTCTCACTCTCTACTACCGCCAGTTCCTGCATGCCGGCGCCAATCTCTCGGATGCCGACAAGAGCAAGCTGCGCGACATCAACAAGCGCGACGCCAGCCTGGAAGCGGCGTTCGAGCAGAAACTGGTCGCCGCCACCAAGGCGGGTGCGCTGGTGCTGGACAGCAAGCCCCAGCTGGCGGGATTGAGCGACGACCAGATCGCCACGGCCGCCCATGAGGCCGAGAGCCGGGGCCGACACGGCAAGTTCGTCATTCCGTTGCAGAACACCACCCAGCAGCCGCTGCTGCTGTCGCTCGCCGACCGCAGCGCGCGCGAGAAGCTGTACAATGCCCGCTGGACCGCCACCGAGAAGGGCGACAAGAACGACACCCGCGCCGCCATCGCCGAAATCGCGCAGTTGCGTGCCCGCAAGGCCAAATTGCTGGGTTATCCCGACTACGCGTCCTACACGCTCTACGACCAGATGGCGAACACGCCCGCCAAGGTGAACAGCTTTCTGGAACAGCTGGTGGCGCCCGCCGGAACCAAGGCGAAGGAAGAGGCAAGGCTGATCCAGGCTGCCATCGACAAGAGCGGGCCCCATTTCGACCTCAGGCCCTGGGACTGGGAACGCTATGCCGACCAGGTGCAGAAGCAGCGCTATGACCTGGATGACAGCGAGCTGCGCCCCTATTTCGAACTCGACAATGTCTTGCGGAACGGCGTCTTCTATGCCGCGAACAAGCTGTATGGCGTCACCTTCAAGGAACGCCACGACCTGCCGGTCTATCAGCCCGATGTCCGTGTGTTCGAAGTGTTCGACAAGGACGGCTCGACGCTGGGGCTGATGTATTTCGATTATTTCAAGCGCGACAACAAATCGGGCGGCGCCTGGATGAACAATTTCGTGATCCAGTCCAGGCTGCTGGGCACCAAGCCGGTGATCTACAATGTCGCCAATTTCACCAAGCCGGCGCCCGGCCAGCCCGCCCTGCTCAGCTATGACGATGTCACCACCATGTTCCACGAATTCGGCCATGCCCTGCACGGCTTTTTCGCCGACCAGACCTATCCCACCGTCTCGGGCACCAATGTGGCGCGCGACTTTGTCGAATTTCCTTCCCAGTTCAACGAGCATTGGGCGCTTTATCCCGATGTGCTGAAACATTATGCGGTGAATATCAAAACCCATCAGCCGATCCCGCAATCGCTGGTGGACAAGATCAAGAAATCCCAGGACTGGGGGCAGGGTTATGCCCTGGCCGAATTGCTGGCGGCCTCCGAACTCGACATGCAATGGCACGCGCTGAAAGACGGGGCGCCGCGCCAGGACGTGGACAAGTTCGAAACACAGGCGCTGAAAAACACGCACACCGATTATCCCGATGTGCCGACGCGTTACCGCACCAGCTATTTCCTCCACATCTGGGCCAACGGCTATGCCGCGGGCTATTACGCCTATCAATGGACCGTGATGCTGGATGACGACAGCTATGACTGGTTCATCCGCCACGGCGGGTTGACGCGCGCCAACGGCCAGCGCTTCCGCGACATGATCCTGTCCAAGGGGCACACCATGGATTACGGCCCGATGTTCCGCGCCTTTTACGGCAAGGATCCCGATATCGGTCCCATGCTGGCGAATCGCGGCCTCAAGCCCAACTAGGAGCGTCGGCCCGGAAAAGTGTGGCCTCGCGGTTTTCCGCAGGCCGCGCGACCAATCATCAGCGCTCGGCTTTCTTGTTGCGCCGCGCCTGGTGCAGCAGCGGCTCGGTATAGCCGTTGGGCTGGGTGAGGCCCTTGAACACCAGGTCGCTGGCGGCGCGGAAGGCGATGCCGTCAAAGCCGGGCGCCATCGGCTGGTAGAGCGGGTCCTTGGCGTTCTGGTAATCCACAATCTTGGCCATGCGCTGAAAGGCGGCGCGCACTTCGGCTTCGTTGGTGACGCCGTGCAGCAGCCAGTTGGCGACATGCTGGCTGGAGATGCGCAAGGTGGCGCGGTCTTCCATCAGGCCGATATTGTGGATGTCGGGGACCTTGGAACAGCCCACGCCCTGGTCGATCCAGCGCACCACATAGCCCAATATGCCCTGGATATTATTGTCCAGCTCCTCGCGCACCTCGGCGTCGGACCAGTTGGGACGGTCGGCAACGGGAATGGCGAGAATTGCGCCAACGGGAGTTTTGGCGCGTGACTTGATGGCATCCTGCCGCTGCTTCACATCGACCTTGTGATAATGCAGGGCATGCAGGGTGGCGGCGGTGGGTGACGGCACCCAGGCGGTGTTGGCGCCGGATTCGGGATGGGCGATCTTTGCCTTCAGCATGTCGGCCATGCGATCGGGCATCGCCCACATGCCCTTGCCGATCTGGGCCTTGCCCTGGAAGCCGCAGGCCAGGCCGATATCCACGTTGCGGTCCTCATAGCCCTTGAGCCAGGCGGAAGATTTCATTTCGCCTTTGCGGATCATCGGGCCGGCCTGCATCGAGGTGTGCATCTCGTCGCCGGTACGGTCCAGGAAGCCGGTGTTGATGAAGATGATGCGGCTTGCCGCGGCGCGGATGACTTCCTTCAAATTGACCGAGGTGCGGCGTTCTTCGTCCATCACGCCCATCTTGATGGCGCCCCGCGAAAGGCCCAGCAGGTCTTCGACGGCGTCGAAAATCTCGCCCGCGAACGCCACTTCGGCGGGGCCATGCATCTTGGGCTTGACGATATAGATGGAATGTTTGCGGCTGTTGCCCTGGCGCGCCCCGCGCTTCAGGTCGTGCAGCGCGATCAGGCTGGTGACCACCGCATCCAGGATGCCCTCGGGAATTTCGCTGCCATCTGCCAGGAGCACCGCATCGCTGGTCATCAGATGGCCGACATTGCGAATGAACAGCAGACTGCGGCCCTGAAGGGTCAGGGTGCCGCCGCCGGGTTTGGCAAAGTCGCGGTCCGGATTGAGTGCCCGCTGCATCATCTTGCCGGCTTTTTCAAAACTGGCGGTCAGCGTGCCCTGCATAAGGCCGAGCCAGTTGCGATAGGTGGCGACCTTGTCTTGCGCGTCCACCGCGGCGATGGAATCTTCCAGGTCCATGATGGTGCTGAGCGCCGATTCCAGCACCACATCGCTGATCCCCGCCGCATCGCTCTTGCCGATGGGCGAGCCGCGGTCGAACACGATTTCGATATGCAGGCCGTTATGGGTCAGCAGCAGCGAGGCAGGGGCGCTCGCATCGCCGGTGAAGCCGGCCAATTGTTTGGGATCGGCCAGGCCCGTCTGGGTTCCATTCGCAAGCTGGACCGACAGCGCGCCGCCGCTCACGGCATAGGTTTTGGCGTCCTTGTGAGAAGCGCCCCCCAGCGGCGCGGCTTCGTCCAGGAAGGCGCGCGCGAAACCGATGACCGCTTGCCCACGTTTTTCATTATAGCCCTTGCCCGGCGCCAGATCGCCTTCCAGCGAAATCGCATCGGTGCCGTACAGCGCGTCATACAGGCTGCCCCAGCGGGCATTGGCCGCGTTCAGCGCGAAACGCGCATTGGACAGGGGCACCACCAGTTGCGGTCCCGCCAGCATTGCCACTTCCGGGTCCACGTCCGGCGTGGTGATGGAAAAGTCGGCGCCTTCGGGCTCCAGATAGCCGATGCCGCGCAGAAAATTTTCATATTCAGCGCGGTCGATCACCTTGCCGCGCCGCGCGCTGTGCCATTCGTCAATCTGGCTTTGCAGCCTGTCGCGGGTGCCCAGCAGAGCGCGGTTTTTGGGCACCAGACTGTTCGCCAGGCCGGCAAAGCCGCGCCAGAAGGCATTGGCGTCGATGCCGGTGCCCGGCAGCACCTCTTTCTCGATGAAGTCGAACAGCACAGGCGCGACCTGAAGCCCTTGAACCGTGATCCTGTCCGCCATGGCGTTCTTCTTCTCGAAAGACGGCCATAGCGTAAGACAGCAGGGGCCGAAATGGAAAGGCCGGGCAATTGCCCGGCCTTTCCAACGGCATTGATGCCCGTGGCTATCAGCCCAGCGGAACCGTCAGGGTGAAGGGCCAGACATAGGCCTGCAGCATGGCCAGCACGCCGACGGCGCTGCCCAGGATCACCGAGGCCCAAAAGACAAAGCGCAGGATGCGCGACTCGCCGCCCTGCCAGTTGGTGGCCGCCACCGCCACCACGATGGACGAGATGCAGATCATCTTGCCCATCACGCCGCCGGTGGAGTTGGAACCCGCCATCAGTACCGCGGAAATCCCCAACTGGTGCGAAGTGACCATCTGAAGCCCGCCGAACAGGGCATTGGCCGCCGTGTCCGAACCCGTCGCCGCCACCCCCAGCCATCCCAGCATGGTGCCGAAGAAGGGATAGAAGAAACCGGTGCGGGCAAAGGCCAGCCCCTGCGTGCCATTCATGCTCGATGCGCTGGTCACCGCCGCCAGCGACAGCATGGCGGTGATGGTCAGGATGGGATAGCGCACGACATACAGGGTCTTCATATAGTGCTTGAACAGCGAAACCGGCCCGAAGCCCATCACCAGGCCGGCGATGATCGCCGCCACCAGAATGCCGGTGCCGGCATAGCTGATAAAGGCGAAGCGCAGCACTTCCGGCAGCGGCGTCGGCTTTTCGAAGGCCGGCGGCATCTGGATGATCATCTTGTCCACGCCGGGCAGGTGATAGACCGGCGAGAACAGCGGATCGACAATGTGCTTGAAGAAGTCGGTCGCCCACAGCGCCACGATCACGCACAGGATGATCCATGGCACCCAGGCATTGATCATCTGCCCCGTGGTCGGGGCGACGGTCAGGGCGGCCGGCGGTTTCACATCGCTGTGCGAGTCGTCGAAAATGCGCAGCTTGGTCGAGGTCATGATTTCCTTGGGCTGCCAGACGCGCAGGAACAGCACCGTGCTGGCCAGTGCCACGGCGCCCGCCACCACATCCACGATATAGGGATTGGAATAGTTGGAAATCAGATAGGCCGGAATGGTGAAGCCCAGCGAAGCCACCAGCAAGGCGGGCCACACTTCCCACATCTTCTTCCAGCCGCAGAACATGAAGACCATGACAAAAGGGATTACCAGCGAGAAGACGCAGGATTGGCGGCCGATGATCTGGCTCAGCACCATCGGGTCCAGCCCGGTGGAGGCAGCCAGGGCGGTGATCGGCGCGCCCAGGGCGCCAAAGGCGACAGTGGCGGTGTCCGCCAGCATCGATATGCCGGACGCTGCCAGGGGCGAGAAACCCAGGCCCATCAGCATGGCGGAGGAGACCGCCACCGGGGTGCCGAAGCCCGCCGCGCCTTCAAAGAAGGCGCCGAAGCAGAAGGCGATGATGACCAGCTGCAAACGGCGGTCGGGCGTGATCTGGCCCATCGAATGCTGGAAGACGGCGAAATAGCCTTTGTCCACCGTCAGGCGGTAGAGGAAGATCACATTGACGATGATCCAGCCGATGGGGAAGAAGCCATTGACGAAACCCAGGCCGGTCACCTTCACCGCCATGCCGGTCGGCATGCCATAGGCCAGGATGGCGACCGCCACGGTGGCGCCCAGGGCGATCAGCGCCGCCCAATGGGACTTGATCTTGCCGCTGGCGATCAGGCCCAGCAGCAGCACAATCGGAAAGGCCGCCACGACGGTCGACAGGATCGCGTTATTGAATGGATCGTAGACTTGCGTGAACGTGCCCATAATTACCCCCAGTTAATGCTTATTTTGCGCCCGTTAGAGCAAAAAAAGTCGCGGCGGCCAAGGGCATAAAGACGGTGCAGTGCACCATTTCCCGGCGCAAAACGTCACAAAGTCGTAACGCGTCAACTTCAGCGCGAAAGTGGTGACAGGCCCGCTGACGCGGGCAGTTCGCCGGGACAAAGACTTGTGCTTATCCAGTGCATGGCCAGCGCCCGCTGGCGCGGGCGTTCGCCCGGGCGAAAGCTCCACTGGAGCTTTCGCTAGACCGGGCTCACTTATTCCAGGTGGATGCGACATGCGTGGGGTCTTCCTGCGAATTGCGCTCGGCGCGCAGGAAATCGTAATAGCCGCAGCTCTTGCCGCCGGGATATTCGCGGCAGATGCCGGGGCGGGCGGTGTAGATGGTGCAGCGGCGCGCCTCGGTATCGAAGAAGCGGCAGATGCGCCCGTAATGCTCGTCCGCCTTGCGCCGCATGGCATAAGGTTCATCGCCATCCACCTTGGTGAATTTCCGGCGCGCATCCTTGAAGCCCAGGCCGAAATGATCGGCCAGGCGCTGCACATCTTTCTTGGTCAGGGGGATCACGGGATAGGAACAGCAGTAACCAGGGCATTTCGAACAGTTATAAGCCACGAAAATATGCCTTCCCGAGACGTTGCTGTTCAACCGTTAGCACAGCCGCGCTTGGCCATGGCTGACTTTCTTGTGGTTCCCGCCGGAATTTCGCCATCACTTGCACCTATCTTAGGGTCTCAAGATGGCGGGTGCTAAGCTTCGATTCGGGCGGCTGTAAAAACAGGCAATGGCCAATAAACCAGTCTTTTTCGATATTACGGGCCGGCGTGCGGCGCGCCTCTCGGCCTTGGGCTGGAGCGCGGCCGTCATCAGCACGATTCTGGGAATTGGTTTTGTCGCCAGCCTGTTGATCGCCCCGCCCACCCCCAATGTGGATCTGCCGGGCCGGTCGGTGGCGGTCAATCCACCCCAGCTTGTCGCCCGCGCGGTGGCGCCGGGGCTGCTCAAATCGGCGGCAAGGCTGGCGGCGGAAGCCCGCAACAGGCGCCTGGAAATTCAGCGCCTGCGCCACTTCCGCACGACCATGCCGGCGCGGGTTCCCGCGGTTCTCAAGCCGCAAGCCGGCCGGGCGCTGGCGATCGGTTTTTACGTCAACTGGGGCTCCTCGGCGGATGCCAGTTTTTCATCGCTCAAGCGCAACCTGCCGCGGCTGGACTGGGTGATCCCCAGCTGGCTGACGCTGGATGGGCCGGATCTCGCCTTCAAACCCAATCTCGATCTCAGATCGCTGAACTATATCCGCACCCGCAAGCCGGACGTCGCCATCCTGCCTATGCTGCAGAATGCCTCCGGCGGGCACTGGTACGGACCGGAATTGGGCAAGCTGCTGGCGGATCCGGCGCGGCGTGCGGCGCTGCTGAACCAGCTTGTGGCGTTTCTCACCGCCAACAAGCTGCAAGGCGTCACGGTGGATTTCGAGAATGTGCAGACGGCCGACCACAAGAATCTGGAAACTTTTCTTTCCGAGATGTCGGCAGCCTTCGCCCAGCACGGCTGGATCATCGCCCAGGCGGCGCCGTTTGACGATGACAGCTGGCCTTATGCGGCCTATGCCAATATCGTCGATTACACGGTGCTGATGGCCTATGACGAGGCGGATGATGGGTCGCCGCCCGGCGCCATCGCGGGCGAGGACTGGTATGAGCGCGTGCTGGACAAGCGCATGCGCCAGCTTTCCGCCGACTCGACCATCATTGCGCTGGGCAATTACGGCTATGACTGGGTCCAGGGCGAGGCGCAGGCCACCACCAAGGAATTTTCCGAGGCGATGGTGGATGCGCGCGATTCCGGTGCATCCATCCAGTTCGACGAAGTCAGCAACAATCCGCATTTTTCCTATGCGGAAAGCGACGGCACCAAGCATACTGTCTGGTTCCTGGACGCGGTCACCACCTTCAACCAGATGCACGCCGCCGATGTCTTCCAGCCCGCAGGCTATGCGCTGTGGCGGCTGGGCACCGAGGACCCTTCAATCCTGCCGCTGCTCGGCCGGCCTTACAATTTGCCGGCGCCGGCCAGCCTGCATTCCATCCCGACCAATGACGATGTGGATTTCGATGGCGAGGGCGAAATCCTGCGCGTCGAATCCGGCCCCATCACCGGGGTGCGCGAATTCCGCCTCGACAAGGACAGCGGAGACATCATCAGCGAGAATTATTCCAGCCTGCCGACCAATTATGTCATCCGCCGCGTCGGCCAGGTCGCCAAGAAACTGGCATTGACCTTTGACGACGGGCCCGATCCGGAATGGACGCCGCAGATCCTCGACATCCTGAAAGCCAAGCATGTGCCGGCGACCTTTTTCGTCATCGGCTCCAACATGGAAGCCCATCCCGGCCTGGTGCAGCGGATCCTGCGCGAAGGCCATGAAGTCGGCAATCACACCTATACGCATCCCAACCTGGCCGACACGCCGCTGGCGGCCGTGCGGCTGGAACTGAATGCCACCCAGCGCCTGTTCGAAGCGCTGACTGGCCGCTCGATGCGGCTGCTCCGGCCGCCCTATCTGGGCGATGCCGAGCCCAGCGACGCGGATGAGATCGTGCCGATCGAGGAAGCGCAGAAGCTGGGTTACGTCACCATCGGCACCCATGTCGATACGCTGGACTGGCAGATGCTTCCCGTGCCCACGATGATGGGCCTTGTGCTGAAGGAAGTCGGCGACCCCAATCCCGATGCGCGGGGAAATATCATCCTGCTGCATGATTCCGGCGGCGACCGTTCCCAGACCGTCAAGCTGCTGCCGGAACTGATCGATACCATGCGGGCGCGCGGTTTCAGCTTTGTGCCGGTGTCGGAACTGGGCGGCTTCACGCGCGAACAGGTCATGCCGTCCCAGCCGCTGACCGTGATGCTGTATGAAAACCGGGTGGTGTTCCTCACCATCTCCTTCCTGGGACAGGTGCTATATTATTGTTTCCTGGGGGCGATCATCCTGGGCGTGGGGCGGCTGATCATGCTGTGCGGGCTGGCGGTGCTCAACCGGCTGCGCAAGAAGCCCGAACCTGCGATCGTCAATGGCGGCCACCCCGTCACGGTGCTGATCCCGGCCTTCAACGAAGAGAAAGTGATCGTCAGCACCGTCGAGCGCATTCTGGCCAGCGATTATCGCGAGCTGGAAGTGCTGGTGATTGACGACGGCTCCAAGGATCACACCGCCTATATCGTGCGCTCGCATTTCATGCGCGACGGCCGCGTTGGGGTGATTTCCATCCCCAATGGCGGCAAGGCCAATGCCCTGAATGTGGGACTGTCCAACGCCAGGGGCGAAGTGGTGGTGGCGCTGGACGCCGACACCCAGTTCAATGCGGACACGATATCGCGGCTGGTGCGCTGGTTCGACGATCCCCAGGTCGGCGCCGTGGCAGGCAACGCCAAGGTCGGCAACCGCATCAACATGATCACGCGCTGGCAGGCGCTGGAATATATCGTGGCGCAAAATCTGGAACGCCGCGCCTTGTCGGCGCTGGACACGCTGACCGTGGTGCCCGGCGCGGTGGGCGCCTGGCGACGCGAGGCTTTGACAAGGCTGGGCGGCTTTCCCGCCGACACGCTGGCCGAAGACCAGGACCTGACCATCGCCATCCAGGTTGCCGGCTATAGCGTGCTGTTTGATTCCAGCGCCATTGCCTGGACCGAAGCACCCGCCACGGTCAGCGGCCTCAGCAAGCAGCGTTTCCGCTGGGCTTACGGCACCCTGCAATGCCTGTGGAAATACCGCCGCATCACCTTCAACCGGAAGTTTCCGCAATTGGGCATGATTGCGCTGCCGCAGGTCTGGCTGTTCCAGATTGTGCTGACCACGCTGGCGCCGCTGGCCGATCTGCTGCTGGTCTGGCAGCTGGTGGGACAGTGGATCAACTATTCCCAGCATGGCGCCGAATTCCAGAGCAATGATCTGCGAACCATCGGCATCTATTACTGCGTGTTCATCGTGGTGGACCTGCTCGCCGCCGCCATCGGCTTCCTGATGGAACGGCGCGAGGACTGGAATCTGCTGTGGTGGCTGATGTTGCAGCGCTTCGGTTACCGCCAGATCATGTACTATGTCGTGGTGCGTTCCATCGCCACCGCGCTGCGCGGCCCGTTCGTCGGCTGGGGCAAGCTGGAGCGCCACGGCACCGTCAAGGCGGCCTATTCCACAAAATAGCGCTGCGCTAGCGCCGTTCCAGGAAAACGCCGTTATCGTCCTGGCGCACGGTACGGTAATGCGCCAGCAGCACGCTTTTCAGGTGCGGGCCCAGGGCAAAAGGCGTCATGCTGCTGAGCGCAATGCTGCTGAAATATTGCGTCTCCAGCAGATGCGCCAGTTCGGCATCGCTGCGCGCGCCGATGGCGATGGCTTCCGACAGGTTGAAGACATCCACCGGGTCTTCCTTGCCCGCCCAGAAGCACAGCGTCAGGTCTTCGCACAAGGCGGGGCCGGGATGAACGCGCACGAAGCCGATATCCTGCGGCGCTTCGCGGGCAAAGGATTCGGAGAAGGGAAAATTCGACGTGGTGATATTTTTTTCCAGATACAGGGCAAGCGGCAGGGCCGCGAACAGCGCCAGCGGCCCCACCCACCGCTTCGGGATATTCCGTAGGCCCAGGCCGGCGCAGAGGCTGAGCGCAATGGCGGCATCGAAGAAGATATTGGCGTCCACGCCGTCGCCAAAAGCGAACACCCCGCCCACCAGCAAGGCGATCCCGGCATAGAGCGTCATCAGCCGCACCGCAGGGTCCCCGGACGTTCGCCAGGCCAGCGCGGCGGCGGCGATCAGGGTCGTGCCGCTCCAGCTGAGAAATTGCCCCGTCCCGCTGATGAAATTCTTCATCGCCCATATCCGCGATGACGCCAGCGCGGTGATCAGGTTTACATTCAGCAGCAACCGGGCCAGCACCAGGCCGGCGACACACAATACCAGGCCGCTGACGGCAAAGCGGATGCCGTCGCGCCGGTCCTGCCAGGTCAGCCATAGCGCCGCCGCCAGCGGCAGGGCGACAAGATTGTGTTTGACGAACAGGCCCGCCGCCATTGCCAGGGCCGCGGGAACGATTTCGCGCCGGGACTGCAGCAGCAGGGACAATCCTCCCAATTGCAGGGCGTGGCCCAGAAGCTGGGGATCGTCCATCGCGACATAGTCGCTGGCGGCCAAGAGCCCGGTGGTGAAGAACAGGCTGCCGAACAGGGCCGCCAGCACAGTCACCCCCATCTCGCGCAGGATGACGATGATGCTGCCGGCAGCGGCCACGAATCCCGCCAGCGACAGCAACCGTCCCGCCAGGATGGGATCGCCGGTGATGCTGCCCAGCGCCCCCACGACATAAAAGGACAAGGGTGGATAATTGTTGATCATCAGCCCTTGCGGATAAAGCGGCGCGCCGGTCATGGCGGCATGGGCGAGATAGGCGTTCCAGCCTTCATCGGGATCGCGCGGGATATGGACGGCGATGGCGACGACGTTGCGCAGCAGCAGCGATGCGGCGGCAAAGGCCAGCGCCATCAGCACCAGCTTGAAAAGGATGTCCGACAGGCTGTCTTTCGCCGTTCCGGGAATCGTCATGGCGGCATCCTGCCCGACCCGGGTTCGAAGCGCCCGATTAATAATTCATGTGGTCAGCGGAAATCCCGCGACGGCGGCAGGATGCGGACATTGCGGGGGTGACGTCCCGTGGCCGGGGCGGGCGCCAGGTTTTCGCCGGACAGGACCGCCAGGTCGGCGCTGCGATCCAGCAGCCTTTCCGCCATCAGATGCACCACCCCTTCCGGACTTTTTTGCACCCGGCCCTCCGCCAGCAGCAGGCGGGCGCCCATCACCTCCTTGCGGAAATTCTCGAACAATCGCGCCCACACCACCACATTGCAGACGCCGCTCTCGTCGCTGAGGGTGATGAAAACCGCATTGCCTTCGCCGGGCCGCTGGCGCACCAGCACCACGCCGGCGCAGCGCACAAAGGCGCCATCCGCCAGCTCGCCGACATGGGCGCAGGGCGTAAACCCCTCCGCGTCGAACCGCACCCGCAGAAATTCGGTGGGATAGGCCTTGAGTGACAGGCGGATGGTGCGGTAATCGGTCAGCACATGTTCGCCCAGCGGCATGGCGGGCAGCGGCGCGATCATCTCGGCGCCCTGGTCGGGAGCGGCGCGGTGTTCAAACAACGGCAGCCTCTTGCCGTCCGGCAAGCGGCGCACCGCCCACAAGCCTTCACGCCGGTCCAGGCCGAAGCCGCGAAACGCATCTGCTTCGGCCAGGATCACCAGGGCATGGCGGCCAAGTCCGGTGCGGCGGACGAAATCGGCGAAATTGGCGTAACCGCCGCCGCGATGCTGCATGATCGCAAGGCCGTCCGTTTCGGCCAGGCCGCCGATCTGGCGCAGGCCCAGCCGCAGGCAAAGAACATTCTGCGCGTCGCGTTCCAGGGTGCAATCCCAGTCGCTGACCGTGGCATCGGGATGCAGCACCGGAACCTTGTGATCGCGGGCATCGCGGACAATCTCGGCGGGGGCGTAAAATCCCATCGGCTGGGAATTGAGCAGCGCCGCCGCGAAGGCCGCGGGATGATGACATTTGATCCAGGCCGAAACATAGACCAGCAGCGCGAAGCTGGCGGCATGACTTTCGGGAAAGCCGTAGGAGCCGAAGCCCTTGATCTGCTCGAAGCAGGCGGCGGCGAAATCATGGGCATAGCCGCGCCGCGTCATGCCGGTGATGAATTTGTCCTGGAAGCTGCCGATGGTGCCAAGATTGCGGAAAGTCGCCATGGCGCGGCGCAGGCCATTGGCTTCATCCGGGGTGAATTCCGCGGCGACGATGGCCAGCTTCATCGCCTGTTCCTGGAACAGGGGAATACCCAGCGTCTTGCGCAACACATTTTCCAGTTCCCGGGGATCGTGCGGCGGGGCCGGCCTGGGGAAGTCAAAAACCTTGTCCGGATTTTCCAGCTTCTGCTTCCGGCGTTTCAGGTAGGGGTGCACCATGCCGCCCTGGATCGGGCCGGGGCGCACGATCGCCACCTCCACCACCAGGTCATAGAATTCCCGAGGGCGCAGGCGCGGCAGCATGTTCATCTGGGCGCGGCTTTCCACCTGGAAGACGCCCACGGCATCGGCCTTGCACAGCATGTCGTAAACTTCGGGCCGTTCCCGGGGCAGGTTGGCCAAAGTGAGTTTCTCGCCGCCGCTGCAGGCATGAATAAGGTCGAAGGCCTTGCGCACGCAGGTCAGCATGCCCAGCGCCAGCACGTCCACTTTCATGATCTCCAGCGTGTCGAGATCGTCCTTGTCCCATTCGATGAAGTAACGCTCCGCCATCGCGGCCGGGCCGATGGGCACGATGCTGTCGAGATAATCCTCGGTCAGGACAAAACCGCCGACATGCTGGGAGAGATGGCGGGGAAAGCCGGCCAGTTCCCCGGCATAATGCACCGCCCTGGCGATCAGGTCGTTGGCCGGATCGCAGTCGCCCTGGCGCACCTGGCTGTTCTTCAGGCCCTCGCCATAATGGCCCCAGACGCTGTCGGCCAGCTTGCCGGTGACATCCTCGGTAAGGCCGAAGACCTTGCCGACTTCGCGGATGGCGCTGCGCGAGCGATAGCAGATCACGGTGGCGGTCAGGGCGGCGCGGCGATAGCCATAGCGCGCATAGATATGCTGGATCACTTCTTCGCGCCGCTCATGCTCGAAATCCACGTCAATGTCGGGCGGTTCGCGCCGCTGCGCATTGAGGAAGCGTTCGAACAGAACATCGAACTTGTCGGGGTCCACGGCGGTGATGCCCAGCACATAGCAGACCGCGGAATTGGCCGCCGAGCCGCGTCCCTGGCAGAGAATTCCCTGGCTGCGGGCAAAATCGACAATGTCATGCACGGTCAGGAAGTAATGCGCGATCTCCTTGAGCCTGATGAATTTCAGTTCCTTGACGGCCAGCCGCCGCACCTTGATGGGTGCGCCACCGGGATAATATTTCCGAAGCCCCGCCCTGGTGAGATCCCGCAGATGCCCGTCGGCGCTTTTGCCGGGCGGCACCGGCTCATGGGGATAATTCTGCTTGAGTTCGCCCAAGGTGAAAGTGATGCGGCCGGCGAAGTTCAGCGTTTCGGCAACGGCCTGCGGGTGGCTGCGAAACAGCCGCGCCATCTCCAGAGGCGTTTTCAGATGCCGTTCGGCATTGGCCTGAAGCCTTGTCCCGGCCTGGTCCAGGGTGAGATGCTCGCGGATGCAGGTGACAATATCCTGCAATGGCCGCTGACGCTGGTGATGGTAGAGCGCATCATTGACGGCGATCAGCTTGACGCCGGCTTCGCGAGCGATGCGGGCCAGGACTTTCAGGCGGCGGCGATCCTCGCCGGCGTACAGCATGGCCGCCGCCAGCCAGGTGTCCGGCCCCAGATTTTTCAGAAGCGGCCCCAGGCTTTCAAATTCGCCCGGCATCACGATCAGCAGCAGCCCGTCGCGGCATGCCAGCAGGTCGGCAAGATCGAGAAAGCATTCGCCCTTGGGCGCGCGCAACTTGCCCAGGCTCAGAAGCTGGCAAAGGCGGCCATAGGCGTCGCGGTTTTGCGGATAGGCCAGAATGTCCGGCGTGCCGCCCTGGAAGACCAGCCGGGCCCCGATCAAAAGGCGCGGTGCATGGCCCTGTTCCTCCCGGATCTGTTTCCACACGGCATAGGCGCGCACCACCCCGGCCAGGGAATTGCGGTCGGCGATGCCGATGGCGGGATAGCTTAAGCCGTGCGCCTGCGCCACGAAATCGCCGGGATGCGAGCC
The DNA here is from genome assembly GCA_903857685.1 of uncultured Alphaproteobacteria bacterium. GTDB lineage: Bacteria > Pseudomonadota > Alphaproteobacteria > Micropepsales > Micropepsaceae > Rhizomicrobium. The sequence continues at coordinate 64,406 of CAIOFO010000033.1, forward strand.
GCCGCGCAGGAAGGAGTAATTTGTGGTGACGGCAAGCTCGGCGTAACTCACGCAAAAATACCATGCAGGTACCAGCGTGGCACCAGCCCGCCCTGGTCATACAGCCCGTCGCGATACAGCCAGAAACGCTGGCCTTCGCTTGTCTCGACCCGGAAATAATCGCGGGTCGGCCTTTCATTTTTCCACCATTCCATGGCGATGCGTTCCGGCCCTTCCGCCTGCGCCACTTCGAACGGGGCGCGGCGCCAGCGAAAGCGCAAGGGCGGCCCGTCGGGCACGGCGGCGATGGCGCTGACTTCCTCCGGCTTTTCAAGCAGCCGCAAGGGCCTGAGCGGCGGATCGTTCTTGTTCCGGCGCGGCGGCCAGACAGCGTCGGCAAAGTCGCGCTCCTGGGCAGGTATGGCGGCGCTCTGGGCTTCGGGAATATGCGTGTCCTGGGGAACAAAGCGCAGCACCCGGGCTTCGCCGTGGCGGACGCAAAGCCGGTCGGCCAGATACTGGATTTCGCGCTTGGCATTCTCGTTGCTGTCGAAACTGGTGACCACCGCCTCGCTGCGTTCGGTCAGCAGGACTTCCAGCCGGATCACATCGAAGCCGAAACCGGGATCGAGCGGATCGGCCAGCGTATCCAGCTTTTCGCGCAGCAGCCGCATCACCCGTTCCGCATCGCGGCTGGCGCTGCCCAGCCTGAGAGCAAGACGCCGGACCTGGCCATCGGCGCGGAAGAAAGAGGCTCTCAGCCGGCGCAGGCCAAGCCCGCGCTTTTCCAGAACGTCGCTCAAACATTGCGCCAGGCTGAGAAGCGAGGCGGCGATGGCGTCGTCGGCAACAACCGGTTCGGCAAAACGCTGTTCGGCCATCAAATCGGGCAAGGGGCGGCGCGGGCTGACCGGCTGGCCATGCTGGCCCAGAAGAATTTCCAGCGCGGCGACGAAACTTTTGCCGAAGCGCGTCGCCAGTTCGTCACGCTGCCGCTCCGCCACCTGGGCGATGGTCTTGAGGCCGGCGCGGCGCAGCGCCGCGGTGATTTTCCCATCCACATTCAGCGCCGCCACCTGCAGCCGCGCCAAGGCCTGCGCTTCCGCGCCGGGAGCGGCGATATGGCCGGGGGCGAATTTCGCCAGCGCCCGCGCCGCCGAAGAAGTGCCGGCAATGGCTGCCTGCACGGCAAAGCCCTGGGCCGTAATCTTTTCCGTCACAAGCGTCAGCATGGCGGCTTCGCCACCGAACAGATGCGCCGCGCCGGTGATGTCCAATATCAATCCGTCCGGCGGATCGGCGGCGACATAAGGCGTAAAGCGGTCGCACCATTCGGCGATCTGCTCCAGCAGCTTGCCGTCTTCCTTGTCGTCGGCGGGAAGGATGGTGAGCCCCTGGACCATGGCCCGCGCATTGGCCAGCGGCTGGCCCTTGTAAAGTCCCAGCCTTTGCGCCCGCGCATCCAGCGCCTGGACATGGAGGGCGTTACCGGCGCGGCCCGCCACCACCAGGGGACTTCCAATAGTAAGTTCAGAAAGCGATGCGTCTTTTCGCTTCAGCCGGTCGGTTGAAAACCGCGGCAGCCACAAGGCCAGGATTCGGCGCGCGCTGTTCGTGCGCGGGCTCTCGGAAAAGTCCATCTTCGGGGCTCCATGTCACGCGCCAATGTCCGGTGGGGCCAAGGCGGTTGCGGGTCAGTTCGGCGCTGAAACTGGGCAGGCCCCATGTGTCCTTGCCGGATGAAGATGGCGCGGCGCAAACCTGCCAGCGTGTTTGCGCCGTGCTGGGCATCGCCTCGGCGCCTTCGCGCAGCAGGATGGCGGTGACGCCTGAAATATTGGCGGCGAAATTGAGCTTGCGGCTTGCCACCAGATCCAGCGCCCGTGGCAGGCCGCCTATTTCCAGCAGCAGCGCGCCGACGGGAGCGCAGGCGAGAATATCGCTGGCCGCGGCCAAGGCTTCGGCGGTATTGGCCGTCCTGACAAGAAAAAGATTCTCCGGCCGCCCGCCCAGTTCCGCCAGCCCCTGGGCGTGGAGGGCGCCATATTCCAGCGCCTCGTAATCGGGCCGCACCCAGAACAGGGGCCTGGCGCCAGCCGCCCGGATGGCGAGACAGGCGGCGAAGCCGCCTGCCGCCCAATCCTGGGCATAGACCTCGTGCAGCGCCCCCGGGGCGATGCCGCCGCCCAGCGCCCGGTCCATCTCCGCGACCCCCAAGGATAAAGCGGGCCGTTCCGGAGTGCGGCCATAGCGCGCAAGAAAATGGTGCAATTCCTCTATTTTTTCACAATTGTTCATGTTATGTTCCATTCTGGTCCTGACCTCTCCGGGAGTCAAGCCAGCCGCGCGTTCCTGTCATGTTGCGCCGCAACTCCTGAAATGCTGAGATATTTGTCATTCTTGGGATGCTGCAGGTCTGACCGCTTTTCCTTGTCAAAAAGGGGGCGGGCAGGATTTCTGTGTCGGAAAAAACGACGTTTCCGTGGGGTTTTATGAGTCTGCCGCCGAAACAGGGCCTTTACGATCCGCGCAACGAGCATGACTCGTGCGGCGTGGGCTTTGTCGCCAACATCAAAGGCCAGAAATCCCACCAGATTGTGGGCCAGGGGCTGCAGCTTCTGATCAATCTGGACCATCGCGGCGCGGTGGGCGCCGACCCGCTGGTGGGCGACGGCGCCGGCATCCTGATTCAGATTCCCGACGCGCTGTTTCGCGAATGGGCCAGGGACACCGGCGTCACGCTGCCGGAGCCGGGCAAATATGCCGTGGGCATGTGTTTCCTGCCGCGCGAGCCCAAGGCGCGCGAAATCGTGGTCAAGCAGTTCGAGCATTTCATCAAGATCGAAGGCCAGAAGCTTCTGGGCTGGCGCGATGTGCCGACCGATCCCACCGGCCTGGGCAAGACCGTGCTCGAACAGATGCCGCTGATCCGCCAGGCGATCGTGGCGATGGGGCCGCACACCAAGGATCAGGATGCATTCGAGCGCAAGCTGCTCACCATCCGCAAGCAGACGCAGAATCCGCTGGAGGCGCTGGCGAAAAAACACAAGCAGCCCGCCATCACCCAGCTTTACGTGCCCAGCTTCTCGACCCGCACCGTGGTCTATAAGGGCCTGCTGCTGGCGCATGATGTCGGCCGTTTTTATCGCGACCTGCAGAATCCGCTGACGACATCGGCGATTGCGATGGTGCATCAGCGCTTTTCGACCAACACCTTCCCCAGCTGGAAGCTGGCCCATCCGTTCCGCTTCATCGCCCATAATGGCGAGATCAACACCGTGCGCGGCAACGTCAACTGGATGAATGCCAGGCGCCGTACCATGCAATCGGAACTGCTGGGCCCCGATCTCGACAAGATGTGGCCGCTGATACCGCACGGCCAGTCCGACACTGCTTCCCTGGACAATGCGCTGGAAGTGCTGGTGGCGGGCGGTTATCCGCTGGCGCATGCGGTGATGATGCTGATCCCCGAAGCCTGGGCCGGCAACAAGAGCATGGATGCCAAGCGCAAGGCCTTCTACGAATATCATGCCGCGCTGCTGGAGCCCTGGGACGGCCCCGCCTCCATCGCCTTTACCGACGGCCGCCAGATCGGCGCGACGCTGGACCGCAACGGCCTGCGGCCCGCGCGCTATATCGTCACCGATGACGATCTCGTCATTCTGGCGTCCGAATCCGGCGTGCTGCCGGTGCCGGAAGAGAAGATCAAGCGCAAATGGCGGCTACAGCCCGGCAAGATGCTGCTGATCGACCTGGAAGAAGGCCGCATCGTCGAAGACGAAGAGATCAAGAAGGCGCTCGCCCAGGCCGAACCCTATGAAGAATGGCTGAAGGCGGCGCAGTACAAGCTGGAAGACCTGCCCGACCTGCCGGAAGATCATCGCGCCAAGGCCAACGATCCCGGCCTGCTGCTCGATAAGCAGCAGGCCTTCGGCTACACCCAGGAAGACCTGCAATTCTTCCTGGAGCCGATGGCGCAGGTGGGCGACGATCCACTGGGCTCGATGGGCGTGGACACGCCCCTGGCGGTGCTCTCCAACAAATCCAAGCTGCTGTACAATTATTTCAAGCAGAACTTCGCCCAGGTCACCAATCCGCCGATTGATCCGATCCGCGAAGAACTTGTCATGAGCCTGGTTTCCATGATCGGGCCGCGCCCCAATCTGCTGGGCCGTGAAGCCGGCGTGCACAAGCGCCTGGAAGTGCATCAGCCGGTCCTGACCAACGCCGATGTGGAAAAGATCCGCTCCATTTCCGAACTGGTGGATGGCGCTTTCCGCACCGCCACGATTGACTGCACCTGGCTGGCCATCGAGGGCGCGGACGGACTCTCCAATGCGCTGCTGCGCATCTGCCACAATGCCACCGACGCGGTGCTGGCCGATAACAACATCCTTATTCTGTCGGATCGCGCCACGTCACCTGACCGCATTCCGGTGCCGGCCCTGCTGGCCACCGCCGCAATCCATCATCACCTGATCCGTCAGGGCCTGCGCATGCAGACCGGCCTGGTGGTGGAAACCGGCGAAGCCCGCGAAGTGCATCATTTCTGCGCCCTGGCCGGTTATGGTGCCGAGGCGATCAATCCCTATATCGCCTTCGAGACGCTGGAACAGATTCGCGTCCGCCAGGGCCTGTCGCTCAAGCCTTATGAAGTGCAGAAGAACTACATCAAGGCGGTGGGCAAGGGCATTCTGAAGGTGATGTCCAAGATGGGCATCTCGACCTACCAGTCCTATTGCGGAGCGCAGATTTTCGACGCGGTGGGCCTGTCTTCCGAATTCATCGAGAAATTTTTCACTGGTACCGCCACCACCATCGAAGGCATCGGCCTGAAGGAAGTGGGCGAGGAAAGCGTCCGCCGCCATCGCGACGCTTATGGCGACAATCCCATCTATCGCAACATGCTGGATGTCGGCGGCGATTATGCTTTCCGCCTGCGCGGTGAAGACCATGCCTGGACGCCGGAAAGCGTCTCGCGGCTCCAGCATGCGGTGCGCGGCAACAATCCGGCGGAATACCAGCTCTTCGCCCAGACCATCAACGAACAGAGCGAGCGGCTGCTCACCCTACGCGGCCTGATGCAGTTCAAGACCGGTGACGGCGTGCCGCTGGACGAGGTCGAGGCCGCCTCGGAGATCGTCAAGCGGTTTTCCACCGGCGCCATGAGTTTCGGCTCGATCAGCCGCGAGGCCCATACCAATCTGGCCATAGCCATGAACCGCATCGGCGGGCGTTCCAATACGGGCGAAGGCGGCGAGGAAGCCGACCGTTTCGTCACCATGGCGAACGGCGATTCCATGCGCTCCAAGATCAAGCAGGTGGCTTCGGGCCGCTTCGGGGTCACCACCGAATATCTGGTCAATGCCGACGACATCCAGATCAAGATGGCCCAGGGTGCCAAGCCCGGCGAGGGCGGCCAGTTGCCCGGCTATAAAGTGGATGTGCATATCGCCAAGGTGCGCCACTCGACGCCGGGCGTGGGCCTGATCTCGCCGCCGCCGCATCACGACATCTATTCCATCGAGGATCTGGCGCAGCTGATCCGCGACCTCAAAAGCGCCAACCAGAAGGCGCGCATCTCGGTCAAGCTGGTGTCGGAAGTGGGCGTCGGCACCGTGGCGGCGGGCGTCGCCAAATGCCGCGCCGACCATGTCACCATTTCGGGTTTTGAAGGCGGCACCGGCGCCTCGCCGCTGACCTCGCTCACCCATGCCGGCAGTCCCTGGGAAATCGGCCTGGCCGAAACCCAGCAGACACTGGTGCTGAACGGATTGCGCGGCCGCATCGCGGTGCAGGTTGACGGCGGCCTCAGAACCGGCCGCGACGTCGCCATCGGCGCCTTGCTAGGCGCCGATGAATTCGGCTTCGCCACCGCGCCCCTGATCGCCTCGGGCTGCATCATGATGCGCAAGTGCCATCTCAACACCTGCCCGGTGGGGGTGGCGACCCAGGACTCTGTGCTGCGCAAGCGCTTCACCGGCACGCCGGAGCATGTGATCAACTACTTCTTCTTTGTTGCCGAGGAACTGCGCGAGATCATGGCGCAGCTGGGTTTCCGCACCGTCGCCGAAATGATCGGCCGGGTGGACAAGATCGACCTGAAGAAAGCCATCGCCCACTGGAAGGCCAGGGGCGTGGACCTGTCGCGCATATTGCACCAGGTCCAGGCACGGCCGGGGGTGGCGATCCACAATTGCGAATCCCAGAATCATGCGTTGGATTCCGCCCTGGACCATGAGCTGATCAAATCCAGCCTGCCTTCCATCGAGGGCGGCCAGCCCGTGCTGCTGGAACGCACCATCCGCAATGTCGACCGCACCGTGGGCGCCATGCTGTCGGGCGAAGTCGCCCGCCGCCACGGCCATGCCGGCCTGCCGGAAGACACGATCAAGATCCGTCTCACCGGCACGGCGGGACAGAGCTTCGGCGCCTTCCTGTCGCGCGGCGTGTCGCTGGAACTGATCGGCGATGCCAATGACTATGTCGGCAAGGGCCTGTCGGGCGGCCGCATTGTGGTCAAGCCGCCCACGGGCCTCACCCGCGATCCGGCCGAGAACATCATTGTCGGCAACACGGTGCTGTATGGCGCGATTGCCGGCGAAGCCTATTTCCTAGGCGTGGCGGGCGAGCGTTTCGCCGTGCGCAATTCCGGCGCCATCGCGGTGGTCGAAGGCACCGGCGATCATGGCTGCGAATACATGACCGGCGGCGTGGTGGTGGTGCTGGGCAAGACCGGGCGCAATTTCGCGGCCGGCATGTCGGGCGGCGTGGCCTATGTCTATGACGAAAGCGGCGATTTCGAAAAACGCTGCAACCTTGCCCAGGTCAAGCTGGAAAAGCTGGCCCCGCTCGCCGGCATCGAAGACCCGGAGCTGCCGCGCCAGCGTTCGGTCAGCGTTTACGATCCGGGCATGGGCGATCTGCTGCGCTTCGACGCCGAGCGCCTCAGGATATTGATCGAGCGCCATCTGCTGCAAACCGGCAGCGGGCGGGCGCGCCACATGCTCGACAATTGGGATGAGACCCTGGCCCGTTTCGTCAAGGTGATGCCGACCGACTATGCCGCCGCCCTGGCCGGCATGAAGGCGGCGCGCGCCAAGGCCGTGGCGGCCGAATAGTCATGGGAAAAATCACGGGATTTCTGGAAATCGAACGGCAGGAGCGGGGCTATGACAAGCCCGAACAGCGCCTGGAGAATTACCGCGAGTTCGTCCATCCGCTGCCGTACGGCGAGGTCAGCAAGCAGGCGGCGCGCTGCATGGATTGCGGCATTCCCTTCTGTCACCAGGGTTGCCCGGTCAACAACCAGATTCCGGACTGGAACAATCTGGTCTATCGCGACCAGTGGCGCACCGCGATGGAGAATCTGCACTCCACCAACAATTTCCCCGAATTCACCGGCCGCATCTGCCCGGCGCCTTGCGAGGCCAGCTGCACCCTGAATATCCAGGAAAATCCGGTCACCATCAAAACCATCGAATGCCAGATCGTTGACCGCGCCTGGGAAGAAGGCTGGATCCAGCCGGTCGTCGCGCCAAAGAAAACCGGCAAGACCGTGGCGGTGGTGGGCTCCGGCCCGGCGGGCATGGCCTGCGCCCAGCAGCTTGCCCGCGCCGGCCATTCCGTCACCCTGTTTGAGAAAAGCGACCGCATCGGCGGCTTGCTGCGCTACGGCATTCCCGACTTCAAGATGGAAAAGCATCTGATTGACCGGCGGATCCGCCAGATGGAGGCCGAAGGCGTCGCCTTCCGTCCCGGCGTCGAGGTCGGTGTCGGCGTTTCGGTCGAGATGCTGCTGGCCGATTATGACGCGCTGGTGCTGTCGGGCGGGGCGGAAGCGCCGCGCGATCTGACGGTCGAAAACCGCGATGTCTCGGGCATCCATTTCGCCATGGACTTCCTCACCCAGCAGAACAAGCGCATTGCCGGCGATGCGGAAGAAAAAGCTGCGCCCCATGGCACCCTCAGCGCCAAGGGCAAGCATGTGGTGGTGATCGGCGGCGGCGATACCGGCTCGGATTGCATCGGTACCTCCAACCGCCATGGCGCCGTGTCGGTGACCCAGCTGGAAATCATGCCGCAGCCGCCGGCCAAGGAGAACAAGCTGCTGGTCTGGCCCGACTGGCCGCTCCGCTTCCGCACCTCTTCGTCGCAGGAAGAGGGCTGCGAGCGTGATTTCGCGGTGCAGACCAAGCGCGCCATCGCCAAGGACGGCAAGATCACCGGCCTGGAATGCGTCAAGGTGGACTGGCAGCTGGGCGACGGCGGCAAGATGAACCTTGTCGAAGTGCCGGGCAGCGAATTCACCCTCAAGGCCGATCTGGTGCTGCTGGCGATGGGCTTTGTCGGTCCCCGCAAGGCCGGCCTTGTGGAACAGGCGGGGGTCGAGCTCGATCCGCGCGGCAACGTCAAGGCGGCGACGTCCAACTACAAGACCAGCGCCCCCAAGATTTTTTCCTGCGGCGACATGCGCCGCGGCCAGTCGCTGGTGGTATGGGCGATCCGCGAGGGCCGGCAGTGCGCTCGTGGAGTAGATGAATTTCTGATGGGCTCAAGCGAGCTTCCTCGCTGATTCTATTGTCGCATTTCCTACGGAAAACCGCTTCGCACTTTTCCTGGAAATGCTTCGCGGCCGCCAGTGCGCGCGCGGAGTCGACGAGTTTTTGATGGGCGGTTCGGAACTGCCGCGCTAGTTACGTGGTCGCGATAATCGCCAGCGGCGCGGCCTGGGCTCCCGCCAGCAGCGACACCGATTTCGACAGCGCCAGCTTGCCCAGCGCGTCCTTGCGCGTCACCAGCAGAGTGGCATCGCTGAGGCGCGCCAGCATGCCGGCTTCCGGTCCGGCGCGCGAACAGTCCAGCACCACCAGATCGGCGCCTTCCTTCAGCACCTGGATCAATCTCGCCATCGCCGCCGAGGTGAACATGGTCGCCAGCTTGGGCGGGCGGCGCGTCATCGCCAGGGCATAGGCGCCGGTGCGGGAATCCTTGGCCAGCGCCTCGGACAGCGGCACGGTTCCGGTCAACACTTCATAGAGGCCCGCTCTGGACGGCGCTTCCATTGCCTTCATCGCCAGTTGGCCGGGATCGCAGTCAATCAGAACGGTCTTGCGTCCCATCTGGGCCGCGGCGCGGGCGATGGACACCGCCACCGCGCTTTTGCTTTCGCCGGATTGAGCACCGGTGACGGCGACCACGGCGGCGCCGGCTTCGTTGGAATCGAACTGGCTGACCAGCGCCGTCATCGCCTGGGCATAGCGGCTGGCGGGATAATCCACGACATAGGCCGCCGCGCCGATTTTCTCGGCATTGGCGAGCTCGGCCAGGATCGGCGGGCCGCTCCACACCGCGGGCAGCGGCCTGGGCGCGGCTTTGGCGGCGCGCCGGGGGGCATTGATGATGGTGGCGCGGGGCGCGCCGGGAAGGCGCGCCGGCAGCAAGGGCCCAAACCATTCGGAGGTCAGCGCGGTCATGATGCCCAGCAGGAAACCCAGCGGGATGGAGGCGCCGACAATCAGCCAGCGCTTGGGCGAACTGGCGGTCAGCGGCAAGGTGGCGGCGCTGATGATGCGGCTTTCCGGCGCGGCGACACTGTCCTGGTCCTCGGTCTGGCGCAGGCGGCCGACAAAGGCTTCGTATTGCGCCTTGGTGGAATCGGCATTGGATTGCAGGGCTTCCAGCTCGACGCGCGACTGATTCTGGCCAGTGGCCTGGCGCTCGACCTGGGAGAGGCTCTGCTGCAGTGAATTCAAATGCGCCTGGGTGGTGGTGACGTCATTGCCCAGCGAGCCGGCGATGCGGGTGACTTCCTGCGCGATCTTGGCGTCCAGGTCGCGTTTCTGCGCCTGCACCGCGAGCAGCTTGGGATGCAGCGGACCATATTTGCTGGAGAGATCGGCTTCCTGGCGGATCAGGTCGGCCTGCTGGCCGCGCAACTGCACGATCAGCGGCGAGGCGACAACCTGGCTGACATCGGCGGCATTGCCAGCGGCGGCGGAGGTGCCGACCCGGTCGGCCTCGGCCTGTTTTTCCGCCAGGTCGGAACGCGCCTGCACGATCTGGGCGTTGATGGCCGCCATCTGCTGGTCCACCAGCGAATTGCCGGGCGCGGAATCATTGAGGCCGTGCTGCGCCTTGTATTGCTGCACCGCCGCCTGTTCCTGCATCAGTTGCCGCGCCAGGTCGTTGGTGCGGCGGTCGAGCCAGTCGGACGTTCCCTGATTGGCGCTCTGCCGGACAGTGACCTGCTCCTGCACATAGGCCTGGGTCAGGGCATCGGCGATGGCCTGCGCCTTTTTCGGATCATTGGCGCTGGCATAGACGGTGATGGCGGTGGAAAGGCCGTTGGCTTCGGCGGACACATGCTTGAGGAAATTCGCCAGGATCTGGTCGTGGATCAGCGCGACATCGCCATTGGCCGATTCGGGAAACCAGAAGCTCAGCCGCAGCATGCTGGCCGGTCCCGCCGGCGCCAGCACGGGATTGAATTCCGGATCGTTGTAGAGCTGCAATTTTGTGATGACGTCGCTGGCGATCTCGCGCGAGGAGATGATCTGAATCTGGTTCTGCAAGGTGGCCGGATCGGTGGGCAATTGCGACAGCACCGCCGACAGGTCCGTGACGTTGTTCTTGCGCTGGTCCAGCATCACCACCGCCGAACTGGTATATTGCCGCGGCAGCAGCAGCGCCACCGCCGTCGCCAGCACGATCACGGCCAGCGCCACGCGCAGGATCAGGCCGCGGCGCGAATCCAGAATGCGCAGGAAATCGGCGAGCTGAAATCCCGGCGGCGGTGCCGGCGGGACATAGCCCGTCACATAGGTTGATGGCGAACGGTAGGGGGACATGAACCCGTAAAGCCTTCCAAAGGATGCGAGGCCCCCCAAACCCTGAGTGCCCGGCGCAGCGTTAAAAGTACCTTTGGCAGACTGACGAATGGTTAACGGGATATCGCCCGGGCCCTTAAAATGCTGGTTTTTCGGCGCTTTAAGCCGGCCGCCGGGCGGAAAATGCCCGGGCCAGCGCCCCGGCCAGGGGTTTGGGCCTGAGGCCTGCGTCAAAGGGGAATTTGCGGTAGCGCCAGCCGGTCATTTTCAGGCGCAGGGATTGGGGCGGGTCGGCATAGCGGTCGGTGAGGCCCCAGGTCAGGACCGTTGCGGTCCTGCGATTGTCCAGCACCACATCGAGATAGCGCGACGCCTCATCGGCCACGGCCTGGTCGCGCAAGGCGATATCGGACGGCCCGCCCTCATCGCTGACATCCAGTTCGGTCACCAGGATGGCAAGGCCCCGCGCCGCGATCTCGGCCAGGAAATCCCGCAGCTTCCTCTGGTCCACATGCTGCCCGAAAGCGAAAAGATGGCTTTGCAGCCCCAGCGCCTGGACCGGCGCACCGCGCGCGATCAGGCCGTCCAGCAAGCCAAGGCAATTGGCGCGCACCCGGTCGCCCAAGGGGCCGCCGGGCTCGCAGCCATAATCATTATAGACCAGCAGGGCCGCGGGATCGGCGGCACGGGCCGCGTGAAACGCCATGTCCATGTAGGAAGGCCCGAAAACCTTGAGCCAGAAGCTTTGCCGCAAACCATTGCCGTCATCCGCCAAAGCCTCATTGACCACATCCAGCGAATGCATGCGGCCGCGATAGCGGCCCGCCAGGGCAGTGACGTAACCGGTGAGCAGCTTTTCATCGCGGCGCGCCAGCACCGCGTCTTCCAGCCAGGGCGGATTGGCGGCATACCAGATCAGGGGATGGCCGCGAAACGCCATGTTGTGCGCCCGCGCGAACGCCATCAGCGTATCAATGCCGGAAAAGTCATAGGCGCCGGGGCGTGGCTCGACCACGGCGCGCTTCATTTCATATTCGGGCACCAGCATCGCCGCCTGGCGCGCCAGCAGCGGCGGGAAATCCGCATCGCGCAATTCGTAGCTGGCGGCGGCGGTGCCGAAGACGATGCCGCTGGCGGCCGCCAGCGCGGCAAGGCGGGGCTCCTGCGCAAAGGCGGGCGCGATCAGGCTGCTGGCTCCGGCTGCCAGCAGGGCGCGGCGCGTCAGCAGGGGGATCGGGGGTCCAGGCATGGCCGCAAATTTACAGGCTGCGGGTTAACGCTCCGTCTCGGGGGCCGGACGGGTAAGGTCGAAAAGCTTTCTGTTTCGGGGGGTTGCCGGGTTTACCCGGCCTTTGCAAACGGCCCCCTATGATCGGGGCATGTCGCAATCCCTGACCCTGGAGAAGGATGCCGGCGCCCGCCTGGGTCGCATGCAGCAACTCGCCAGCAATGTGGCATGGACGGAATCCCTGGGCCGGGCCAAGGCCATCATCGTGCCGCTGAGCGAAAGCGCCACGGGCCTGCCCATTTACTGCGTGCATTCCCTGTCGGGCAAAGCCACCGATTACATCGCGCTGGCGCGGATGCTGGGTCCGGGCCAGCCGCTCTATGGCATCCAGATGCCGGCGAAAAATCGCAATGCGCAGTTCGGCGGCGAAATCGAAAGCGTCACGCTACCGGCCATCGCCAATTATTATCGCGAAGCGCTGGAGCGCTTTCAGCCCTCAGGTCCGCTGGCGCTGGGCGGCTGGTCGGTCGGCAGCCTGATTGCCTATGAGATGGCGCGCCAGCTGAGGGCAAGGGGGCGCGACGTCCGGCTGCTCGTGGCACTCGACATGGCGCCCTGGAACAGCGGCGCCGACACCGGCCCGCGCCATCTGCCTTACCTGGGCGCCCTGCTGCGCAACGCACTGCCCTGGGCTTTCAACCATCGCCTGTTCCGCCAGCCTTCGCTGCAATCCATTCGCGACATCATCGCGCAAAAGGCCGCCGCCACAGCCGCGACCATCGCCGCCCCCGGCGGCAGCCAGGTCGAGCGCTATCTGGCGAAGGATTTCATAGACATCGGCAAATATCCGCCGGCGCATGTCGCACTGATGCAGGATATCCTCGATGTGATGCTGCGCTACCAGCCCGGCCGCTATGACGGCAAGGTGCAGGTCTATATCGCCAGGACTGAAATATCATTCAGCCATTTCCCCAAGATGAAGGCGCAGTGGCTGGCCGTTGCACCCGGCGCCGCAATCATGTCCGTTGCCGGCTCGCACCAGAGCATGATCGAAGAGAAAACCGGCGCCCGCCTGGCGCGGCATCTGGGCGGCTTGCTGGCGTCCGAAGCGGTCCGGACCGCCTAGCGCTTTTTCGCCGCCAGATATTCGTTGCCCAGCACCCATTTGGTGGCGCGCTTGTGATTGGGCGAGCGGTGGGGATGATCGTGAATCTGCGCCGCGAACATGCGATCGATCCACTGGGTGTTCTTGAAGATGCGGCGCGAGCGCAGGAAATTGAAGGGCGCGATCTTGCGCATGCTGTTTTCGTCGTTGAATTCGCTGACCGCCAGAAGTTCGCCGGTCCAGTTGCTGGAGCCATATTCGGCGATATCGTCCAGATAGACCGGCACCACGGGAAGGTAATTTTCCGGCGCCGCGGTCAGGATCGGCATCGCCGCCTTGGCGGCGGAATAATAATCCACATCCACCGCGACGAAGCCCAGCGGCGCATCCGGCGTCAGGGTCCTGGCGAAGGCGGACGCGGTGACATTGACGTCGCCGATGATCAGTTCGGCATTGGCGGGAAGGGCCTGTTTCAGGCCCTCAAAATCCATCATCGGGAAGTCGCCCTCCTGGAACAGCTCCGGCAGGTCGCGGTAATCCACTGCCGGCGGCATGCCCGTTCCGGCGTCAAATCCCACAATGCGGAATTCGATGCCGGTGGCCTTTGTGGTGCGCTCGGCGATGCGGCACATGGTCAGAAGCCCGGCGCCGGAGGCGACGCCCAGCTCCACCAAGGTCACTTTCTTGTAGCCATGCAGTTTGGCGGCGTCGGCGGCGAACAGGATCGGAAAGGCATATTGCTGGCGCACGATCAGGTCGAACGCGACTTTCATCCGGTAACTGCCCAGCAGCGCGACGAACAGGGACAGGATATTCAGGTGCAAGGGCTCGGTCAGCCGCTCGACGAATACCTTGCCGAGCTTTCCCTTCTGGAACAGGCGGCGCAAGACATAGCCATGGGATGCGGCGGTGCGCTTGGCTTTCCCGGCGGGAATGGGGGCACTATGCTCGATAACGCTCATCGCAAACTCCGCCGCGGATATTGTAAGGACGATTGTGTCCGGCGCCCGGCGGGCTCCGGTTCGCGCAAGTTCAGGCGCAGCCAGCCGATCGCGGTATCGGCCAGGCGGCGATAGGTTTCCGTGCCCAGGAAGATCTGCAGGAAAATGATGGCCGCCAGTCGCGGCGCGTAGCATTTATTCGCCACCGCGCTCAGATAAAGCTTCAACGCCTGCCATTTCTGGCCATCGCGCGACAGCATTTTGGCATAGCCCCAGCCGCGTGCGCCCTGCCAGGCGCGCCCCGTCATGCGCGGTTTCATCTGCTCCAGCCAGAGGGCGAAGCGCTGGGTCCGGGAGGAAGCCGCGCCCGCCGATGTGCGGCCAGGATCGGCCTGGTCTTTCCAGACGGCGCCGGCCTCGGGCGCCATGACGAATTTGCAGCCGGCCTCCGCCAGCCGGATGGCGAAGTCGGTATCCTCAGCGGCGCGCAGATCGGCGTGATAGCCCACGCGGTGCGCCATTTGCCGTTCCACCACCAGCGTGATGGTGGGGACAAAGCCTCTGCGGCAGAGCAGATATTCGCCCATGTCCTCGCCTTCGCGAATTGCCCGCGGCGGCTTCAGGAAGGTGCGGCCCTCGCCGCGATCCACCAGGATGCGGGCATAGCCGGCGATGTTGGTGGTGCCGTCCAGCAGCGCCTTCATCGTCGCCAGGTGATGCGGCAGGAAGACATCGTCGGAATCCAGCGGCGCGATGAAGCGTCCGCGCGCCGCGTCTATCGCGGCATTGCGCGCCGCGCCGCCGCCCTGGTTCTCCTGGCGCAGCAAGCGGATGCGCGGATCGCCGAATGCGGCAACCACCGGGGCCGGATCGTCCCGCGAACCGTCATCGACAATGACGATTTCGAAATCCTGGCAGGTCTGCGCCAGAACGGACGCGATCGCGGTGCCGAGCACGGAGGCACGGTTGTAAACCGGGATGATCACGGAAAAATGGGGCTGGCCGCGCATGGCCGCCGATATTACGGGGCCAAAGTTAAAGATTTCTCAGGATGGCGCAGCGCCGCGATCACCAAAAGCAGGGAAAACCACACCCCGCTGTCGCGGGTCAAAAAGTCGGATTCCAGGAAATTGTGCAGCACAAAGAAGACGAAAAGCGCGAAAAGCAGGGCCCGGAAGCCGATTTGCTGGTAATTCAGGGGCCAGAAACCGGCCAGCGGCTCCGCCACCAGGCTGATCATGCCCAGCACAAAACCGACCCCGCCCAGGGTCACCAGAAGCTGCAGATAGCCGTCATGGCTGTCTCCGATCGCCTCCACCCAAACCGAGCGGACATAATTGTGCATCGGCGACAGGCTGCCGGTGCTGTAAAGGGTGCCGAAGCCGGCCCCCAGCCAGGGATGGTCGCGCACAAAGTTGATATAGGCCTGCCAGATTTCGGCGCGGCCGGTGAATTCGGTGGGATCCTCCAGAATGTGGGAAATGGTATCGGCATATAAAATTCCCACCGTTCCCGCCACCAGTATCAGCAGCGCCGCCGCCGCGACAAAGACCGAGCGGCTGAGGCCGTCGCGCCAGCAGGCGCGATAGGCCAATCCCGCCAGCAGCGAAACCGGAAACAGCGCCATCGAGGTCTTGGAGCGGGTCATCACCAGAAAGCCCAGCGCCCCCGCCGCCACCAGCCAGCCGATCCAATTGTACCGGCCGTTGCGGGTGAACAGGAACAGCAACGCGGTCATGGCGCAGGTGGCCCCGGCGCCATTTTTCTGGCCATACAATCCGCGCCAGTCGCCCACCAGTCCCGGATCCAGCTCGCCGGGCAAATGCACGGCGGTATGGATCAGTGGAATTGAAATCCAGTTCACCACCAGAACAATCGCCAGCAGGATGCGCCAATAGCGAAAGGCCCGTTCAGGTCCGATGGTATCGGCCCCGAGCAGGACCGAAAGCGTCAGCACCACTTCCAGCGTCGCGCGGCGGAAGGCTATGCCGTGCTCGGTGGCCCAGATGGCGCTGAGCAGGCACCAGATCTGCAGCAATCCCAGGATAAGGGGAACGGCGCGTATCGCGCCGAGCCCGCGCCGCTGTACCGCGGTGAGCAGGATGACGGCGAAAATGCAGAGATAGAGAATCTGGTGGAGCAGGTCACCCGCTCCCGCATCGGGAGCAGCCAGCGCCGTACCGGGCGTGGGCGGGACGAACGGCTCAAAGCCGACAAAGACAATGATCAGCAGGCCGAAAAAGCTGATCGAGGCGAGCGTGGTGCGCTCCAGCCGGGGCGGAGCATCGAATCCTACAGCAAAGCTCTCATTCGCCATGGACCACGGCATACTCGTTGTAGCGCCAGCCGGCCATCGCCGTCAGCTTGCCCGCCGCCCGGAAGAGTTTGGTCAAGGGGGCAAGCCTGCGATTCGGGCTTGGCGAGAGGATGACGGCCAGCGGCAACGACAACAAGAGCGCGGCGGCGATTTTCGCCGCTTCCGTCAGGCGCGTCGCCAGGCCGGGCCGGTATTTCAGCAGTACCTGCATGTCGGAATTGCCGTTGGAATAGGCGCGCTTCAGGGTCCAGCCCAATGTGGCGCGGCCCTCGGGGACATCGCCGTAAACCCGGGCGCCATCGGCCCAGGCGAAGCGGGCGCCTTCCGCCTCAAGCCGCAGGAAGAAGTCGCGATCCTCACCGCCGGTCAGGGCGAAGGCAGGATCGAACCAGGGCGGCGTCATCGCGCGCAGCATGGTGCGGGCGATGAACAGGTTGCCCGCGCTCTCCAGCATGGTCACGCCGGCGATACTGCGAATATCCGGGCGGGTTTCGGAGCCGCCGCGTTCCGCCGCGAACAGGATGGCGCCCTGCAGCGCGTCGGCGCCGGTCTGGCGCTGGGTGCGCAGGAATTCGCTGATCCAGTCGGGCGCCGGCCATTCGTCATCGTCGATCATGGCGATGAAACCGGCATGGCAATCCGCCAGCGCTTCGGCGACCAGCAGGTTGCGCACCTGGGCGATGCCGCGCTCTTTTGCCACCACGGCGCGCAGCGGCCAGCGATAATCGGGCGCCAGCTGGGCGCAAAGCTTTATTCCCTCCTGGGTTTCGGCATCATTGTCGGCGACCAGCACCGCGATATCGGCATCGGTGTCGAGCCGGGCGACGGCCTCCAGCAGGCGCTGCAGGTTTTTCGGCCGCCGGAATGTGGGAATGGCGATGGTGATGCGTTCAGCCACGTTGCGCCTCCCAGGCGGATGCCAGCCTGCGGCAATAGAGCAGGAAAGCCAGTTCGCCAAGCGCCACGCCGCCCAGCGAGGCGATCGGCCCGAAAGCCAGGAGCAGGATCAAGGTGGCCAGAAGGGAAATCACGCTGGTCTTGAGAGCGATCGCGGCCGACTGCCGGAATGCGCCCACCGCCTGCAGCAGCACGGCCGGCGGCGCCCGCAGGCAGCGTATCGCCATGATGACGGCCGAGATCGTCGCCACGATCATCACATCGTGCAAGCTATAGCCTTTCTTCAGGATCAGGCGGGGAAACCAGGTCAACAGCCCAGCATCCAGCAGCAACGTCGCCAGCAGCATGGCAAGAAGCCCGGCACCGAATTCCTTGCGGGTGCGCGCCAGTCCACGCCAGTCGCGGGCCGCGATCTGGCGGGTCATCACCGGGCGTTCAAGATCGGGCAGGGCGCTCTGCACCAGCGAAGCCGGCCGCATCAACAGCATGCCCAGCGCCAGCAGGGCGAATGGTCCTGATCCCGCCACGAAGGTGACGAGGTAGGCGTGGGCGTTGACCGTCAGCTCGGTGAAGATCACGCCCAGCAGCGACCAGCGCGTCACATCGCGAAACGTGGCGCCATAGTGGCGCAGCCTGCCGGTGGAAACAGCGGCGAATTGCTCGGCGAAAAATTTGCGCCCCAGCGGGGCAAAGCTCGCCAGCGCCGCCAGCAACAGAATTCCGGCGCCGGAGGGCAGGGTAACATGACGGCTCAGCGCCAAAACGGCGAGGCCGCAGATCAGGGCAGCGGCATAAACCACGTCGGAGGCGATGGCGTTGCGCAGCCGGCCCTCGATAAAGGCATAGCAGCGGGCGAGCCAGCGGAATGTAAGGGCGCCCCCGAACAGGCCCAGCAGCAGGGCAGGCAGCGGCGCGGCATGGGCGATGAACAGCAGGCCCGCCACCGCGAATATTGTCACCGCCGACAGCAGCAGGTTCATCTTGAGGAAACAGGCCATCGCCTGAGCGCGCGCCTGCGGCGGTAAGGTCAAGGCGCGGGTGGCCGGGATGATCAGCATGGCGCCGGTCATGCTCATGGCGAAGGGCACGATCACCAGCACAAAGGAGAATAGTCCGAAGGCGCTGGCGGGCAGACTTCGGACAAACAGCAGCGAGGCCAGGAAATGCGCCCCCGAGGTCGCCACCGGGCCCGAGGCCGAAAGGCCATAACGCCGCGCCGTGGCCAGCAACGGTGTCAGCCGTGACGGCGGCGCCTCGGCAAGCTCCAGGGACAGGGACATAGGCAAGCCCTCACGCCGCGGCGCGGACCTGAGCCATCACAGGCGCATGATCTTCCGCAGGCAGCGAATTTGTGCGCGTCAATAGTAAAAAAATCGCAAGCGGGTTGGTCACCGCGTAACGCCAGAATAACCTTTTGGGCTCCCGGGCCAGGCGATAGAGCCATTCCAGGCCGGATTGCTGCATCCAGGCGGGGGCGCGCTTATAGGCGCCGGTCACGAAATTGAAGCAGCCGCCGCAGGTCACCAGCCAGCCGGCCTTGAGGCGGGCCTTGTTGCGGACGGCGAATTCATACTCCAGCGGCACCGACAGTCCCACCCAGATGACATCGGGTTTGGTCAGGTTGATCTCGTCGCAGATATCGTCCTCGTCGAAGAGCGAGAAATAGCCGTGGCGGTGGCCAACAATCTGCAGGCCCGGATAGGTGGCCTTGAGAATCTCGGCCGCCTCGGCATTGGCTTCCTCGGTGGCGCCGAGCAGGAAGAAGCGCAGGCCTTGCTGCGCGGCCAGTGCGGCGGCGTCATGGATGAAATCGGTGGTGGCGCTGCGCTCCGGGATCGGGGTCTGGGTAAAGCGCGAGGCGAACACCGCCGCCTGGCCATCGGCATGGATGATGTCGGCCTGGGCCAGGGTGTCGCGGAATTTTTCGTCGGTGGCGGCCAGGGCAATGGCGTGGCCGTTGCTGGCGAACACCAGCTTGGGATTGGCTTCGGTCTGGCGCGCCGCCAGGCAATCAATGAGCATGATCTGCGCCAGGCCGTCGCGGGTGACGCAGGCCGTCTTGATGCCGCCGACATTCACCTCGCCATAGGAGTCATTGGCGGCTGCCTGCGGCGTTTCCAGGATTTCGAATGCGGCGGGGATGGAGAAGAGCGCTTGCATCAGACCGCGTTCCTCCGGCGAAGAACTTCCAGCGGGGTGCGGGCGAGGATGACGAGATCGAGCCACAGGCTCTCGTGCGCGACATACCAGGCGTCCAGCGCGATGCGGCGTTGCATGTCCGCGACATCGGTGGTCTGCCCACGCGCGCCATGCACCTGGGCCCAGCCGGTAATGCCCGGCTTGACCTGCTGGCGCACGGCGTAATTTTCAACGCGGGCGGAATAATATTCGTCATGGGCGATTGCGTGCGGGCGCGGGCCCACCAGCGACATCTCGCCGGACAGGACATTGAAGAGCTGCGGCAGTTCATCAAGGCTGGCGGCGCGCAGGAAACGGCCGACACGGGTGATGCGCGGATCGCCCTTGATCGCCTGAGCAATCTGGGGGCCGTCTTCCAGCACATGCATGCTGCGGAATTTGTAGATGCCGAAGAGGTTGCCGTACTGGCCGGTGCGGCGCTGGCGGAACAGCACGGGGCCGCGCGAATCGGCGGCGACCGCCAGGGTGATGACGGCCAGCAGCGGCAGGAACAGAAAAATGGCGGTGGCGGCGAGCACCACGTCCAGCACCCGCTTGGCGGTGATGCCGGCCGGCGCGAAAGACAGGCCAAAGCCGTCCAGGGCGGGAAATACCGCCTTCATCGCCGGCTGGGAATAATCCTGAACGCTCACTGTCGCGCCTTGGGGCATGGGCCTCAGGCGTGGGGGTTGCAGGACCTGGACCAGCAAAAGCGGGATTTTTCGCCCCGGATTGGCACGAAAATCCCGGTATTCCGGTATTTTCCGCCAGACCTGCGTCCCGCTTTAGGCCAGGCGGACGCCGCCCCGGCGGGGCCGGCTGGGGCCGGGACCCGGCGCAAATCCGGCGCCAAGGTAGGGCAGGGCGTGAATGCGATGAACGAAATCCTGAACCGCACGTAATCCATGAGCCGGGCATGAAAATACCGGGCCGGTGCTGGCGTTGTTCATCTTGGGTTCACGACAGTTTCGACAAATTTAGGCGGAAACAGGCTGCTATCCGAGATCAGGATGCGTAAGCTTGGGTCTTTACCGGCTGCATGTTTCACATGGCATATAAAAGTCGTTTTTTCCGCATTTTCTAAGATTGATTTTCTCATTTCGGGTCCCGGGCGATGAACATCGAACACACCAACAAGGACATCCATGCCGGGTTGCACACCGGTCTGGTCGCGCCCGCCAACGCCGGCTGGTGGACGGATTTCAAGCAATGGTGCGGCCGGCATCCGCGCCTGTCGCGGGTGGTATTCATCGGGCTGGGCCTGGCGCTGCTGGCGCTGCTGATCTGGGCGATCTATCCCAAGCCGGCAGTCCGCAACGGATTCAACAATGGGCCGCAGCCGGTGGGCGTGGCCACCGCCAGGGACGCGCCGATCAATGTCACGCTGAACGCGCTGGGCACGGTGACGCCGCTGGCCACCGCCACCGTCCGGCCCCAGGTCGGCGGCATGCTGACCAAGATTTATTTCACCGAAGGCCAGTTGGTGAAGGCGGGCGACCTGCTCGCCCAGATTGACCCCAGGCCCTATCAGGCGGCGCTCGACCAGTCCAAGGGCCAGCTGGCGCGCGACCAGTCCAATCTCAACAATGCCAAGCTGGACCTCGCCCGCGATCAGGCGCTGGCCGCGCAGAACGCGATTTCGGCCCAGGCGGTCGCCACCCAGCAGGCGCTGGTGGGCTCGGATTCCGGCGTGGTCCAGTCCGATCAGGCCAATGTGGAATCGGCCGAGATCAATCTCGGCTATACGCGTATCACCGCGCCGGTGGACGGGCGCGTCGGCCTGCATCTGGTGGATGTCGGCAATATCGTCTCGGCCGGCCAGACCACCGGGGTGGTGGTGGTGACCGAGCTTTCGCCGATGTCCGTCATATTCACCGTGCCGGAAGACAATATCTCGCAGGTCATGGCGCGCTCGACATCGGGTGCCGAACTGGCCGTAACCGCCTTTGATCGCAGCCAGACTGTCCAGATCGCGACCGGCAAGCTGGCCACCATAGACAATGTCGTGGATCCCACCACCGGCACGGTGAAGCTGCGCGCCATGTTCGACAATAGCGACGGCAAGCTCTTTCCCAGCCAGTTCGTCAATATCCGCCTGCTGGTGGACACGCAGCAGCATCAGACGGTGATCCCGGTGGCGGCGGTTCAGCGAGGCGCCGGTGGCACATTTGTATTTGTGGTGTCGCCTGACAAGCTCGCCAACCAGCGCAGCGTCAAGCTGGGCGTGCAGGATGGCGACAATGTCGCAATCCTGGATGGCCTGAAACCAGGCGACACGGTGGTGGTGGATGGCGCCGATCGTTTGCGCGATGGCGCCGAAGTCACGATTCCGGGACCGGCGCAGAAGATTGCGGCACCCTCCGGGGCGGCGGCCGATGCGGCGCGCACGGCGGCGCGGGCGGCGGCGCAAAAGGCGCTGACGGAAGCGTGCAGCGCCGACATTGCCAAACTGTGCGGCGGCGCCGCGCCCGGCTCGCGTGAGGCGCGGCAATGCCTGTTCCAGAAGCGCAGCTCGCTCTCCAGCACCTGCACGGCGGCCATGGCCCAGCAGCGCCGGGCCGGCGGTGGCGGTGGCGGCCGGCGTGGCGGCGGCCCGTGAGCGGACGGACATGCTGCCTTCCGGCATGCGGCCTTTTGTGAGCGGCGCCCGGCGGGGGCCAGCGTGAAGCCATGAATATCTCGGCTCCCTTCATACAAAGACCGGTTGCGACTTCGCTGCTGATGATCGCCATCATGCTGGTGGGCGTGGTGGGTTATCTGTTCCTGCCGCTGTCGGCGCTGCCGGAAGTGGATTATCCCACCATCCAGGTGCAGAGCTTTTATCCCGGCGCCAGCCCGGATGTGATGACCACATCCGTCACCGCAATCCTGGAGCGCCAGTTCGGCCAGATGCCGGGCCTGAAGGAAATGTCGTCGGTATCCTCGGCCGGCTCATCCGTCGTGACACTGCAGTTCGATCTCACCCTCAGCCTCGACATTGCCGAACAGGAAGTGCAGGCCGCGATCAATGCCGGCGGCAGCCTGTTGCCGCAGCTTCCCGCCCCGCCGGTCTATGCCAAGGTCAATCCCGCCGATGCGCCGGTGATCACCCTGGCCATCAGTTCGACCACGTTGCCGATCACCACGGTCGAGGACCTGGCGGATACCCGCATTGCGCAGAAAATCTCGCAGCTTTCGGGCGTCGGCCTGGTCAGCATTTCCGGCGGCCACCGTCCCGCCGTGCGGGTCCAGGCGAATTTGCAGCAGCTGGCGTCGTATGGCCTCAACATTGACGATCTGCGCACCACCGTCGCCAACAACAATTCCAATGCGCCCAAGGGCAATTTCGACGGCGCCGCCCAGTCCTACACCATCAATGCCAATGACCAACTGCAGAGCGCCGGCGATTACGCCAACATCGTGGTGGCCTACAAGAACGGCGCGCCGGTGCATCTGTCCGATGTCGCCACCGTGGTGGAGGGCGCCGAGAACACCAAGCTGTCCAGCTGGGCGGACAAAACCCCCGCCGTGCTGCTGAATGTCCAGCGTCAGCCCGGCGCCAACGTGATTGCGGTTGTGGATTCGATCAAGGCGATATTGCCCCAGATCCAGGGCGGCCTGCCCGCATCGGTGGATGTCCGGGTTCTCACCGACCGCACCAACACCATCCGCGCCTCGGTATCCGATGTCGAGTTCGAGCTGATGCTGGCGGTGGTGCTGGTGGTGTTGGTGATCTATGTCTTCCTGCGAAATCTGCCCGCCACCTTCATCCCCAGCCTCTCGGTGCCGCTGTCCATCGTCGGCACTTTCGCGGCCATGTACCTGCTGGGCTTTTCGCTCAACAATCTGTCACTGATGGCGCTGACAATTTCCGCCGGATTCGTGGTGGATGACGCCATTGTGATGATCGAGAACATCACCCGCTATCTCGAACAAGGCATGAAGCCGCTGGATGCCGCCCTGAAAGGCGCGGGCGAGATCGGCTTTACCATCGTATCGCTGACGGTTTCGCTGATCGCGGTGCTGATACCGCTCCTGTTCATGCAGGAAGTGGTGGGCCGCCTGTTCCGCGAATTCGCCGTCACCCTGGCCATCACCATCCTGATATCGGCGGTGGTCTCTCTCACCCTGGTGCCGATGCTGTGCGCCAAGCTGCTGCGCAGCCATGCCTATGAGGCAAGGCACCAGAGCGCCTTCCAGCGCCGCACCGAGAAATATTATGAGCGATTTGTCGGTGAGTATGACCGATTGCTGATCTGGGTGCTGCGGCACCAGCGCTTCACCATGCTGGTTGCGGTGCTGACCCTTGTCTTCACGGTGGTGCTTTACATCCTGATTCCCAAGGGCTTCTTCCCGCTGCAGGACACCGGCTTCATCCAGGCCATCAGCACGGCCGGGCCCACCGTGTCGTTTGACGAAATGTCCCGCCGGCAGCAGGCGCTGGCGGCGAAGATTCTGCAGGACAAGGATGTCGAGAGCCTGTCGTCCTTCATCGGCGTGGACGGAACCAACGATACGCTCAACAGCGGCCGCTACCTGATCAATCTCAAGCCCAAACAGAATCGCGATAGCGTCACCAATGTGGTGGCCCGGTTGCAGCAGGACGCCAGCGCCGTGCCCGGCATCACTTTTTACCTGCAGCCGGTGCAGGACCTCACCATCGATTCGGTGGTCAGCCGCGCCGAATACCAGTTCGTGCTGCAGGCCGCGACCTCCTCCAGCCTCAATGATTTCGTACCCAAGCTTCTGGCCCAGCTGAATAAGTCGCCGGCGCTGACCAATGTCTCGACCGATTTCATGGACAAAGGCCTGTCGGCCTTCCTGGTGGTGGACCGCGACACCGCGGCGCGCTTCGGCATTACCTCGGCGACGATTGACAATGCGCTTTATGATTCCTTCGGCCAGCGCATCATTTCGACCATCTTCACCCAGTCCAACCAGTATCGCGTGATCCTGGAGGCCGATCCCAAGCTGCAGAACAGTGTGGCTTCGATGAACGACATTTATGTGCCGTCGGCGGGGGGAGGGCAGGTGCCGCTTTCGGCAATCGCCCATGTCGACCAGCGCACCGTGCCGCTGCAGATCGATCATATGGGCCAATTCCCCTCCGCCACAATTTCCTTCGATGTCGCGCCGCGCTATTCGCTGGGCGAGGCGGTGGATGCGGTGAACGCGGCGGAAATTGCCGCCGGCCACCCCAGCGGCGTCACCACCCAGTTCGAAGGTTCGGCGCTGGCCTTCCAGTCGGCGCTGGGCAACGAATTGCTTCTGATCATCGCCGCCATTGTCACGGTCTATATCGTGCTGGGGGTTCTGTATGAGAGCTTCATTCATCCCCTGACCATTCTCTCGACCCTTCCTTCCGCGGGCGTTGGCGCCCTTTTGTTCCTGATACTCTTCGGGCTGGAGCTCAACATCGTCTCCATCATCGGCATCATTCTGCTGATCGGCATCGTCAAGAAGAACGCCATCATGATGATTGACTTCGCGCTTGAGGCTGAGCGCAACGAAGGAAAATCACCCGTGGACGCCATTCATCAGGCCGCGCTTTTGCGCTTCCGCCCCATCCTGATGACCACGGTGGCGGCGATGTTCGGCGCCATGCCGTTGATGTTCGGCACCGGCATGGGCTCGGAGCTGCGTCATCCGCTTGGCATTTCCATTGTCGGCGGCCTCCTGGTGAGCCAGCTGCTTACCCTCTTCACCACGCCTGTCATCTATATCTATTTCGACCGCTGGGGCTGCGAGCTTCGCGAATGGCGCGCCCGGCGGCGGGGCGCGTCCCCCGCCTCTTATGCGCCGGAAGCGGGCGAATGAGGGCCCCCCATGGTTGAGCTCTTCATCCGCCGCCCGATCGCCACGACGCTGCTGGCGCTTGGGCTGGCGCTGGCGGGTTTTGGCGCCATGCTGCTGCTGCCGGTCTCGCCGCTGCCAAACATAGACATCCCCACCCTGGTGGTGCAGGCCAACATGGCCGGCGCCAGCCCCGAGACCATGTCCACCAGCGTGGCGACGCCGCTGGAGCGGCATCTCGGCGCCATCGCGGCGGTTACCGAAATGACCTCCCGCAGTTCGGTGGGCTCGACCCAGGTGGTGCTGCAATTCGACATCAGCCGCGACATTGACGGCGCGGCGCGCGATGTGCAGGCCGCGATCAACGCGGCGCGCGCCGATCTGCCCGCGGCGCTGCGCTCCAATCCGACCTACCGCAAATTCAATCCGTCGGATTTTCCCATCATGATCCTGGCGCTGACCTCCAAGACTCTCAGCCCGGGCCAGATCTACGACCAGGCGTCGAATATCCTGCAGCAGCGCCTGTCCCAGGTGACCGGTGTGGGCGATGTCCAGCTGAACGGCGCATCGCTGCCGGCGATCCGCATCGAGCTCAACCCGCGCGCCCTGTTCAAATACGGCATCGGACTTGAGGATGTCCGCGCCGCTGTTTCCGCCGCCAATGCCAACAGTCCCAAAGGCACCATCGAGCAGGGGCCTGAACGGCTTCAGGTCTATGCCAATGACAGCGCCACGGCGGCGGCGGATTACCAAAGCCTGGTCATCGCCTATCGCAACAACGCCGCGGTGCGGCTGTCCGATGTCGCCGATGTTTCGGACAGCGTCGAAAATGTCCGCAACATGGGCACGGCCAACGGCCAGCCCGCCATCCTGGTCAATGTCACCAAACAGCCCGGCGCCAATGTCATTTCGGTGGTGGACAGCATCCGCGCCATCATGCCGGAATTGCAGGCCTCGTTGCCCGCCGCCATCAATCTGGAGGTCATCAACGATCCCACAGTCTCGATCCGCAATTCGGTGCGCGACGTGGAGGAGACGCTGGTCCTATCCACAATCCTGGTGGTGGTGGTGGTATTTTTCTTCCTGCGGAATTTCCGCGCCACTCTGGTGCCGGCCGTTTCCGTGCCGCTGTCGCTGCTGGGCACCTTCGGCATGATGTATCTGGTGGGATTCAGCCTCGACAATTTTTCCCTGATGGCGCTGATCGTTTCCACCGGCTTTGTGGTGGACAACACCATCGTCGTTCTGGAAAACGTCACCCGCCACCTGGAACTGGGCGAATCCCGCATGCAGGCGGCGCTCAAGGGAGCGCAGGAAGTATCCTTCACCGTGCTGAGCATGAGCATTTCGCTGGTGGCGGTATTTTTCCCCATCCTGCTGCTGGGCGGCGTCGTGGGCAAGATCTTCCACGAATTCGCCGTTACCCTGACCATTGCCATCGGCACGTCGCTGCTGGTGTCGTTGAGCGTGACGCCCATGATGTGCGCCTTTCTCGACATCAGTCCCACCGATGACGAAAGCCTGATCCTGCGCGCTTCGCGGCGGATTTTCGAGAAAAGCCTTGATTTCTATCGCCGCACGGTGGGATGGGCGCTCGATAATCCCAAGACCGTGATGTTCATCCTGCTGGTGGCGGTATGCCTGAATGTCTATCTGCTGGCCATCGTGCCCAAGGGCTTCTTTCCCTCGGTGGATGAGGGCCGCATGCAGGGCGGCATCCGCGCCGACCAGAGCATTTCCTTCCAGCTGATGCAGAAGAAATTCGTGCAGTTCGTCGACATTATCCGCGCCGATCCTGCGGTGGCCTCGGTCGGCGGCTTTGCGGCCGGCGGCAATTCCGGCAACATATTCGTCACGCTGAAGCCACCCGCGCAACGCGGCTATATGACGACGCCGCAAGTGATCGATCGGCTCCGGCCAAAGCTCGGCAATGTCGCGGGGGCGCGGCTGTTCCTGGCCTCGGCCAGCGCCACGGGGGTGCGCGGCGGCGGCCGGGCGGGCAATGGCGATTATCAATATACCATCCAGGCCGATACGCTCGACGACCTCAACACCTGGGTGCCCAAGATTACCCAGGCGCTGCAAAACGTTCCGGAATTGCAGGACGTCAATTCCGACCAGCAGGACAAGGGCCTGGAGGTCGATCTCAAGATCGACCGGCCGACCGCGGCGCGGCTGGGTCTCAACGCCACCCAGATCGACGCGACGCTGTATGACGCCTTTGGCCAGCGCCAGGTCTCAACCCTCTACAAGGACAAGAACCAGTATCATGTGGTGATGGAGGTGGCGCCCGAATTCTGGCAGAGCCCGGAAGCGCTGCGCGATATCTATGTCTCGACCTCCGGCGGCAGCGTCAGCGGCACCCAGGCCTCGGCGGCGGCCGGCGGCGCCTTTGCCGCGGCGCCCGCCGCCGGCGGGGCATCCGGCGGCACCAGCAGCCTCACCACCACGGCCACGACCTCGAGCAACAACAGTTCTTCCACGTCGGCCGCCCAGGCGGCGGCGGATGCGGTGCGCAACCAGCAGCTCAATGCCCTGACCAATACGGCGCGGGGCGGCGCCTCGACCGGCGCCTCGGTTTCCACCCGGGTTGAGACCATGGTGCCGCTCTCGGCCTTTGTCAGCTACGGGCCCGGGGCCACGCCGCTGGCTGTCAACCATCAGGGACCCTTTGTCGCCACCACATTCTCCTTCACCCTGCCGACCGGCGAACCGATCAGCGTCGCCCAGACGGCGATCCAGCAGACCATGGCGAAGATTGACGTCCCCATCTCGGTGCACGGCGAAGCCGCCGGCACTTTCCAGCTTTTCCAGAAATCGCTGGCCAACGAACCGCTGCTGCTGCTGGCGGCGATCATCACCATCTACATCGTGCTGGGAATTCTCTACGAAAGCCTGATCCATCCCATCACCATCCTTTCCACCCTGCCTTCGGCCGGTGTGGGTGCGGTGCTGGCACTCTTGATTTTCAAGACCGATTTCAGCCTGATCGCGCTGATCGGCGTCATTCTGCTGATCGGCATTGTCAAGAAGAACGCCATTATCCTGATAGATTTCGCCATCAGCCTGCAGCGCGAGAAGCATCTGGATTCGCGCGAGGCCATCTACCAGGCCGCCCTGATGCGCTTTCGTCCCATCATGATGACGACCATGGGCGCGATCCTGGGGGCGCTGCCGCTGGCGATCGGGCTCGGGGAAGGATCCGAATTGCGCCAGCCGCTGGGCATCTCGATCGTCGGCGGCCTGGTGCTGAGCCAGGCCCTGACGCTTTACACAACGCCGGTGGTCTATCTTTATCTCGATCGCTTCGGCACCCGCACCCGCAATATCTGGAATGGCTGGTACCACGGCATCATGCGCGCGCCCAAGGCGCCCGGCGCGCCGGCGGAGTGAGAGACGCGACGGCGTAGCCGGTCGCTTTTGCGCCTCGCCCAAGCTCGGCGCGTTCGGTACTCAAATCGATCCGCTGGATCGATTTGACCGGCCAAGGCCGGTCGTACCTCGCTAATTCAGGCTGGTGCCGATCACGATCAGATGGCCATTGAGGCTGTTGCCCAGCGCGCCCAGTCCGGCAATCATCACGATCGCGATCAGGGCCGTGATCAGGCCATATTCAATCGCCGTCGTGGCTTTCCGGTCGCCGATAAATCCGGCCAATCGTCCGCGCATGAAATTCCCCTTTTGACGGGTTCACGGATATCAAGTCCGGACCCCAAGGGAAACGCGTTCCTCGCGGCAGCGTTAAAATCGCGGGGGGCAGGCAGCGGCGTTGCCGCGAAGCCTGGCAATTAACTTGTATGAAGATGCTCGCGAACTTCCTGCACTAGCGCAGGCTGCTCGCGATACCGGCCAGTTGGGTATTGAGACTGGTGCCGACCGTGGTCAGACCGGTGATAATGACCACCGCGATCAGGGCGGCGATCAGGCCATATTCAATCGCCGTGGCGCCGTCGTCATTTGCGATAAAATTCGCCAAAAATTTGCGCATGGGAAATATTCGTTTGAAATGCGCGCACAGGCATATCAAGGCCGGAAAATTCGCGTAATCGGAGACTGAAGCCGGCGTTAAAATCGCCTGGCTTGACGCTATTGGATTTTAATCAAGATATTGAATCGCATGCCAACATTGCGGCGCGTTTAGAAATTCGGCAGATCCGAATTTTGCGCGGCGCCGTCATGAATCTGGGCGTTGCGGTTCTGGCGATAGAGGCTGCGCGTGGTGGCGTAGAAATCGATGGATGAGCGCTGTATAGATTCGACGGCGTCAATGTTCGCGGCGCTGCTGTCCAGCACGCCAAGGCCTGACCGGATGATCATGTAGAGGGTTGAATTGTTCCAGCTCATATAGGTCAGCGGGTCGAAGGCGATATCCACGCCGCTGCCGACCAGATCGCGCGGCGGCTTGGGACCGAGGAAGGGCAGCACCAGATAAGAGCCTTCCGCCGCGCCGCCCTTGCCAAGCGTGATGCCGAAATCATTGTCGTGATAGGGAATTCCCATCTTGCTGGCGACATCGATCAGGCCCGCCAGGCCGACAGTGGAATTGATCATGAAACGGCCGAAGATATTGGTCGCCTTGTCGCCATCGCCCTGGATGGAATCGTTGACGAACACCACCGGGGCATTGAGGTTGGTCAGGGCATTGTGGATGCTGTCGCGCGCCGCTTCCGGCAGGGCCGAGCGGTAGAATTTCGCCACCGGCGTCACCACCGTGTCATTCAGCTTGATGTCGAAATCGAACACGGCTCGGTTGCCGGGTTCCCAGGGGTCGTGCTGCGCCAGTGATGCGGGGTCATTGGTCGCGCAGGCGCTCAGCGCCAGAGCGGCCCCAACGACCAGCAGAATGGAAAAGCGCGTTTGCATACCCACCAATATACTGGAATCTCGATAAAATATCGTTACGGCGGCGACTCAGACAACACCTAATATCGGTATTGGTACCCCAGAGAACAAGTAAAAGTTCCCCACAATTTCGCCCTGCGACGCAATGGCCGGACCAGTGCAACACGGGGCAGGGCAGGTCCGGTACCGGCGCCGGCAATTGTCCCCAACATCAGAAGGGGATCAGCCGCCTCAACTCCCGGGCCATCGGGCCTCGCATGGGACTTTCTCCCTGCTTTGGTGTGCTGGCGCCGCCAGCCTCCAAGGACTGGTCGGCCAGCCGCTCCAACGGCTGTTCCAAGGGCGGGGTCCGGACCATCGCGACCCCAAACCCCAGGGCACATACATTCTGTCCAAGAAAGCAGGCGCGCATCCGGGCTCCTCGGCTTTGCCCGATGGAAACCGCCGAAACAGCAAAGCGCTCCCTTGCACTGCCTAGATTTTCGTCAATTTTGATGACGGTGCCGCAAAGAAATGGAAAAGAGCCAGCATCGCCGCCAGATCGAGGGGATAGAGATAGCGGTAATCGCAGGCCACCGAGACGAAGAAAAAGCTGGAGGTGAAAGTCAGCGCCCCCGCCAGCATGCCGGCCATGGCGATATCGGTTCTGCCGCGGCGGCGGAGATAAAGCACCAGCAGTCCCACGGCCAGCACCCCGAAAGCCAGATGCGACAGCACCGGCGTGCCCATGAAGGCCCTTGCATAGACGGCCAGTTTGGCATCCGCCGGCCGGATGCGCGCGGTCAGGCCCAGGGCTTTGAGCTGCGCCCCATCGCCGTCAATCCCGACATAGGCGGGATGGCAGGCCGCGATATCGGGCGTCGCCACCACCTGCCAGAACACGCCGGCGCGTTCGCGGACATAGATGTCCGGCCGTGTCAGGAGCAGGCCCCGCCACTGCGCCGCCACGGCGCCCTGGGTGATCTGGGCCGGCAGGAGCGGCTCCAGCGTGTCCTGCATTTGCAGCGAATAGGCGCGCACGCCCTTCTGTTCAATGGCGGCGGCCAGCAGCGGATCGCCATGGCGCAACAGGCTGAGGGGAAAGCCTTCCTTCGCCGCACCGGTAAGATCGTAAATCTGGGCAAGCCGGATTTCGCTGCGCAGGCCTTCGCCGCCATCGCCGCGAAAGGCGAGCAGCAGATTGGCGCCGATGACCAGCGCCAGCATCATCAGTAGCGCCGCCATGGCGCGCATTGCGCCGCGCCAGATGCTGCTCCCGGCCGTCGCCAGGCCGAAGGTCAAGGCGCCCACCGGCAGCAGCAGCAATCCGTTCTGCCGCGCCAGCGCCGCCAGGCTCAAGGCCAGAAAGAACAGAATAAACAGCACGAGCCGCCTGCCGCCCCGTTCCAGAACCGCGCGCGCCAAAAGCGCGAAGGAAAAAACAAACGCGTCCGCGAACAGCACATCCTTCCACACCGTGCCCTGGTACAGCAGGAATTGCGGCGTCAGCACAATGCCAAGCGCAACCGGCACGGCGCCCCAGCCTGTGTTTCGCCGCAGTGACAGAATGAAGGCCAGCGCCAACATCGCCGCCTCAAACATCACGAACAGTGCGGTGCCGGACAGAAGGGAATCGAACAGTCCCAGCAGCCACGCCATCACGGCCGGGTGCCAGCTGTTGTAGGCGCCGAAGCGGCCGTCAAAAAGCTGGCTGACGGAATCGTAGGACATTTGCCCGGGCAGGTTGAGCACCAGCATCGCGGCAAATCCGGCGGTCAGCACCGCCGCTGCCATTACTGCCGGTATCCGCGCACTCAGCATGCAACTGCCATGCATGAATCGGGAAAAAGTCCCCGGGCCCCTGTTGCTGTCCTGCCGCACTTCATTTTTGCTTTTTTCTCGCCTAAATATCTGTCAACAAAAGAATAGTTCAGGAGGGGACATGCGCAAAATAGCGATGCTTTCGGCGAGCATTTTCGCCCTTGTGGGCGCCATGCCGGCAATGGCCCAGAGCGACAATTCCACATCGTCCATCGGGCTTGAGACGGTGATCGTCACCGCGCGCAAGATACAGGAAGATGCGCAGACCGTTCCGATCTCGATCACCTCCTACAACCAGTCTGATCTCGACAAGCTGGGCGTCAAGACCATCGAAGACCTGAAATATTCCGCGCCGTCGGTCTATATCGCGCCCACCGCCTTCCGCCAGGACACGCTGAACGTCACCATTCGCGGCCAGCGCAATTTCGACGCCCCGTCGGGTGGCGGCAATCCGGGACTGGGTTTCGACACCGCCTCGGCGATCTACAAGGACGGCGTCTATTACGCCCGCGCCGTCGGCCTGACCGGATCGCTGTTCGACATGGACAATGTCGAAGTGCTGAAAGGCCCCCAGGGCACGCTGGTCGGCCGCAACACCACGGGCGGCGCCATTCTTTATACCTCCAAGGAACCTGGACCGGATTTCGGCGGTTATGTGCGGGGCACGCTGGGCGATTACGGCCGCGCCGGTCTGCAGGGCGCCGTCAACATTCCGCTGACCGACACGCTCTCGGCGCGCATTGCGCTGAATGCCGACAACCAGAAAGGCTATATCGCCAATTATTTCTATGATCCGGTGAGCGGCGCCAGCAATCACCAGGCCGCCATGGGCAGCGACAAGCTGGCCGGCCTGTTCAGCGTCAAATGGCGGCCGGATGACAGCTTCAACCTGATTTTGCGCGCCGATATCGGGGCGGAGCATGACACCGGCTCGACCTATCACGATCTGGGATATTTCGTGGGCAGCGTGCCCTCCAGCACCAGAACCTCGGTCTGCAACATTCCCGGCACCTGCCTCGGCTTCATTGATCTGCAGGGCCACCCGGTCGCGGCTTACTACCTGACTTCGACCGCTACCAGCGTCAGCAACGTCAACACGTCCCCGGCGGCGTATAATTCCCTGCTGAATTCCCTGGCGCGCGAACAGGCCGATGGCTTCTGGAGCACCGAGCAATCCAAGAGCAATGTCAGCGTCGGACACTATCAGACATGGTCCGCCACCGCCGACAAGTCCTTCGGCGATGACTTGAACATGAAATTGATGGGTGCCTATCGCACCTGGGATAATACCGGCACGGCGGTCAGCCGCGGCCAGCCCTTCGAAACCAATACCTATCTCTACAACTTCCCCGCTTATGAGTCCTACCAGACCGAATTCACCGTCAACGGCAAGGGGCTCGATGAAAAGCTGAAATGGACCACCGGATTCTTCTATTTCAACGAGCGCAGCCCCAATGACGGCGGTTTGCTCTATCTCTTCCTGCCCAGCGCCGGCACGGCGCCGCCGGCGGCGCCGACAGGACCGACGGCAGCGACAGCCAAGCAGATCACCGTCACCGACTGGTCGCACAATACCGAGGCCAACAGTTCCTATGCCGGTTACGCCCAGGGAACCTTCATCATCCGGGACGATACGCGGCTGACCGCAGGGGTGCGCTACACCTATGACGAGCGCCATGCCTATATCGCTTCGCAGAGCGTCCAGACGCCGGCAACGGCGGCAACCAACGGGTTGTTGGTGGCGGGCGGCAAGGCGGCGGTGTTCAATACCGCCGGCTACACCATCGAAGGCATTACCTATGCCGGCCAAAGCGATCTTTGTTTCCTGACCAACGCCAAGGGCGTGATCCTGCCGCTGTCGCAATGCGCCGTGGACGTCAACAAGAGCTACCACAAGCCGACTTGGACGCTGGCCCTGGACCATGATCTGTGGGACGGCACGCTGGTCTATGCCACCATGCGCTCGGGCTATCGCTCCGGCGCCATCAACACCCAGTCCATCAACACCGCCGCCAATGTGGCAATGCCCGAGGAAGTGCTGGACTACGAAGTGGGCGTGAAATCACAGATGTCGGTGCTGGACATGCCGCTGCGCGCCAATGTTGCGCTTTACCAGACCGCCTATCACAATATTCAGGTGCAGCAGCAGGTGCCCAACGTCACTCTGGCGACGGCGGTCGGCGGCGGACCCTGCACCCAGGCGGCGCTCAACGCCGGTCAGTGTCTTGGCAACTTCAACGACAATATCACGCTCAACGCCGCAAAGGCGCGCATCTATGGCGTGGAGTGGGACTTTACGCTGCTGCCCGCCGACTGGCTGTCGCTCAATGCCTCGGGCAGTTATATCGACCCGCGCTACACCGACTATAATTTCATCGTGCCGCCGGGCTATCTCCAGCCGGTCGGCACCACCAACCTGTCCGGCACGCCCATTCCGGTGCCGGCCTGGCAGACCAATGAAACCGCCACGGTGGATTTCGGCACCGACTTGGCCGGACTGCCCCTGGGCGACGCACTGTTCACGGCGCACTATTACTGGCAAAGCCGCTATCTCGCCGATCTGCGCAACTACAATCCGCTGCAGCGCACCTTTGCCTACGGCCTGGTCAATCTGCGGCTGTCAGCCAGCGACTTCCTGCACAGCAACGCGGAATTGGCGGTATTCATGAACAATGCCGCCGACACACAGGCATGCCTGCCCGAATATAATGGCGCGCTCAATTCGGCGCCCAATGGCACCTTCGGCACCCCAAATACCTCGGGCTTGCTGCAATGTGTGCCGCTGGCCCCGCGCATGACGGGAATCCAGCTGACCTATAAGTTCGGTCAGGGCGGCTGAAAGGGCGGAAGGTAGTCGCGTTCGCTTCGGCGTTGCGCTTCGCCCAAGCTCAGCGCGCTCGGCACTAAAATCGGTCGTCGCACGACGCTGTCGCTGTCGACGGACCGATTTTCTCCGCGAGTGCCGGTCGTGCCGCACTACTGCGGCGGCGCCACCGTGATCAGGCTGAGATCGAATACCAGGGTCTGGTTGGGCGGGATGTCGCTGCCGGCGCCGCCCGGGCCATAACCCAGATCTGACGGGATCACCAGCTGCCACACATCGCCTTCCTTCATCAGGGACAGCGCCTCGACCCAGCCGGGGATCAGCGCGCCCGCCGGAAAAGTCGCGGTCTTGCCGGGCGCGGTTTTGTCGAACACCTTGCCCGTGATCAGCGTGCCCTTGTAGGTGACGGTGACCATGTCGGCGCCCGATTGCGGCGCCTTGCCGGTGCCCGCCTTGACGACGCGGTATTCCAGGCCGTCCTCGGTCTTGGTCACGCCGGGCTTGGCGGCGAAGTCGGCCAGATACTTGGCATTGGAAGCCGCGCTGAGATCATAATGCGGTATCTTGGCCGCATCGGCCGCCTTGTTGCACCCCGCCAGAGCCAGCAGCGCCAGAAATGGTGTGATCAGATTGTGATTGCGTTGCATGGGGGTCCCTTTTCTTATGACAAGGTTATTCGGCGCCCGCGCCAGCCGGCGCCTGCGGTTCCGGTGACGGTTTTACCACATCGCCAGCCACCAGCGAGTCAGGCGGATTATCAATCACCTGATCGGCGGTGGTAAGGCCTGTTGCCTCAACCGCATTGCCCAAATCGGTGCGGATGGTGATCGGCTTGAACTTGACATGATTGCCGCCATCCACGGTGGCCACCATCATGCCTTCATCGCGGAACATCAACGCGGTCGCGGGTATCCGCAGCACGCCCCCCGCGGCAGGAAACTTGAAATGCATGCTGGCGTAATCGCCGGGCTTGATGGCGCCGCCGGCATTGTCCGTCTGGAACTGCAGCAGCTGGGTGCCGCTGCTGGAAGCCACCGCGCCGGCCGAGGCGGCCAGCGTGGCCGTAAATGTCTTGCCGGGATATTCGGGAACATTGAAATCCACCGTCATGCCCGGCTTGATTGCCGCCAGATATATCTGCGGCACATGCACATAGATGCGCAGCTTGGTGAGATCGGTGACGGTAAAGAGCGGTGTGGCGGAGGCCGTGCCCACCACCACCAGATTGCCCACATCGATGGATCGGCTGGTGACCACGCCGCCGAACGGCGCCTTGATGCGGGTATATTCCAGGTTGATGGCGGCGGTCTGCACCGCAGCCTGGTCCGAGGCGACAATGCCTGCATCGGCGTTGACAGTGGTCTGCTGCGCGGACAGCGCCTGGTTCGAGATCGCATTCTGCTGCGCCAGCGCCTGATAGCGCGACAGGTCAACCCGGGCATTGGCCAGGGTGGCGCTATCGCGCGCCAGCTGGCCCCGTGCCTGCGCCAGCGCCGCTTCATAGCTGCGCGGATCAATCTGCGCCAGCAGATCGCCTGTCTTCACGGTGGCGCCGATATCGGCATACCATTTCTGCACCGTGCCGGAGACCTGGGCATAGATCGGTGAATTGGTGAAAGCCTGAACGTCACCGGCCAGGTCGAGTTTGCCGCCGGCCTTTGTGCCCTTGAGCGTGATGATCTGCACACTCGGCACCGCCTGCTCTTCGGTCCAGTTCTGGGTCCTGGTGCCGGAATAAAAGCGCAGGCCAAGGCCCGCAACCACGATCACACCGGCCACGCACAGCGCCACAATGCCGTAGTATTTCAGCCGCGGCGGCGTGGAATGGCGCAGGATGTCCGGCTCCATATGGGGTTCGGAATGGTGAGACTTGTCAGGCATAAACTTCTCCGGAATTCACGCCGGCATGCGGCATTGGCTGGGCATGGGCCTTGCCGCGGCCGTGAACAATGCTGAATACCACCGGCACGAACATCAACGTGGCGCAGGTGGCGAATATCAGGCCGCCGATCACGGCGCGGCCCAGCGGCGCATTCTGTTCGCCGCCTTCCCCCAGGCCCAGCGCCATCGGCGCCATGCCGATGATCATCGCCAGCGCCGTCATCAAGACGGGGCGGAAACGGGTGAAGCCGGCCTCGACGGCGGCGCGGATGGGGTCGCCGGTGGCGGCCAGGCGTTCGCGCGCGAAGCTCACCACCAGGATCGAATTGGCCGTGGCCACGCCCATGCACATGATGGCGCCAGTCAGGGCCGGCACCGACAGGGTCGTGCCGGTGGAAAACAGCATCCAGACAATGCCGGCCAGCGCCGCGGGCAAGGCGGTGATGATGACGAACGGATCAAGCCAGGACTGGAAATTGACCACGATCAGCAGATAAATCAGCACGATGGCGCCGGCCAGGCCCAGGAACAGGCCTGTGAAAGCCGTGTTCATGGTCACGCTCTGGCCGCGCAGGGTCAGGGTCGAGCCGCGCGGCAGGAATTTTCTGTTCTGGTCCATGATTTTCTGCACGTCCCTGGAAACGCCGGCGAGGTCGCGGTCCTGAATGGTGGCGTACAAGTCAATGGTCGGCTGCACGTTATACTCGGTGACGACCGCGGGGGTCGGTGAGCGGGTGAAGCGACCCAGCGCGCCCAGCACTTGCGGGCTGCTGCTGCCGCTCACCGGCAGATTTTGCAGCGCCGTCAGGTTGTCCACGGCATATTCCGGGATCTGGGTGACCATGCCATAGGACACGTTGTTCTTGGGGTTCAGCCAGAAATTCGGCGCGGTCTGGCCGGTTCCGGCCAGCGCGGTGGCCAGCGCGGTGGTGACATTCTGCTCGGTCAATCCCACCTGGGCGATGCGGGCGCGATCGGCCTCGAAGCGCAGTTCCGGTTCGCTATTGGCCTGCTGCATGCGCGGGTCGGCGATGCCCGATACATGGCGCAGCTGACGCAGCAGCATATTGCTGAAGGCTGCGGTCTTGTTCCGGTCCGCGCCGGTAACCTGCACATCAATCGGCGCTGGCGAACCGAAGTTCAGGATCTGGCTGACAATGTCGGCGGGCGGAAAGGAAAAGGTCACGGCAGGAAAATCACGCGGCAGCTTTTCGCGCAACTGCCGCATATAATCGGCGGTGGGGCTGTGGCCGTCCTTGAGCGTAATCAGGATATCGCCGTCGCCGGTGCCGATGGTGCCGGAATTGTTATAAGTCAGGTTGGTCGGGCTGGTGGAAAGACCGATATTGTCGATGATCGTGTCCACCTCGCGGGCGGGAATGACGGTGCGGACATCGTCTTCGATGCGGGCAAATTCCGGCAGCGTGTGTTCGATGCGGGTGCCGGCGGGCAGGCGGGCATGCAGCACCATCTGGCCGGCATCTATGGTGGGAAAGAAATTCGAGCCCAGAAACGGCACCAGGCCGAACGACACCAGCACCAGGGCCAGGAACGCAGTGACGAACAGGCGGCGGCGCACCATCGCCAGCGCCAGCAGGTTGCGATAGCCCTCGCGGGCGCGGCCGAAGCTGCGCTCGAACTTTATCTGCATCAGGGAAAAAGCGTGGCTGCCTTCGCTCCGGTGCGAGCCGGCGGCATGCGGCCTCAGCAAATACATCGCCATGGTCGGCACCAGGGTGCGCGACAGGATGAAGGATGCGATCATGGCAAAGGTCACGCTCATCGCCATCGGTACGAACAAATATCCGGCAACGCCCTTCAAGGCGAACATCGGTACGAACACGATGCAGATGCAGAGCAGCGAAACAAAGGCCGGCTGCACGATCTGGCGGGCGCCGTCCAGGATGGCGGTCTTGACGTCCTTGCCGTGTTCCAGATGCCAGTTGATATTTTCGATGGTGACGGTGGCATCGTCCACAAGTATGCCCACCGCCAGCGCCAGCCCGCCCAATGTCATGATGTTCAGGGTCTGGCCGGTCGCCCACAGCCCCGCCAGCGCCGCCATCACCGACAGCGGGATGGAAATGGCGATGATCACCGTGGAACGCCAGCTGCCCAGGAACAGCAGGATCATCAGGCTGGTCAGCGCCGCGGCGATAATGCCTTCGCGCGCCACGCCGTTGACCGCCGCCTTGACGAAAATGGACTGGTCGTCGAGCAGGTTGATCTTGAGCGCGGGCGGCATCTGTTCGCGCAGCAGCGGCATCATGTCCTTGACGCCCTGCACCACATTCAGGGTCGAGGCATTGCCATGCTTGAAGATGCTGCTGAGCACGGCGCGGCTGTTATTGACATGCACCACATTGTTCTGTGGCGCTGTGCCGTCCCGCACATGGGCAATATCGCGCATGGTGATGGTGGCGCCGCCCACGGTCTTGACCGGCAGATTGTTCATCTGCTCGATCGAGCCGCTCGCGTCATTGAGCTGAATGGGATACTGGAAGGTACCGATCTTGACGGCACCTGCGGGAATGATCTGGTTCTGGCTGGTGAGCGCAGCCTGGACATCGCCGGCGGAAAGCCCACGCGCCTGCATGGCATTGGAATTCAGGTCAAAGCTGATCTGGCGATTCTTGCCGCCGAAGGGCAGAGCCAGCGACAGGCCCGGCACCGTGACCAGACGCGGGCGCACGAAATTCTGCGCCAGGTCCAGCACCTCGGACTCCGACAGCACCGTGCTGGAATAGGCCACCTGCAGCACCGCGACATTGGCGGCGCTATAGTCAATGATGTTGGGCGGCTGGGTGCCGGCCGGCATGTTGCGGATGGTCTGCGGCCCCACGGCGGACAGCTGCGCCTGGGCCAGGCGGATATCGGCGTTTGGCTGGAAGAAAATCTTGACCATGCCGACGCCGGCCAGCGACTGGCTTTCGACATGCTCGATATCGTCAACCGAAGTGGTCATTTGGCGTTCAAACGGCGTGATGATGCGGCCCAGCACCTCGGCCGGGGGCAATCCGCCATAGCCAAATATCACGCTGATCACCGGGATATTGATGCTGGGGAAGATGTCGGTCGGCATGTTGAGGACCGCCAGCGGCCCCGAAATCGTGATCAGGATTGCGAGCACGATGAAGGTAAGCGGCCGCTCCAGAGCGACACGGACGATCCACATCATGGGGTCGTCAACTCCGAACGTTCAGGGCTCATGGCGTGATCTTCAATTGGTTGGGAGCCTGGGCCGCGCCGGGACACCTTGCACTGCCGCATAATACTGCAAATCAACGGGCTTGCATTCCTTCAATGGTCGCAAGGTGTCGCCGGGAAATATACATATATCACAATGACTTATTCACAGCCCGGCAAGCGTCCGCCCACGATTTAAAGTATACTCTATCGGATTAATAGTATAAGAAGCGGCATGCTGTCTCAGAAATCACGCTATGCGTTGAAAGCCCTGCTGGTGCTGGCGTCGCGCGGCGATACCGATCCCATGCAGATATCGGACATTGCCGAAACCGCCGGTGTGCCGCGCAAATTCCTCGAACAGATTCTTCTGGAACTGAAAAAGCCCGGCATTGTGCGCAGCCATCGCGGCCGGCTGGGCGGCTATTCCCTGGGCCGCCCCGCCAAGGACATCAGTTTCGCCGATGTGCTCAGGGTCACCGATGGGCCCCTGGCGCTCAGCCCCTGTGTCAGCGTCATGGCCTATCGCAAGTGTGACGACTGCTTTGACGAGGCCGTCTGCGGCATCCGCAAGGCGCTGATGGCGGCGCGCGATGCCACCGCCGAAGTGCTGGAATCGCGCAGCCTGGCCGCCGCCGCGGCCCAGATGCGCCGTTCCGGGGCGCTCTAGACAAACTCCAGTTATTTTTTGTGAAATAGCCGATGGGCGCCTTGAACCGGCTCGTTTTCCCCGTTTGGCGCGTTATGCGGTCACTGCACACAGGGCCTGCCTGCTTTTATCACCTAAATCTATATTGACACACTAGGGATTATGCGGTCATTTCGCGCCAACAGCAGGGGATTGCCAATATGCACACTGGACTTCGCACCATTTTACTTTCCGGCGCCGCCATCATGGCGCTTTCCTCGGCCGCGATTGCCGCGCCGAAAGACGACACCAACGCCCGGATCGAGGCGTTGCAACAGTCTGTCGCCAATCTCAACGCCCAATTGCAGCAGTTGAAGTTCGATCAGGCCACGGCCGCGGCCACCAATGATTCCAGCGCCGCGCTGACCGACCTGAAACGCAGCACCTCCGATCAATATGTGGATCTCAGCAGCCAGATCACCGCTGCGACCACCGGCCAGAACAAGGCCAGCGTGGATAATGGCCGCCTGCAAATCGCATCGGCCGATGGCCGTTTCAGTGCCGCGCTGCGCGTGACCGCTCAGGAAGATAACGGCTATTACAGCCAAAGCCATGCCGCGACGCTGCTGCCGGCTGCTTATGGCCCTGATCTCGGCAGCGGCGCGAATTTCCGGCGCATGTATTTTGGCCTGCAAGGCAAGGTGTTCGGCGACTGGTCTTACAATATCAATTTCGATTTCGGCGGCAGTGGCGGCACCGAAACGCCCGGCCATATCCAGTCGGTCTATATCGAGTATGACGGCCTGGCACCCTGGGCTTTTCGCATCGGCGCCTTCCCGCCACCCGCAAATCTCGAAGATGGCACTGCGTCGGGCGAAACCATCTTTTTGGAGCGCAATTCGCCCTCCGACCTGCAGCGCAATTTGGCCGGCGGTGACGGCCGCGACGCCATTTCGATTCTCTATACCGGGCAGACGGTGTTCGGGGCGCTCTCCTACACCGGCAACAAGATCGGCGACGGCGCCAAGGCCCTGGCGGCCGCCGGCGCGACGGCTGCGCCCAATTTCGACGAGCAGCAGGGGCTGGTCGGCCGGCTCTCCTGGCTGCCGGTTTCAACTGCCGACCTCCATTGGCTGGTCGGCGTCAACGGCACTTATGTGATCAAGCCGCCGGATGCCATCATCAACGGCGCGGCGGATCTTTCCACCACGCCGGGCGGCACCGCCCGCAACAGCATCGCCTTGTCCGATCCGCCGGAAATCACCGTCGATTCCAACGGCATCGCGCTGACAAGCACAGGAGCGCTCCCCGCAAGCCACCTCGCCCAATGGGGCGTCGAGACGGCAGGCAATTGGGGCAGCTTTTACGGCCAGGCCGGCTATTACGGCATCCATGTCACCCGCACCCCGATGGCCTTCGCCCAATTCACCGCCCCGGGCGTTTCCAACACCGCCATCGTTAATCCCAGCAATGACAATTTCAGCGCCTGGTACGTCCAGGGCACCTGGATCCTGACTGGTGAAAGCCGCGGCTACAATACCGCCACCGGCGCCTTCACGCCGCCCAAGGTGGCCCATCCCTTCGGCTTTGGCCCGAATGGCGGCGGCGGCGCCTGGGAGCTGGCCCTGCGCTACAGCGATACCAACCTCAACGATCACATCAACGACCCCGCCAGCATCGTGACTGCGGCGTCGGGAACGTCGCGCACCTATGACTTTTACAACACCGTGCGCGGCGGCGATCAGCGCATCGTCACGGCGGGCATCAACTGGTACGCAAACAACGCGGTACGGTTTGCTCTGGACTACCAATTGATCCAGGACAGCAGACTGCAATCGGGGTCTTCGCCGAACCCGCTCACCGGCATCACCGCCGCCGGCACGGCCCTCACTGCGCCCGCGATCCCCGGCGTCAACGGTGGGCAAAATCTTTCAACAGTCGCGCTTCGCGCCCAGCTGTCTTTTTAGCAGACAATAACGGAGCCATCATGAAACGCATTCTCTCTCTTCTGGCCGCGGCGGCGATTTTCGCCACGACCAGCGCGCAAGCGGCCGACATCACGCTGCTCAATGCCAGCTACGATCCCACCCGCGAGCTTTACAAGGATCTGGGTGACGGCTTTGCCGCCCAGTGGAAAGCCAAGACCGGCGACACGGTCACGCTCAACACGTCCAACGGCGGATCGGGCGCCCAGGCCCGCGCCGTGATTGACGGGCTGCAGGCCGATATCGTCACCTTGGCGCT
The DNA here is from genome assembly GCA_903857685.1 of uncultured Alphaproteobacteria bacterium. GTDB lineage: Bacteria > Pseudomonadota > Alphaproteobacteria > Micropepsales > Micropepsaceae > Rhizomicrobium. The sequence continues at coordinate 107,057 of CAIOFO010000033.1, forward strand.
GGCCGCGGATATCGACGCCATCGCCAAGACCGCCAAGCTGCTGCCCGATGACTGGCAGAAAAAATTGCCGGAAGCGTCCGTGCCCTACACCTCGACCATCGTGTTCCTGGTGCGCAAGGGCAATCCCTGGAAAATCAAGGACTGGCCGGATCTGGTCAAGCCGGGCATCCAAGTGGTGACGCCCAATCCCAAGACCTCGGGCGGCGCGCGCTGGGCCTATCTGGCGGCTTGGGCCTATGCCGAGAAGGCGCCTGGCGGCAATGCCGGCAAGGCCAAGGAGTATGTCGCCAATCTTTACCACCATGTCCCGGTGCTGGATTCGGGCGCCCGCGGTTCGACCATCACCTTCACCAAGCGCGGCATCGGCGACGTTCTGCTGTCCTGGGAAAACGAAGCCCAACTGGCTCTGAAGGAATCGCCCGGCCAGTATGACGTGATCTATCCTTCGCGCTCGATCCTGGCCGAACCGCCGGTGGCGCTGGTGGACAAGAATGTCGATCGCCACAAGACCCGCGCCGTGGCGGAAGCCTTCCTGAACTATCTTTACACCCCGGAAGCGCAGTTGATCGAAGCCAAGGATTTCTACCGTCCTCGCGATCCGGTGGCAGCCGCCAAGTACAAGAGCCAGTTCCCCAATATCCCGCTGGCCACGGTGGAAAGCGATTTCGGCGGCTGGGAAAAGGCGCAGTCCACCCATTTCGCCGATGGCGGGGTATTCGACCAGATCTACCAGCCCGGCAAATAGCTTTTTGTTCCCTGAACTTGCCGAAGCCGGCCCCAAAAGGCCAGTTTCGGATTTTCTTTGGCCTTGTGCGGCCGCATCGGAGTCCGGCAATCTCGCCCGCTGGCGGCCTCTATAACGGATCGTGAAATGAGCGCCTTTGGCCTCGCTTTGACACCGATGAAGCTTCGCCAGCGGCGGGTGCTGCCCGGATTCGGGCTGTCGCTGGGCTTCACGGTTTTCTACCTCACCGTCATTGTCCTCATTCCGCTAATGGCGCTGGTCATCCGGCCATTCGCACTGGGCTTTGGCGGCTTCTGGACGGAGATTTCCACCCCGCGGGTCTTGGCCTCGCTGCGCCTGTCCTTCGGCATGGCGGCATTGGCGGCGGTGATCGACAGTTTCTTCGGCCTGATTATCGCCTGGGTGCTGGTGCGCTATCGCTTTGCGGGCAAGGGATTGCTGGACGCGCTTATTGACCTTCCCTTTGCCCTGCCGACGGCGGTGGCGGGCATCGCGCTTTCCACGCTTTACGCGCCGAATGGCTGGATCGGAGCGATCCTGATCGCGCATGGCATCCGCATCGCCTACACGCCCTGGGGCGTGCTGGTGGCAATGACCTTTATCGGTCTGCCTTTCACGGTCAGGACCCTGCAGCCGGTGATGAGCGAACAGTCCCAGGATGTCGAGGAAGTCGCCGCCACCCTGGGCGCGACCCGCCTCCAGACCATTTTCCGGGTGGTGGTGCCCATGCTGCTGCCCACCTTGCTGACCGGCACCGCCATGGCCTTTGCCCGGGGGGCGGGGGAATATGGTTCGATCATATTTTTGGCCGGCAATCTTCCGATGGTCAGCGAGATCGCGCCGCTGCTGATCATCACCAAGCTGGAAGAATATGATTATGCCGGCGCGGCGGCTATTGGCGTGGTGATGCTGGCGGCCGCCTTTGTCATGCTGCTGGCGCTGAATGCCTTGCAGGCCTGGGCGGCGAGGCGGCGATGAGCGGCAAATTCCAGAATCCCACCCAGGACCCCCTACTGCTGCGCATTTTTCTCAGCCTGGTGGCGATCGGTTTTGTCGCCCTGTTCCTGGTGCTGCCGCTGCTGATCGTGTTCAAGGAAGCGCTGGCGGACGGCCTGGGCAAGGCCTTCGCGGCGATCATCGAGCCCGATGCCTTATCCGCGGTGAAGTTATCGCTGCTGGCCGCCGGCATCGCGGTGCCGCTCAACACGGTGTTCGGCATCAGCGCCGCCTGGGCCGTCGCCAAGCATGATTTTTCCGGTAAGACCATCCTGGTGACACTGATAGACCTGCCTTTCTCGGTGTCGCCGGTGGTATCGGGCCTGATCTATGTCCTGGTGTTCGGCCTGCAGGGCTGGTTCGGTTCCTATCTGCTCGACCATGACATCCATATTCTTTTCGCGCTGCCCGGCATCGTGCTGGCCACCATTTTTGTCACGTTTCCCTTCGTGGCGCGCGAGCTGATTCCGCTGATGGTGGATCAGGGCCGCGACGAAGAGGAAGCGGCAATATCCCTGGGGGCGTCCGGCTTCTCCACTTTCTGCCGGGTGACCTTGCCCAATATCAAATGGGGCCTGCTCTACGCGGTGCTGCTGTGCAACGCCCGCGCCCTGGGCGAATTCGGCGCCGTGTCGGTGGTGTCCGGACATATCCGCGGCCAGACCAACACCATGCCGCTGCATGTCGAACTGCTTTACAACAATTACGATTATGTCGGGGCCTTCGCCGTCGCCGCGCTGCTGGCGCTGCTGGCGCTGCTGACCCTGGTCTTCAAAACCATTCTGGAATGGCGCTATGCGGACGAACTGGCCGCCATGCACCGTCACTGAGGCCACCATGTCGCTGATCATAGATTCCGTAGCCAAGCGCTTCGCCCGCTTTCCCGCCCTCAACGGCGTCAGCCTGAACGCGCCGCAGGGCGCCTTTGTCGCCCTGGTGGGTCCTTCCGGTTCGGGCAAGACCACGCTGCTGCGCATCCTGGGCGGGCTGGAGGAAGCCGATAGCGGTTCGGTGCGCTTCGCCGATCTCAATTGGCTGTCCATGCCGGCGCGTGAGCGCAAGGCCGGCTTTGTCTTCCAGCAATATGCCCTGTTCAAGCACATGACGGTGGCCGACAATATCGCCTTCGGCCTCCGGGTGCGGCCGCGCCGCGAGCGTCCCTCGCGCGGCGAAATCCGGGACCGGGTGCAGGAACTGCTGCGGCTGGTGCAACTGGAAGAATTTGGCGGCCGCTATCCCAGCCAGTTGTCGGGCGGCCAGCGCCAGCGCGTGGCGCTTGCCCGCGCCCTGGCAATCGAGCCGCGCATGCTGCTGCTGGATGAGCCGTTTGGCGCCCTGGATGCCAAGGTGCGCAAGGAATTGCGCGTCTGGCTGCGCCATATCCACGACAAGGCCGGCGTCACCTCCATCTTCGTCACCCATGACCAGGAGGAGGCCTTCGCCGTGGCCGATCTGGTGGCGGTGATGAATGCCGGCCGCATCGAGCAATATGGCGCGCCTGCCGATGTGCGGCGCGATCCCAAGACCAAGTTCGTCGCGGAATTCCTCAGCGCCTGACAAGAATGTCGAGCGCCACGGCTTCAGCAACCTTGATGCCGTCAATTCCGGCGGACAGGATGCCGCCGGCATAGCCCGCGCCTTCGCCCGCCGGATAAAGCCCGCGCAGATTGGCGCTCTGGAAATCGTCGCCGCGCCGGATTCGCACCGGGCTCGAGGTGCGCGTCTCCACCCCGGTCAGCACCGCATCGTCCATGTCGAAGCCTTTTATCTGTTTGCCGAAGGCGGTCAGCGCCTCGCGGATGGCGGCGATGGCGTAATCGGGCAGGCAGGAAGAAAGATCGGTTGGCGTCACGCCCGGCCGGTAGGACGGAACCACGCTGCCCAGCGCGGTTGAAGCCCGGCGCTGCAGGAAATCCCCCACGCGCTGCGCCGGCGCAGCATAGGTGCCGCCGCCCGCGATAAAGGCCTGGGATTCCCAATGGCGCTGCAAGGCAATGCCCGCCAATGGCGAGGCATCGGGATAATCCGCCGGGGTGATGCCGACCACGATGCCGGCATTGGCATTGCGCTCATTGCGGGAATATTGGCTCATGCCGTTGGTGACGACCCGGCCGGGCTCGGAAGCAGCCGCCACCACCGTGCCGCCGGGGCACATGCAGAAACTATAGACGCTGCGGCCATTGGCGGCATGATGCACCAGCCGGTATTCCGCCGCGCCGAGTTCCTTCTTGCTGGCGCCAAACCTGGCCTTGTCGATCAGGCTTTGCGGATGCTCGATGCGAAAGCCGATGGAAAAGGGCTTGGCCTCGATGGCCACGCCGCGCGCCGCCAGCATCTCGAAGACATCGCGGGCGCTATGGCCCACCGCCAGGACCACATGATCGGCGGCAATTTCCTCGCCGCTTTCCAGCCCGACGCCGTGAAGCTGGCCGCCTTGCATGGCCAGGTCAGTGACTTTGCTCTGAAAGCGATATTCTCCGCCCAGCGCCTCGATTGTCCGGCGCATGTTTTCCAGCATCGGCACCAGGCGGAACGTGCCGATATGGGGATGCGCTTCGGTGAGGATTTCCTCCGGCGCCCCGGCCTTGACGAACTCCGTCATCACCTTGCGTCCCAGATGGCGCGGATCCTTGACCTGGCTGTAAAGCTTGCCGTCGGAAAACGTCCCGGCGCCGCCCTCGCCGAACTGGACATTGGATTCCGGCGTCAGGACATTCTTGCGCCAAAGCGCCCAGGTGTCCCTGGTGCGCTGGCGCACGGGCTTGCCGCGTTCCAGGATGATGGGGCGAAAACCCATCTGCGCCAGGATCAGGGCGGCGAACAACCCGCAGGGTCCCGCGCCGATCACCACGGGCCGCTTGAAGCTTTCCGGCGCCCGCGCCACGAATTTGTACTCGGTGTCCGGCGCCGGCTTGACATGCGGGTCGTTCAGCCGCGCCAGCACCGCCGCTTCATCGGCGACGGCGGCGTCAATGGTATAGACGTAAAGAATGTTCGGCTTCTTGCGCGCGTCCTGGCCGCGCCGCACCACCTTGAAATCGCCCAGCGACTCCGCCGCGATCCGCAATTTTTTTATGATCGCGGCGCGCAGAGCCGCATCGGAATGGCCCAGCGGCAACTTGAGTTCGGTCAGGCGCAGCATGGTGACATCAAATCAGGGCAGCTTGACCCAGGGCATCGGCTTCATGCCGTCCATCTCGCGCAATTCGATATGCTTGCGATAGATGTGGATCAGCATCTGCAGCACCGCGTCCCTGTCCTTTGCGGCAACCTGCTTCACCAGATATTTGTTGATCAGGGTCTTGGGGCTGTCCGCCGACAAATAGACGGCGACATTGCGGGCCACCAGGGTGCTGACATATTCGGCGAATCCGGGCCGCCGGATCGCTTTTTCGCCGCCCAGGATGACGAAATTCACGCCGCTGCCGGCGGCGCGATGCTCCTGCGGCAACTCCTCCACCTTCTGCGTCAGGATCAGCACGCCGCTGCGGTCCGGACGCCAGGCATCGCCCAGAGCCGGCACCAGCCGCCAGCCGCACAAAAAAGCGCGGCAAATCTCAAAGCGGGTTTCATAGATGCCGCAGCCCGTGCCGGTGCAGTGCTGACAGGTGATGCCGGCCGGCTTGTCGAGTTCGATAACGCGCAACGCAGAGCAGCACACCGCGCACTCGCCGCAGCTGTTTGTGTCCGTCTCGTTCATGATGCGGGTATAGCAGACCGGCGGGAAAAAGCAGAGCATCGCAGCCGGCCGCCGGCGACAATATTGCCGCCAAAACAATATGTTATACGATAATCGCTCAATCTTGCAGACTTTGGGAAGCGCCGTCCACCAGACCGATATCCGTCAGCGCCAGGGGATCTGTGCCCTCCAGGCAGGCGACATTAAAGCCGACCTGCGCGGGATTGGAGCGCCGCTGGTGATGGGTATAGATGCCGCAAATCTTGCAGAAATAATGTTTGGCCACTCTGGTGTTCCATTGATACAGGGTCAGCATCTGCGCGCCCTTGACGATCCGCAGGCGCTCCACCGGCGCGAACGCCATGATCGCCCCCTTGCGGCGGCAAAGCGAGCAGTTGCAGCGCTTCAGGTCACCCAGCCCGTTTTCCAGCTCGACCTCGAACGCCACGGCGCCGCAATGACATGTGCCATGCCCGATCATGCGCAAAGCTCCCGCGTTCTTGCATCCCCACATTAACATTTGACAGAGTCCCCGTCGTCCTTGGCATCATGCCATTCAAAACCGGCAGGCGCGCCGCTTTTCGGGCGACCGGTCCGTCCCGGCGTGCCTCAGGAGAATGACGATGAACTCGGCCAACATCTACACGCTGACCGGACTCAAACCGGGCGGCGCCGCTCCGCCACCGGGTGCCATTCCCACCGACCTGCTGATCGGAGAGTCCTGGCGCGAGGGATCTTCCCGCCGCCGCATTCCTGTTCACAATCCGGCGAATGGCGAGGTGATCACCACCATCGCCGACGCGACGCTGGAAGACTGCATGGCGGCGGTGGACGCCGCCGAAAAGGCGGCGCCGGGCTGGGCCGCCACGCCGGCCCGCCAGCGCGCCGAAATCCTGCGCAAATGCTTTGACGCGATGATCGCGGGCGCCGACTGGCTGGCCCATCTGATATCGCTGGAAATGGGCAAGGCGCTGGCGGATTCGAAGAGCGAGGTGCTGTATGCCGCGGAATTCTTCCGCTGGTATGCGGAGGAGGCCCCGCGCATCCGCGGCGAAATTCAGGATTCACCCGGCGGCGCCAACAAGATCCTGGTGCAGTACCAGCCCGTCGGCATTTCACTTCTGATCACGCCGTGGAATTTCCCTGCCGCCATGGCGACCCGCAAGATCGCTCCTGCGCTGGGCGCGGGCTGCACCGTCATTCTCAAGCCCGCCATCGAGACGCCGCTCACGGCGCTTGCCTTGGCGCAGATCATGCTGGATTGCGGCGTGCCCCCCGGCGTCCTCAATGTGATCACGCCGCTGGACCCCGGCCCGGGCTGCCGCGCCATCATGCATGATCCGCGCGTGCGAAAGCTGTCCTTCACGGGATCGACCGCGGTGGGCCGCAAGCTTCTCGCCAGCGCGGCTGAGACCGTCCTGAACTGCTCGATGGAGCTGGGCGGCAATGCGCCGTTCATCGTGTTCGACGATGCCAACATTGACGATGCCGTGGACGGGGCGATGATCGCCAAGATGCGCAATGGCGGCCAGGCCTGCACCGCATCGAACCGGTTTTACGTCCAGCGTGGCGTGGCGGCGGAATTCACGCGGAAGCTGGCGGCCCGCATGGCCGCCACGAAAATGGGCGACGGCACCGATCCCGCCACGGGCCTGGGGCCCATGATCACGCGCAAGCAGGCGGACAAGATCGCAGGCCTGGTGGATGGCGCGGTCGCCGAAGGTGCTACCATAACGATTGGCGGACAATGCCCGGACAGCAAGGGTTATTTCTATCCCGCCACCGTGCTGACGAACGTGCCGCCCACCGCCGCGATCCTGAAGGACGAAATATTCGGGCCGGTTGCGCCGGTCGTCACATTCGACAGCGAGGAGGAAGCAATCCGCCTGTCCAACAATACGCAATATGGCCTGGTGGCCTATCTCTACACCGGGGACATAAAAAAAGGCCTGAACATCGCCCAAAGGCTGGAATACGGCATGGTCGGCGTCAATCGCGGCCTGGTGTCGGATACTGCGGCGCCGTTCGGCGGCGTGAAGCAGTCCGGTCTCGGCCGGGAAGGCGGCCATCACGGCCTTCTCGAATTCACCGAATGCCGCTACGTTGCGGTGACCTGGTAGCCCCCCGGAAGGCTGTCGGCTGGGGGAATGAATGAGCATCACGGCGCTGGAAGGCTGGACCAAGGAGCAAACGCATGCCGTCGCGGCGAGCTATCTGGCCTGGACGATGGATGCCTTTGACTTCTTTATCCTGGTTTTTGTCCTCAGCAACATCGCGGGGGAATTCCACGTCAAGATTCCGGAAGTCGCCTTCTCCGTCACCTTGACCCTGGCGATGCGCCCGGTTGGCGCCTTTTTGTTCGGCCGGCTGGCCGACCGTTATGGCCGCCGTCCCATCCTGATGATCAATATCGCGGTCTATTCGCTGCTCAGTTTCGCCACCGCCTTCGTCCCCAACATGACGATGTTCCTGCTGGTGCGGACCGCCTTCGGCTTCGGCATGGGCGGCATCTGGGGCATCAGCACGTCTCTGGCTTTTGAAAGCATCAAGACCTCCGCGCGGGGCGTGGTTTCCGGCCTGCTGCAATCGGGCTATTCCGGCGGCTACCTGATCGCCTCGATCGTGTTCGCCGTTCTCTTCGTCCATATCGGCTGGCGCGGCATGTTCATGGTCGGCATCGTGCCGGCTCTGCTGCTGATCCCCTATATCTACACCAGCGTTCCAGAGTCGCCGGTTTTTCACCAGAACAATGCGCAGCGCGTTTCCATATTCTCGGTGCTGGCACGGCACGGCAAGCTGGCGGTTTATGCCATCCTGCTGATGACCGCCTTCAATTTCTTCAGCCACGGCACCCAGGATTTCTATCCCACCTTCCTCAGCAAGGGGCGCGGTTTCGCGCCCGCTTTGGCCGGCAGCATTGCCGTCATCTACAATATCGGCGCAATACTGGGCTGCTTCCTGTTCGGCCCGCTCAGCCAGCATTTCGGCCGCCGGCGGATGATGATCACCGCCGCGCTGCTGGCGCTGCCCACCACCTGGCTCTGGGCCTTCTCGCCAAACGTGGTGATGCTGACCGTGGGCGCCTTCCTGATCAATTTTTTCGTGCAGGGTTGCTGGAGCAGCATCCCCATCTATCTCAATGAATTGTCGCCGCCCGAGGCACGCGGCACTTTCCCCGGCACGGTTTATCAGCTGGGCAATCTGATCGCGTCCGGCAATCTCGCCATCCAGGCCTGGATCGCCCAATACAACGGGGACTACGGCATCGCCCTGGCCGCTGTGCCGATCTGCGCCGGGCTGGTGATCGCGCTGCTGGTCAGCCGGGGACCGGAAGCTGACAATGTGGAAATGGGATCGGGCAGAAACCCGGTGACGTAACCGATGCGGGGGCGCACCTCGCACGCAAGGGAAGAAAAAATGGCCAGGCATGCTTTCAAGGTATTGTTCATCGCGGCCCTGCTCGCCGCTTCGCCTGTGTTGGCGGCGCATGTCACGCGACCGGCGCATAAGGCGGCGGTGGCGCCGCATGCCAAGGCCCTGCGCCTGGTCCCGGCGCTGCCGCGCCCCGGCGCCGCCCTGATCCTGGAAAATGACCGGGGCAAGGCCTGGGATGTGCTTTACCCGCCGGGCCTGCCGACCGGCATGCACCGTCATCCCTCCGATTTTGTCGGTGTCGAGCTGGCGGAAGCCTATCTCAAGGTCACAACGCCTGACGGCAACAGCCGGGCCAATGCGATCAAGCGCGGCACCATGTACATGCTGCCCAAGGGCCTTACGCACGAAGAAGAAGGAGTGATCGGCCACCCCCAGCGCAACACCATCCTGATCGAGCTGAAGGATTCCCCCCAGCACGACTATCCCAACAGGAGCAAAGCCCCCACCGGCTTCATCTATCCGGGCGCCAAACAGGTCGCCGACAATCCCCGCGTCACGCTGTGGGATGCAAGCTGGAAGCCGAATGCCGCGACGCCGGCCTTCTTCCAGTCCAGGGACATGTTCATTGTTCCGATTGACGGCGGCACATTGAAAGTTTCATCGCCGGATGAACCCACCCAGTCCTATCCCCTGGCGGCGGGTCAGGTCGTGTTCCTGAAGGGCGGCCACGCCCGGATGATCCAGTCCAGCGAAGGCAGCGTCCGTGCCGCGGTGGTGGAGCTGAAATAGGATGATCGCGCCCGCGCTTTTGCGGCCAATTGCGGGATTAACTGGTATTTCCGCGAAATAACGATAGAGAGAGGCGCTATTTTGCAAAAGGCGCCCCCTTTGACGTTCCTGACCAGCCACCCTTCGCTTGCCCGCGCCCTGTCGGAGCGCGAATACAGCATCGCGACCCCGGTGCAGAAGGCGGTCCTGGAGCCGGATGCGGAAGGACGCGACCTTCTGGTCTCGGCGCAGACCGGCTCGGGCAAGACCGTGGCCTATGGCCTGGCCCTTGCCGAAACCCTGCTGGAAGGCGCCGCAACCATGGGCCCCGCGGGCGAACCGCTGGCGCTGATCATCGCGCCGACGCGCGAACTGGCGCTGCAGGTTCAGCGCGAACTTGCCTGGCTTTATCACTATGCCGGTGCGCGCGTGGTCTCATGTGTCGGCGGCATGGACCCGGGCGGCGAGCGGCGCGAACTGGCGCGCGGCGCGCACATCGTGGTCGGAACTCCGGGGCGGCTGCGCGACCATCTGGAACGCCGCGCCCTGAAGGTTTCCGCTCTCAAGGCGGTGGTGCTGGACGAAGCGGACGAAATGCTCGATATGGGCTTTCGCGAGGATCTCCAGTTCATCCTGGAAACCACGCCGCCCGAGCGGCGGACCCTGCTGTTTTCGGCGACGCTGCCCAAGGCCATCATCACCCTGGCCAAGCACTACCAGCGCGATGCGCTGCGCATCGCGGCGCTGGGCGAGACGCAGGGACATGCCGACATCGAATACCGCGCCATTCGCATCGCCCATGCCAATGTGGAGCGCGCCGTGGTCAACCTGCTGCGTTACATGGACCCGCCCAGCGCCCTGGTGTTCTGCAACACCCGCAATGCGGTGCGGCACCTGGAAGCTTTTCTGCTCGAACGCGGCTTTGCCGCCGTGTCGCTGTCGGGCGAACTCAGCCAGAGCGAACGCAACCATGCGCTGCAGGCGCTGCGCGACGGACGCGCGCGGGTCTGCGTGGCGACCGATGTGGCGGCGCGGGGCATCGACCTGCCCAACCTGAACCTTGTCATTCATGCCGACCTGCCCAACGACGCCGAAGTGCTGCAGCATCGCAGCGGCCGCACCGGCCGCGCCGGGCGCAAGGGCATCAGCGTGCTGCTGGTGCCGCCGGCGCGCCGCCGCCGCGCCGAGGAAATGCTGGGCCGCGCGCGCATCCAGGCCGTCTGGGGCAATGCCCCTTCGGCGGACGAAATCCGCAAGCTGGATCATGAAAGGCTGCTGCAAAATCCCCTGCTGATTGAGCCGGGAACGCCGGACGATCTGGCCATGGCCGACGCCCTGCTGCAGCAGCGCGATGCGCGCGATATCGCGGCGGCGTTCGTGAAACTCTACCGGGCGCAATTGCCGGTGCCGGAAGACATTGAGGAGCAGGGCAGCCCGCAGGACCGTGGCCCCGCCAGGCACCATGCCGCAAATCCGCCGCGCACCGATCAGGATCAGCGCCCGCGCAAACTCCGCGATCCCGTGCGGCAGGACCGTCCCCAGCAAGCACAGGGCGGCGGCGGCCCAAGAGGCTCCGGGCCGCCGGCCATGACGAACGGCGTCTGGTTCCGGCTGAATGTCGGACGCGGCCGCAACGCCGATCCCAAATGGCTGCTGCCGGAAATCTGCCGCCAGGGCGAAGTCACCAAGAAGGATGTCGGCGCCATCCGCGTCTTCGACATGGAAACGCTGTTCCAGGTGGACGCGCAGGTGGCGGAGCGTTTTGCGACACTGGTCAGCGAACGCAAGAAGGGCGGCGTCCGCATCACGCCCGCCTTGAACCAGACGGGCGAGTCCACCGCGCCGCCGGTTCCGCAGGGCGGCGAGTCTTTGCCCGCGGGGGCCCCGCATAAAAGCGCAAAGCCGGGCTTCAAGGGCGGCAAGTTCAAGCCCGGCAAGAACAAGTACAAGGGCAATAAGCAGCCGCGGCCCTGACGAAAAGGGGCGGCAGCCCGCCCCGCCGGATACCCTGCGGATTTCGTAGGTCGATCGAAATCTACTCGGCCTTCGTTTCGACGACCGTGGTTTTTTCGGTTACGACCTTCTCGGTCTTCGCGGCGGTAGCGGGAGCCACCACAATCACTTCCGGCGGCGGCGCAGGCTTGGCCTCATCCTCGGTGATAATTACCGTATCGCTCATACTTGTCTCCTGTGGTGGAAAACCGTTGCAATGGTCTGGCGTTACCTGGGTTGGCTGGTGATGACGACCGCCTTGGGCGCTCCGCCGCTTTTGTAGTTATCCCACATAAAAAATCCCACCACGCCTGCGACCACCAGCACCGCCCCCAGAATGAGGCCGAGGAAGGTGGAACCGCCGCTTCCGCCGCCGTCCTTGTTGATTATGACTGCCATGGCAATGATCCCTTGTGACTCGTAGAAGCAACGAACTTCGGCCGCCAAAGTTGCAAAAGGTGCCCGTCACGGATTTCCAGAAGGGTGAAAAAGGCACAAGCCCGGACCATCGAGAGCCTTGCCGCGCCGGCGTCACACGGCCTGGCCGGCGCACCAGCCGGACGCCCACGCCCACTGGAAATTATAGCCCCCCAGCCAGCCGGTGACGTCCACGACTTCGCCGATGAAATAAAGACCGGGGACGGACCGGGCCTCCATGGTGCCAGAGTTCAGATCCCGTGTATCAACACCGCCCGCCGTCACTTCCGCGGTGCGATAGCCTTCGCTACCGCCCGGCGTTATGCGCCAGTCAGTCACGGCGTCGCTTAACGCGCGCATCCCCGCCTGGGAAAGATCGGCCAAATTCCCTGAACAACCTTGTGCCTCCGCGATGTCCTTCGCCAGCCGTCGCGGCAGCAGCGTTGCAAGAAACGTGTGTGCTGCCTGCTTGCCGTTTTGTCCCTTTGCCGCTTGCAGCGCAGCCAGCAAGTCTGTTTCCGCCAACAGGGAAATGCCGATCTCCTCGCCCTCGCGCCAATAGGAGGAAATCTGCAGGATGGCGGGACCGCTAAGGCCGCGATGGGTAAACAGCACGGCTTCCTTGAACGCGGTCTTGCCGCACTGGACCCGGGCCTGGGCGGCGATTCCCGCCAGCGGCTTCAGGCGCTCCAGCAATGCGGCATCGAAGGTCAGCGGAACCAGGGCAGGCCGCGTTTGTATGACGCCCAGGCCGAATTGCCCGGCGAGGCGGTAACCGAAGTCGCTCGCGCCCATCTTTGGAATGGATTTCCCGCCGGTTGCGACCACCAGCGCGGCGCATTCCCAGGTTTCGCCATTTGCAAATCGCAATGAAAAGCCCGCGGGAATTCTTGCGACCTCCTCGACCCTGCAATTCAGCCGAAGCTGGGCATGGGCCAGCCGCATTTCCGACAACAGCAGGTCGATGATCTGCTGCGCCGGTCCGTCGCAAAAAAGCTGGCCCAGGGTCTTTTCGTGCCAGGCGATGCCGTAGCGCTCGACCAGGGCAATGAAATCCTGCGGCGTATAGCGGCTGAGCGCGGAAATGCAGAAGTGCGGATTGGCCGAGAGGAATTGCGCAGGCGTGACGGACCGGTTGGTGAAATTGCAGCGCCCGCCGCCGGAAATGCGGATTTTTTCTCCCGGCGCGTCGGCATGATCCACCACCAGAACATTCCGGCCGCGCTTGCCAGCGACGGCCGCACACATCATGCCGGTCGCCCCCGCACCGATCACGATGACGTCGCACCTACCTGTCATCGCAGTCAGTCACGCTATCCAAAAATTAGCCCCTTTGGCTGGTTGAAGTTTGATTGGAGCGCAGGCTGGTCATGGAAAATTGGCGGAGCCGGAGGGATTCGAACCCTCGATACGGCTTTACAACCGTATAACGGTTTAGCAAACCGCCGCCTTCAGCCTCTCGGCCACAGCTCCATTCCAAACTTCCTGGTTGCGCCTTCAGCCTTTATTCCCTTGCCCGCTACGCGGGCGGGGCGGCCACAGCTCCATTCCAGACTTCAGCGCTAAGAGAGAGGTGCTTGCGCCGAAGAGGCGCCCTTTTGCCCCAGAACAGGAGCAGGCTCAAGCGGCGTAAGAACCGGAAAATCCGCCTCGGTTTACTGCGCGCTGCGGGCGGTGATGCGCTGGTGCAAAGCCAGGATGGTGCGGCTGGCGGTTCGTTCGCACAGCGCGGGAATAAAAGCATGCACCAAAGCCGCCAGCGCCGCGCCCAACAGGGTGAAACAGACCGTCAGGGCTACGCGCTGATGGACGAAATAGCTTTCTCCGACACTGCTCGGATGGGCGAGAAAAAGCGCTTGCAGCATGGCAGTCTCCGGGGCGATCTACGGTAGAAATATATTGCTTTATCAGGCGAATAGGTTCCCATATATTTGCTAATAATAGCCAAAACGCGAGAAAAACTCCCAATGTATGGCCATGATACGGTAGATTTTCGCATACTAGCCCTGTTGCAGGAAAATGCCGCCCTGTCGCTGGCCGAAATCGCCGCCACTGTGAACCTTTCCCAGAATGCCTGCTGGCGCCGCATCCGCCGGCTGGAAGATGACGGCATCATCAAGAAGCGCGTCGCCCTGCTGGATGCCGCCAAGCTGGGCGTCGGCACCACCGTCTTTGTGACGGTCCGGGCCGGGGAACATTCCGAGGGCTGGCTGGAGAAATTCACCGCCGCGGTGCGCAAGATACCCGAGATCATAGAATTCTACCGCATGGCGGGCGACATTGATTACCTGTTGAAAATGCAGGTGGCCGACATTCCCGCCTATGACCGCGTCTACAAGGCGCTGATCCGGGCGGTGCCGCTCAGCGATGTCAGCGGCGCTTTCGCCATGGAGGAACTCAAGCACACCACGGCGCTGCCGCTGCCCCGTTCCGGAACAGCCTGAAAAGAGTGCGCCGCAGCAGGCGAAAGCTGCTTGTCAGCACAGATCCCGAAGCGCAGCATTCCGGCGACCGGAAACGACCGGCCGACTTTGCGTTGTCGCAAAGGGGGCTTTTGCGACGCGCACCTAGAGAGGAGCAACGTCATGCAGGTCAGGCACATTCTCCAAACCAAGGGACGCGATATTATCGGCATCGCCGAGAGCGCCACGCTGGCCGAAGCTGCACAAATCTTGGCGCATCATCATGTCGGGGCGTTGGTCATCCAGGACAGCGGCGGTGCGCTGACCGGCATTTTCTCGGAGCGGGACCTGGTACGCGCCGTGGCGGAAGACGGCCCCCTGGCGCTCAACCGCGCCATCGCCGTTTACATGAGCCGGCAGGTCACGACCTGCAACGAAAACGACACGATGGAAAATTTGATGGAAATGATGACCCATGGCCGTTTCCGCCATGTCCCGGTCCTGGATGAACGCCAGCGGTTGGCCGGCATGATTTCCATCGGCGATGTGGTCAAGAGCCGTATCGCCGAAACACTCAGCGAAGCCAATTCGCTGCGTGACTATATTTCCGCCGCGGTGTGAATTCAGGGCCTGAGGAACTTCCGGAAACCCCGATAAACAGGGCTTTTCCGGAACCTGTGGGCCCATGGCGCGTTTTGTCTCGCGGAACCTTCTTTTGGAGCCCGCGATGAAATTCAATACCATGGCCGTAAGCGGCCTTGCCCTTTGCGCATTTCTGATCGGCGTCCCCGCTCTGGCGCAGGATCGCGTCGATGCCAACGGCCTGCCCACCACGCATTCGACGCCGGAAGAACACGCCCAGACAGAAGGTCTGAACGCGCAGGTCTCCGGCGCCAACGCCGCTGCCGATCAGAAAGCCGTCACGGGCGACGCGCAGTACCAGGCCAGCCAGCAGCAATATCAAAATCAGCTGCAGCAGAATCAGGCGGCGCAGCAGGACTATCAGGACAAGTCCGCCGCCTATGCCAGCCAGACCGCAGCGTACGAAAATCTGCGCGCCCGCTATGCGGCCGAACGCGCCGCCTATCATCGCGGCGTCTGGCCGGATCGGTGGTCGCGCTGGACCCTGGATGAAGCCAATGCCGATTTGATCGGCCAGCGCGTCGAGATTCTCGGCGGCGCGCATGTCGGCACGGTCACCGATATCGCCCGTTCGCCGGCCGGTCATGTCGAAGCGCTCTATGTGAAGCTCGACAGCGGCAAGGAAGTCTGGATTGACCAGGCCGATATTCGCTACGACCGCGACGGCCGGGTCGTCATGACCAATCTGGCCAGCAACGACCTGCTCCACATGGCCGACGAGCGCCTCTAATAAGCCCTTGATTTTTAAAGGCTTCCTCGGCCTCTTGGCCGGGGAGGCCTTTATTTTTGCGCTTTACTCTATATATGGTGCCGCAGAGGGATTGGCACCCGATGGGTGGCACTAGCGGCGAACGTCCACAGGCGCTGCCGCGGCAGTGAAAAAAAAGCCGAAAATACCGGTTTTTCCTGTTTGACTTGCGAAAATCACCCCCCTATAACCCGCGCCCACGCTGCTTCGCGGCCAAGGGCTACGAAGTGGTGTTACCTGTTGATTTGTGACGTGAAATTCGTCGGCAGGCGCTGTTTGACATTGTGATTTTAGGAAGGGGAACGTGGGCGGCGGCTCGGTATGCCACCACGTCAAAGGTCAAACTTTGACGTGTAAACAATCGAGCAGCGACGTAATGAATGCTCGCGTTCTTCTGCAAAAATGAAAGACTCTAAAGTCGATCGTTATCAGTCCTTGACGGGCCTGATGGCGATCTACCCTTGTCAAAAGTTTTTGCGAACTACGCAAATCAAGAGCATTCAGCGTCGTCTGCGATAGGATCAAAACATGAGAGTTTGATCCTGGCTCAGAACGAACGCTGGCGGCAGGCCTCAAACATGCAAGTCTAGGGGGTG
>CAIOFO010000034.1 GCA_903857685.1 uncultured Alphaproteobacteria bacterium
GCCCTCGGGTGAGGGCGCCATACGCTGCATGCAGATGGCGCTGGCGAATGTGAAAGCGCCGGTGGATTACATCAATCCCCACGCCACTTCGACGCCGGTGGGCGACATTCCCGAAATCAATGCCATCAAGGCGGTGTTCGGCGGCAATATCCCGCCCATCAGCGCCACCAAGTCGCTCACCGGCCACAGCCAGGGCGCCGCCGGCGTCCATGAAGCGATCTATTGCCTCCTGATGATGCAGGCCGGCTTCATCTGCGAAAGCGCCAACATCGAGGAACTCGATCCTGCCGTCGAAGGCGCCAATATCGTTCGCAAGCGCATCGACAACGCCGTCATCAACACCGCTCTTTCGAATTCCTTCGGGTTCGGCGGCACCAACGCCTCGCTGGTCTTTCAGCGGCTAGAGAAGTGATGTCCCAAAATGGAACAATTAACCCCGCGCGAGGACATGGTGGCTGAGGCCAAAACGGGACTGATGGCGGGCAAGCGCGGCCTGATCATGGGCGTGGCCAACGACCATTCCATCGCCTGGGGCATCGCCCAGATGCTGGCGAGCCAGGGCGCCGAAATTGCCTTTACCTATCAGGGCGAGGCCCAGGCCAAGCGGCTGAAGCCGCTGGCGGAAGGGCTTGGCTCCTCCATCGTGCTGCCCGCCGATGTTGAAAACGACGAACAGCTCGATCAGGTTTTTGCGGCGCTGGAGAAACAATGGGGCGGGCTGGATTTCCTGGTCCACGCCATCGCCTTCTCCGACCGCGATGAACTGAAGGGCCGCTATGTCGACACCACCCGCGCCAATTTCCTCAAAACCCTCGATATTTCCTGCTATTCCTTCACCGCAGTGGCGCGGCGCGCCAGTTCCATGATGAACAAGGGCGGCGCCATGGTGACGCTGACTTATCTCGGCGCCCAGCGCGTCATGCCCAACTACAATGTGATGGGTGTGGCCAAGGCGGCGCTGGAAGCCTCGGTGCGCTACCTCGCCGCCGATCTCGGCCAGAACAATATCCGCGTCAACGCCATTTCCGCCGGACCGATGCGGACCCTGGCGGGCAGCGCGGTGGGCGATGCCCGCATGGTGTTCAAGTGGAACAAGAGCCATGCCCCGCTCAAGCGCTCCGTGGACCTTAACCATGTCGGCGGCGCGGCACTGTACTTGCTTAGTGACCTGTCGGGCGGCGTTACCGGCGAAGTGCATTTCGTCGACGCCGGCTTCAACGTGGTCGGCATGCCGCCGACCGCGGATCTGAAGGGTTGGACGCCCCCGGAGAATGGTCATGACGATACAGGTGCCGCATAAGTTCATCCTCGCCGCCGCCGCGCTGCTGGCGCTGACGGGAGCCGCCTGCGCGGACTGGAAAAGCCAGATCTCGGATTACGATGCCGGCCGGCTCACCAGCCTGGAACAGGCTCGCGCCGACGCGGTGCATCAGGCCGAAACGCGCGGCGGCACCGGCGACTTCCGCGCCATCAAGGAAACATTCGAGGCCGACGCCCATGGCGTGCCGGAGCAGGCGCTCTATGGCGCATGGCGCTGCCGCCAGCTGAAACTGGGCGGCATGACCGGCTATGCCGTGTTCAGCTGGTTCCCCTGCCGCATCAGCCGCGTCAATGGCGGCCTGTGGTTCGAGAAACAGGGCACCCAGCGCATGGCGGGCTATCTTTATCCGGAACAAGGCGGCCTCTGGGTCTATCTCGGCGCCCAGAGCGCGCGCGGCGAACCCTGGCATCGTTATTCCGGCCGCTATGCCTCGGTCGGGGCTGTCACAACGCCCGACGATCAGGTCGGCGCGCTGGTCGGCATCGCCAACAATGCCCTGCGGTTGGATTTGCCGACGCCCGCGACACAGGAATCCGACTTCGACGCCATCGAAATGGTGCGCTAAGCGCGCCCGCGCGCGCCTTACGCTGTCGCTAAGGCGCTATAGGCGAGCTTTTGCCGCGTCCGCAAATCTGTCGAACAGATAGTGGCTGTCCATCGGCCCGGGTGACGCCTCGGGATGATACTGCACGCTGAAGACATCGGCGCCTTCGAGCCGCAGGCCGCAATTGCTGCCGTCGAACAGCGAGACATGCGTCTCCTTCACGCCCTTGGGCAGGGTGCCGGTATCCACCGTGAAACCGTGATTCATCGAGACGATCTCGACCTTGCCGGTCTCCAGATCCTTCACCGGATGATTGGCGCCATGATGGCCCTGCGCCATTTTCTTGGTCTTTCCGCCCAGTGCCAGGCCCAGCATCTGATGGCCCAGGCAAATGCCGAAGGTGGGAATGCCCTTGTCGACAATGCCCTTGATGGTGGGAATGGCATATTCGCCGGTCGCCGCCGGATCGCCCGGCCCGTTCGACAGCAGCACGCCATGCGGCTGGTGACGCATTACGTCTTCCAGCGTGGCACTGGCTGGCAGCACCGTGATGTCGGCGCCCTTGCCCGCCAGCAATCTTAAAATGTTGCGCTTGACGCCATAATCCAGCACGACCGCACGGAATTGCGGGACGCCTTCCTTGCCGTACCCTTCGTTCCACGCCCAGGGCATTTCATCCCAGCGATACATCTGCCGCGCCGTGACATCCTTGGCGAGGTCCAGGCCTTCCAGCCCGGGAAAACTCCTGGCCTTCTCAAGCAGCGCATTCCTGTCGGGAGCGGCATCGCCCAGATTGGCGATCACGCCATGCGGCATGCCTTTCTCGCGGATCAGGCTGGTCAGGGCGCGGGTATCGATCCCCGCCACCGCCGGAATGTTGTGCGCTTTCAGCCAGCGGTCCAGCGCGGCGAGACTGCGGTAATTGGAGGGATGTTCGGCATCGGCGCGCACGATCAAGCCGCGCACCGCCGGATTCAGGGTCTCGATGTCTTCGTCATTGGTGCCGACGATGCCGATATGGGGAAAGGTGAAGGCCACGATCTGCCCGGCATAGGAAGGATCGCTGAGAATTTCCTGATAGCCGGTCATCGCCGTGTTGAAGCAGACTTCGCCCACCGCCTGGCCCACCGCGCCAAAGCCCTGGCCCTCGAACAGCGTGCCGTCGGCCAACATCACGGCCCCGCGCGACAGGGCAGGGGCGGCAGCTTGCTCGGGCATGGGAGTGTCCTCGGATTTGCGCGAAAATAGGGATGCGGGCCCGCCGGGTCAACCGCGCCTGCGCGCAAACAAAGTGTGCGTTTTCAATGCGTTGTACTTATCCACGGATTCGCATAGGTTCCCTGCGCAGCAGATAAGGGCATTCTGTCATGGCTTTGCGCGAGCAACTCAACGAGGCGATGAAAGAGGCGATGAAGGCGAAGGACGCCAAGCGCCTTGCCACGGTGCGCTTGATATTGGCCGGCCTGAAGGACCGCGACATCGCCGCCCGCACCGAAACCAGCCGCGACCTGCTGGGCGACGACGACATCCTTAGCCTGATGGCCAAGATGATCAAGCAGCGCGAGGAATCCGCCACCGCCTTCGATGCCGGCAAGCGCCCGGAGCTGGCGGCGGGCGAGCGCGAGGAAATCGCCATCATCCGCTCCTTCATGCCGGCCCAGATGGATGAAGCGGGCGTCAAGGCGGCGGCCCAGGGCGTGATCGCGGAACTGGGCGCCACTTCGATCAAGGACATGGGCAAGGTGATGGCGGCGATGAAGGAAAAATACGCCGGCCAGATGGACTTCGCCCGCGCCTCTGCTGTCGTAAAAGACGCTCTGAGCCAGCCGAAATAGGGGTTTTGGGCGGGATTCACAGGATTCCACGCCGCAGCAGGGGTTTTTTCGCCCCATAACCCCTACATTGGCCTCCATGCGCTATGGCGAAGGATTGCTGGAAGAAATCCGGCGGCGGACCGATCTGGTCCAGCTGGTCGGCCGCCGGGTCAAGCTGGTCCGCAAGGGCCGGGTGATGTGGGGCTGCTGCCCCTTCCACGCCGAAAAATCACCCAGCTTCAAGGTCGAAAATGAACGCCATGCCTACAAGTGCTTCGGCTGCGGCGCCGGCGGCGACGCTTTCAAATGGCTGATCGAAACCGAAGGCCTGTCCTTTCCGGAAGCGGTCCAGAAATTGGCGGGCGAGGCGGGTGTCGAACTGCCGCAATGGTCCCCCGACGATGAAACGCGCGAGCAAAAAAGAAAATCGCTGTATGAAATCGTGGAACTGGCATGCCAGTTCTACGAAACCCGGTTGCGCGAACCGGGCGGACGGCGGGCGTGCGACTATCTGAAGACGCGCGGGCTGGACGGCGCGGCGGTAAAACAGTTTCGTCTGGGCTACGCCCCGGACGGCAACAATGCCCTGATCGAATTTCTCAAGTCTCGCAATGTCACCCAGGACGATATGATCGCGGCAGGCCTGGCGCGGCCTGCCGACGACAATCGCGGCATGCGCGATTTCTTTTACGACCGGCTGATGTTTCCCATCGCCGACGCGCGTGGCCGCATCATTGCATTTGGCGGACGCGGATTGTCGCCCGACGCCAAGCCGAAATACATCAATAGCGGCGAAAACACCCTGATTTCAAAGGGATTTAATCTCTACAATTTCCATGTCGCGCGCGCTGCCGCCGTCAAGGCCGGCACCGTCATCCTGGCCGAAGGCTATATGGATGTGATCGCGCTGGTGCGCGCCGGCTTTGCCCACGCCGTGGCGCCGCTGGGCACCGCGCTCACCGACGACCAGTTGCAGCTGCTCTGGCGTACCGCGCCCGAACCCATTTTGGCATTCGACGGCGACGCCGCCGGATTGAAAGCGGCGCATCGCGCCGCCCATCTGGCGCTGCCGCATCTCAAGCCGGGCTATAGTTTGCGTTTCGCCTTCCTGCCCGGCGGCGAAGATCCCGACACGCTGATCGCCAAGTCCGGCGCCATGGCGATGAACAAAATCCTGGAGGCGGCGCTGCCTTTGTCGGAAGTCTTGTGGCGGGCCGAAACCGATGGCCATGATTTCTCGACGCCCGAGCGCAGGGCCGGTCTGGAAAAAAACCTGCGCGACATTGTCAGCCAGATCGCCGACGGCAAGATCGCCGATTATTACCGCCGCGATTTCGAGCAGAAGGTTTTCGACAGCTTCAAGGCGCGCAAGCCGCGCGAATATGTCCGCGATCCCGGCCGGAGCCGCACCTTCGCCGACCGCAACAAGCCGGCCTATGCCACGGCGGGGGTCTCCGCCGCGCTGAAACAGAGCCTCTTGGCCCGGGCCGCCCATGCCGGCAACGCCAAAGGGGCCGCCCGGGAGGTCAAGGAGACGGAACTTGCCACCCTGCTCCTGGCCCACCCCCAGCTGGCACTGTCCCAGGGGGAACTTGTCGCCAGCCTGCCCTTCTCGGACCCCTCGCTTGACAGGCTGCGGCACGAACTTCTAAACCTCGCCGCCTCCGGCTCAAGCCTTGAAAAACCGCCGGTTTTGTCCCATTTCATTCATCAGGGAATGGCCGAATTGCTGACCCGTCTCGGCGCCCTTCCGGACAACCCCGCACAGGAACTCGAAGCCGTGCCTGAGCATGAGACCGAAGCCCGTTTTCTGCGCGCCGCGGGCGACCTGCGCGAGATGGCCGAATGGGAGCCGGAACGGGCCCGGGCCTTTGAGCGTCTGGGCAGCGAGGCCAGCGAGGAAAGCTGGCGGGAAGCCCAGCGGTTCCTGCGTGCCCCCGGCGAATAACGCGCGCGGACTATGGATTTTCTCCCCCTTCTGGTGGGGACAACAGGATCGAAGTTTGGTGACCAAGTCGAGTTTGCCTAAGAAGACGCCGGCCAAGAGCAAGCCCGCCGCCAAAAAGCCGGCGGCCAAGCCCGCTGCTGCCAAGTCCCTTGCGTTCAAGAAGTCCGCCAAGGAGGTCAAGAAGACGCCCGCGCCCAAAAGCCGGCCCCTGACCCCGGCCGAACTGAAAAAGCTGGAAGCCGCCAAGGCTGCCAAGGCCGCCAAGCTGGCCAAGGGCGCCAAGCCTGAAGAGCTGAAGAAAGTCAAAGGGGCCGCCAAGGTCCTCGAGGCCGCCAAGAAAGCGCCGCCCGCGCCGCTGGTGAAACAGGGCGCCAAGATTCCGCCCAAGAAGCCGGGCGAGAACGAGACCCCCGGCGACGCCGATTCTCCGCTGCTGGATATGTCCGATGTCGGCGTGCGCAAGATGATCGCCCGCGCCAAGCAGCGCGGCTATGTCACCTATGACGAGCTGAACAAGGTCCTGCCCTCCGACAAGACTTCGTCCGAACAGATCGAAGACACGATGGCGATGCTCAACGAGATGGGCATCAATGTCATCGAGAGCGAAGAAGCCGAGGAGGCCGATGGCGACAATCTTCCCGTCGCCGCCGAAGGCAGCAAGGCGCTGGCCACCACCGCCAAGTCGGGCGAGCAATATGACCGCACCGATGATCCGGTGCGCATGTATCTGCGCGAAATGGGCTCGGTCGAACTTCTGTCGCGCGAAGGCGAAATCGCCATCGCCAAGCGCATCGAGGCGGGCCGCGAGCTGATGATCGGCGCGCTGTGCGAATCGCCGCTGACGTTTGAGGCGCTCACCGTCTGGCGCGACGAACTCAATGAAGGCAAGGTCCTCCTACGCGACATTATTGATCTCGAAGCCATGTATGGCGCCGGCCCCGATGGTCAGCCCGCGCCCGTGCCGCCGCCGGTCGGTCCCGATGGCCAGCCGCTCAATCCGCCGGCGCTGAACGGCGCCCCGCCCGTCGCCGAATTCAAGCGTCCGGTGCCGCCGCCTCCGCCGCCCCCGCCCAAACCCGCCGCCCCGAAAGCCGAAGGCGAGGAAGGCGAAGCCGCGCCCGCCGCCGAGGGCGCCGGCGATGACGGCGATGATTTCGACGATGAAGGCAATCTGCCGCTGTCGGCGATGGAAGCCGCCCTCAAGCCGCAAGTGCTGGAATCGCTGGACGCGATTGCCGCTCTCTACAAGAAGCTCGGCAAGCTGCAAGACGCTTCGGTCGAAGCCGCGCTGGCCAGCGACGAGCTTTCCACCGGCCAGGAACGCCGCTTCAAGAAGCTGCGCAACGAGACCATGGATCTGGTCAAGTCGCTCAAGCTCAACAACAACCGCATCGAAGCCCTGGTTGACCAGATGTACGGCATCAATCGCCGCCTGGTGTCGCTGGAAGGCCGCCTGCTGCGCCTGGCCGAAGCCCATGGCGTGGACCGCGCCGACTTCCTCAAGCAGTATTTCGGCAATGAGCTCGACCCCAACTGGGCCCGCCGCGTCGGCCGCCTGTCGGGCATCGGCTGGCACGATTTCGTCACCGAGGAACGCGACAAGGTCAAGCTGCTGCGCGAGGACATCCAGTCCCTCGCCCAGGAAACCCGCCAGTCGGTTTCCGAATTCCGCCGCAACGTCCAGACGGTGCAGAAGGGCGAGCGCGAATCCGGCGTCGCCAAGAAGGAAATGATCGAGGCCAATCTTCGCCTGGTCATCTCCATCGCCAAGAAATACACCAATCGCGGCCTGCAATTCCTCGACCTGATCCAGGAAGGCAATATCGGCCTGATGAAGGCGGTCGATAAGTTCGAATATCGCCGCGGCTACAAATTCTCCACCTACGCCACCTGGTGGATCCGGCAGGCCATCACCCGCTCCATCGCCGATCAGGCCCGCACCATCCGCATCCCGGTGCACATGATCGAGACCATCAACAAGCTGGTGCGCACCAGCCGCCAGATGCTGCACGAGATCGGCCGC
>CAIOFO010000035.1 GCA_903857685.1 uncultured Alphaproteobacteria bacterium
CGGATTCGAGTCGGCTTCTGACAGAAAGAATGCCATTGTTTTGGCATTCTTATCAAGGGTGGTAATCTTGCCGAGGGCCGAGAATCCACAGGACACGGAGACAGTGACTGTCACGGTCCCGGTTACGCTGCATGGCTATTTGAATTTTTTGGCTCGAAACTCGCCTTTTGGAGCCAACGAAGCAGAAGTTGCCGGCTACCTACTCAAGCGCGCGGTTCACGACTTGCAGATGGCGAAGTACCACGAACTACCGCTTCCGAAGTGAAGTGCCCCTGTGAAAGGGTAACCGAAGCTGCACAGGGCCAGGCGTAAAAATCTTCTTAGGCTTGCTGCGAACGAGACTGCCCGTAGGTCAACCGTTTGCCTCGTGCGCCCTTTAGCGCCGCAACAGTGCGGGCAGTATCATTCACGCCCAAGGCTTCCCGGTTGCTATAGCGAAAATCATACTCTGCGAGATAGCGATGCAAATGCTTCTCGCTGCAATGCTGATAAATACCCTTAAAACCGCGTTTGAAAATACTGAAATAGCCTTCAACAGTATTTGTTGAGGCGGTGCCACGGGCATATTCGTACTGACTGTGATTGACGGTCTGGTGATCGGCAAAGTGAGCGCCAGAAGCAGGATAAACTACCGCTTCGTCCGTCATAAGGGTGGATTTACGGTCAGCGTTATCGAGCAGGATTTTACGCAGCGTTTTCTTGTTCACCTTGTCAACCACGAATGAGCGCGCAGCGCCGCCGCGCTCGACCAGCGCAACGATTTTGCGCTGCGTTTCAATCTTCGGATGCTCCTGCCAGCCAAAGCCCGTAACGAATGTGTCGGGCGCAGACTTCTTGCCGTCGCGCTTGCCAAGATAGGTTTCATCGGCCTCGATCACGCGACCCTCGCCGCCCATGGGGGGCAGTTTGCCGCTGGGCGTCATGGCCTCGCGCAAGCGATGCATCATGAACCACGCGCTCTTGTAGGTGACCTGCAACGTGCGCTCGATCTGCTTGGCGCTGATGCCCTTTTTGGAGGAATTGAGCAGATGGGCAGCTTGTAGCCACTTATGCAGCGGGACATGGCTGGACTCAAAAATGGTGTTCACGGTGACCGTGAACTGCTTTTTGCAGTCAGCGCACTTCCAAAGGCCGTAGCGGACCTTCTTTTCGGGGTTTGCCTTGATCTTGATGCCAGTGCCAACAACGCCACAGTGGGGGCATTCTGTGCCCTTGGGCCAAAGTGCGCTTTCCAGCTTGGAATAGGCGGCTTCTTCGTCACGGAAATAGGGGGCGTCCAAAATGCTCATGACCAGTTCTCCTTGGTCTATAAGCTATATATTGGCTACCTATTTGTCAAGTATATATACGCCGCTTGGTAGTGTCTCAGTTTGAATTTTCGGGCTGAGACGAGGCCGGAATCAGGGAATTGAGGCCCGGCGACCAATGCGCTGCGGGAGGGGTGTGGCCTGTCCCCGCCTATGGGCCGGAATGGCATGATGCTTGGTTTTGAGGTCGTGCCACGCCCTATCGGCGGCGGCGATCATTTCTTCCACCTTTTCACGGGACGGCCATTCTGCGGGCACGAAGAAAGGCGGCAAGCCCGCTGTGACAGTATTGGCGAAAGTCTCTGTCAAAGAGAAAAGATCATTTAGGCGGATCACCTGTTTTTCCCATTCCGCGTAGGCATCGGCATAGGCGTCCAGTTCTGCCATTTCGGGCCAATCCCAGTTCTGTTTCGGTAAGGCGGTCATGGACTCACTATAGCATATCCGCATCATTGCTTGCTCGGATCAAATCCTCGCATTGCCATTAAGTCTGCCTCATCCTTTGCTTCCTGCTTTTCTTTTTGTGCTTCCGTCTCAATTTTTGGAGGCTGTTCTCTACCAAAAAACGCATCCATATCAGCATCGCTGTCCTTAGCTGTTTGGGGAAACACAGCCTTCTTCTTTCTCGTAATGGGCTTCGAGATCATGGGCGCAACATCTGGAATGGTGCCACTGTTTTCTGAGGCACTCACATTGGCTGGCATGGCGGCTTGTTTTTCGGTGCCGCGCTGGCCAAGCAGAATCCCTATCAGCAACGCTATTCCCACAAGAACAGCGATAAGGAATGGTACAGCGCCGTGACTATTTGACGGTGGAGTTTCTATTTTCTCGTTAGGCCATTTTGAAAAGGCAATGCACCACAGAACAATTATTCCAACGAATGGAATTAAGCTGAAAACAGCCCATACACTGCTGAATCCAACGCGGCGCAAAATCGTTGCCAACGGCACCAAAAAAATAGCTAAGAACGCTGCGATAATAAGAATGCCTATCGCCATATCACTTGGATCAGACATAACCCCTTCTCCCCACTGGTGATCGGGGAGTTGATAAAGCCGCGTCTAAGAGGCTCGCACTGGCCTTTAGGCTTTCGCCCTGAACATACGCCCGTGCCTCCTCGACCATATGGTGAGGAGTGCGGATTTCGGACGCACAACGCCGTTAGACGCGGGGTTATCAAGCCCCAGAGCAGCTTAGGCCACTCTTGGAATGATTATGCTATATCTGCCCGGAGGCGGCAATTGGCCTTTTCTTATAGGGCCCGCGCGGCTTTGACGGTTCTTCCATCATGTCAATCAGGCGCACCAGATGGCCCATGTCCATCAGTTCATCCGTCACGCCCGCCTGCACGGCCGGTGTGACTTTCAGGGACTTGTGGATGCGGCAGAAATTGTAATGGAAGAAATAGACGGCCAGCGAATGGGAATGGTTTTCCAGCTTCTTTGAGAAGGCATTAGTCAGGCGCGTGAAGCGGCGGTTGCCCATGCGGATATTGAGGTTCTGGCGCTCGACATGCGAGGTCGAAATCTTGGAATGATCGGGTGCGCCGAAAACAACTTCCTTGGACTGTGCCACGATGATGCCGGGTGAGTATTTTCTACTCGGCCCTTTGTCCGGCGTACTGGAAAAAACCTTCTGAACCTGGCCCATGGAAGCGTCCCAGCCAAAGGCTTGTGAAACAGCGTCCTTATAGCCCTGAAAGCCATCGGTGGAGATTTGGACCGGCCCGACAATGCGCTTGGCAGCGTCCTTCAGGAACAGGTCCATGCAGCGACTATCGCGGTCACCACTGAACCACGACACCATCAGCTTGGAGTCACTATCCAGCGCCGTGAATGTCCAAACGTCACCGCCTTCATGGATCATTTTCTTGGAGTCGCGGACAGTGCGCTTTTTGGCTTTGCAGAAGGCCCAGATTTCATCGCACTGAAGCTGCTTCACGCGGACCTTTTGCACGGTCATGTCATGGAAGGCTTCAGCGGCATTGCCAGCGTCAATGAGCAGCTTGGTGACGGTGTTGATCGAAACGTCCGCGATCCGCGACACCGCCCGCATGGACATGCCTTCCACCAGCATGGAGAGAATGTGGGCGCGGGTTTCGAGGGACAGCTTGTTCATGGCAAGAATAATGTTCAGTTTGAACTACAATGTCAAGCATATAGTTCACTTAAACGTAACATATTGATTTCATTGAGTTTTGACTCCATCTCACTGGAGAGGTAGAAAGTGGTGCGCTCGGTCAGACTCGAACTGACAGCCGGGAACTTAGTGGGAACCTGCTCTATCCAATTGAGCTACGGGCGCGGATTACGGGACTGAGGGCGGCGGCGCTACCCGCCGCCCAGCAGCCCACGATCTAGCTGGTGTCGAACATCAGAACCTCCTGACAATGTGAAACAGCGCGCCGCCCATTCCGGGCGGCGTTGCGCTTTCTGACAGGGGAAAATTAGGCCGACCAATTCAGCGGTAATTCGGCGGATATTACGCCGCCGATTTCGGCACGTATTGAAATTGAACGATTATTTTTGGATAATTCGGCGGACAATGCCCGTAATTCAGCCGTTTGCCCTTGGTCCTTTGGGGCCAGTCTTGGCCCCGGCTGGCATCAGTTCGCGGACGCGCTCACGAACCACATGCTTGTCAGGGAAGGCGCTGCGGGCATGGCTATAGGCGTGTTCCAAGGTGCGCTCATGGGCGGCATAGGCCAGCTTGTAGGCTTCGTACCAAGCCTTCAGGGCCGCTGGCGGCAATGGCTTTTTGTTGGCGGCTGGTTCTGGGGCGATCACCGGCTCGGCGGGTGCGGGCGGTGCTGATTCCGGTTCTGGTCTGGGAAACATCGCCGCGATGTCGGCGGGGTCAAACCTGATGTCGTAACACCAGACATTGGTGGGTGGCGCGACATGGCGCGTGTCCCTGACCTTGAAATGGGCATCCCCGCTGCTCCAAAAACTATCGTCGGCGCGATGCTGCCAAAGTGTAGTTGGAATCTTTTGCGGGCGGTCTAAAACCGTCACGGGGCCTGTTCCAATGGCCCGGGAGGTTTTGGCGGCCACAGCGACCAAGAGGCCGCCCTTCAGGCGCTCATTCAATACTTGCCCGGCAAACTGACCTTTCGACGCTAAGGCCACCACCATGGTTTCGGTGGCGGTCAGCCAACCAGCAATCTGCGCCGCCGATAGATTATCTTCGTCCGCCATGGTCCCCTGCCAAGGGAATGGTCAGGGAAAAGCGGTGCGGTTGGCAAGTCAGCGTCCCCAGCGGGCCTTAGCAGCCTTCTTGGCTATTTCAGACCGCTTTTTGGCCGGGAGTGCCTTGGCGCGGGCCTTCCCGCCAGCCTTACCACCCGCTGCCCGGCCCGGTGCCGCGCCCAGCTTCTCGACCATATCGCCAGTGGCGATCCGGCCAACCATGACGGCGGCGGAATTTGTATCGGCGGGGCGGCGGACGCCCTTGGGGCCTTTTGGCATGGGAATGACCGGCTGAAATGACGTTGCCAGACTAGGGCTGCCATGCGCGCGCGAGCAATGCAAAATCAGGCTAAAATTCAAACTGAGACACTACCGTTAGCTTGGTGGCGCCACCTGTTGAAATGCCGGCAGCAAGGTGGCCGGGGAATGACAAACAATTGATACAGCTAGCAGCCCATGATGCCTTCAGGTGCGGCTTTCGCCGCCCGTCTCGTGGGTTGGGGAATCCAAAATGAAAATTCAGGCTATTGCGGCAGTGGCCGCCCTAGGCGCTGCCTTGTCTGGCTGCGCAACTATCGTGGACGGGTCAACCCAGTCCGTATCCGTTTCTACAACGCCGGCTCAGGGCGCGGCCTGCACCCTGACAAACAGCGAGGGGACCTGGTACGTGACCACACCCGGCAGTGTTCAAGTTCATAAGACGAAAAACGATCTAACCGTGACCTGCACCAAAGACGGCTTCCAGCCAGGCAGTCAGGTCGCGGTGTCCAAATTTGGTGGCGCGACATTCGGAAACATCGTGCTCGGTGGTGGTGTTGGGGCCATTGTCGATGCATCCACCGGAGCGAATTATTACTACGACAGCCCGCTCACCATTCCTTTGGGAGAGCCCAAGAGCGCTGCGCCTGCGGCAGATCAGGTCAAACCTGCCGTCTAACCGCATTTATGCCATAAGTAATAGGCGAGGATTGAAATTAACTTTCCTTGTGGGACTCTTCGGCTTTCCGCCAATTGTCTCGCCAAGTTTCGAGGCGATCCGAAATTCTATGCATTTCAGCGCGATTTCTTTTTCAATTTCCGCGACGGCAACAAGATCTGCGCCTGCGCCATCATCTGGAGAAGTGAACCTGAAAAGGCGCGCCTGAAAAGAAAAAGGCGGCCCCCAAACCAGTGGGAGGCCGCCTTGATCCGAAAAAAGAGACGATGGATCAGAGCGTGATCCAGACGCCGCCGCGATAATAACCGCGGCCTTCGTGATAGTCGCGATAGTGATGATCCTTGTCGGCATCCCATTTCTGATGGAAATACCAGTCGTCGGGATGCACATCGAACCGTATGCCGGGAACGCGGGGCGCGCTCTCGGTGTGCCAGCAATCGCCATCGCGATTGCAGACGACGCGGGCAGAGGCAGGGGCGGAAGCCGCCACCAGGGCGGCGCCACCCATCAGCAGCGCAAGCGCGGCTGTGGTGAAGGTCTTTTTTGCTGAAATCATGCTGGGAACTCCGATTATTTGGGGAAGTCCTGGGTTAACGCTGTCAGCAGGACATGGTTCCGCTGCTGCGCGATCCAGATTCCCGGCTATTGCCAATGTCTTAGCGGATTTCCGGGCGCCGCCGAGGGGCGCGCATGACGGGAAATACAGGAAATGGCCAGGCAATCAGTGAGGCTATCGCATTGATCGGACAGCTATAATCAGCAGAACGGCGGGACGGCTAGCGCGGCTTGGCGATGCGGATCTTGGGGACGGGCGGCGTAGCTGGCTCCTTGGGAGCGGAAGCCTTCAAAATCTTGGTGAGAGCCAGGCGCTTCTGGACAGCGGCGTTCGACATGTCGTCGGGCAGTTTGGGCATGGGAGGCTTTCAGAGCGGGCTTCCGGCCGCACCATAGGGCCTGATCCGGCAGGTGCAAGGAATCGTTTCAGGCGGGCTGAAAAAGGCCGCCGCCCGCGCCGTGCGCGCGTTGCCTAGTTCTGGCCGCCGAATATCGCGACGCATTGCCGATAGCTCTGCTGGGCAACGCGCTGCTGGGTGGCCTGATCAAAATCGTTGCCGGTGGCGTCCTGCCGGGCGACCCCCAGACAGAAAGCATTTGAGGCCGGCGCCGCGGCGGCCGGCGCTGGGGCAGGAGCAGCAGCCTCGGCGACTTCCTGACGATCCCGGATACCGCCGAAACTCATCACATTGTCCCAATCGGCATCGGTGCAGCCGGCCAGAAGCGGCAGAACAAGCAGCAGAACGGGAACGCGCATGGAAGACCTTTCCGGCAACCGGGGATGAGGCCTTTTATACAGGCAGATGCGCCAGGGCAATGCGGCGCTAGCGGCGCGGCGCGGGCTGGCTGGACAACACTTCCTTGACCTTGGCGGCCAACTGCTTGAGGCCGAACGGCTTGGGCAGGAAGTGGACATCCTCGGCCTTCTCGTCATTGCGGCGGAAGGCTTCCTCGGCATAGCCGGACATGAAGATGACGGCGAGGTCGGGTTTGAGTTCCTTGACGTGGCGCACCATGGTAGGGCCGTCCATGTTGGGCATCACCACATCGGTGATCAGCAGATGGATCTCGGTCTTGCCGGCCTTGACGATTTCCAGCGCTTCCTCGCCGCCGCTGGCTTCCAGCACATTGTAGCCGCGCATGCGCAAGGCGCGGGCGGCGAAGCTGCGCACCGCTTCCTCGTCTTCCACCAGCAGGATGGTGTCCTGGCCGGTGACATCGCGCGGCGCCGCCGGCGCCTGGATTTCCACCACCGCCGCCGCGCCCGCTTCCACGCGCATGCGCGGCAGGTAGATCTTGAAGGCGGTGCCGTGTCCAACCTCGGAATCCACGGTGATGAAGCCGCCGGTCTGCTTGACGATGCCGTAGACGGTGGCAAGGCCCAGGCCCGTGCCTTGGCCGACCGGCTTGGTAGTGAAGAAGGGATCGAAAATCTTGCTTTGAATCTCTTTCGACATGCCGACGCCGGTATCGGCGACTTCGATCTCGACATATTCGCCGGGCGGCATGATGGCGGTGCCCAGCGCGCTGGCGCTGCTGACGCTGCGGTTGTGAGTGGCGATGGTGACGGTGCCGCCCGAGGGCATGGCGTCGCGCGCATTGACCACTAGGTTGATGATGGCGTTGGAAAGCTGCGCCTCATCGGCATGCACCGGCCAAAGATCGGAATCCTTTTCCACCGCCAGTGTGATGCCTTCGCCCAGCAGGCGGCGCAGCATCTGGGCCAATTCGCCGATCACATCGCCCAGCGCCAGGGTCTTGGGCTGCATGGTCTGCTTGCGGCTGAAGGCAAGCAACTGGCCCACCAGGGCGGCGGCGCGCAGCGCGTTCTGGTGCACCTCGTTGATTTCCTTGAACGAGGGATCGCCCGCCGGATGGCGCATCAGGAGAAATTCGCAATTGCCGATGATGACGGTGAGAAGATTGTTGAAATCATGCGCCACGCCGCCGGCGAGCTGGCCCACAGCCTGCATCTTCTGCGACTGCGCGAATTTGGTTTCCAGCGCCTTCTGTTCGGAGACATCCACCAGATAGAGCACAGCGCCGCCAACTTGCGGACTGGCAAAAAGCTCGGCCATGCGCTCGGACGGACTGCGCAGTTCAATGGCCTGCTTGCCCGCGTGCCCCTGGGCCGCCCTGGCAATCAGGGCGCGGACCGCAGCCTGATCATGGGCATCCACCAGATCGGCGCAGGCTTTTCCCACCACCGCGCCTTCGATGCCGAAGAAGTGCGCGAAGGCGGCATTGGCTTCGGTGATGGCGCCACTCGCGTCGGCCAAGGCCACGCCCATGGGCGCATCGCGGAACAGGCCGGCGAAATCGGTCGGACCCGGCGCAGAGATGGCGGCGGGCGCTTCCTGTACGGCCGGCTGGACAGGCTCAGGCACCGCGACGGGCGGCGCAACCTTGGGCGCCAACACCGGCTGCGGCGAAGTGGACGCGGCCAGGCGCGGGGTGAACCACCAGGCGGTCTGCTTGTCCTGCAAGGGGCGCACGGCGGCGACAATCTCAAGTCCCGGCACCACGACAAAGGTTTCCTCGCGCGGCTTGCCGTCGGCGGCGTCGCGCGAGAGGCGATAAAGCACGGCGGAAGATGGCTCGCCCGCCAGCGCCAGTTCCGGCGGCGGCGCGCTTTCGCCGTCCTTGGCGCCGGCCATGCGGCGATAGACGGGATTGCAGTCCAGCACCGCGCCATCGCTGCCGGTGATCGCCCAGGCAACATTGGCGGCGCTGGCGGCTTCAGCGATTCGGCGGGCGTCTGCAACGGCGGCGCTCTGGCGCGGCCAGATGGAATAGAGCAGCAGGGACCCCACGGCGCCGATGCCGCCCAGAACGATATAGCCGGTCCAGCCCGCAGCGTTGGGCAGGACCACGGCCAGGCCGGCCGCGACCAGCGCCAGGGCGGCGAAGGCCAGGGCAGCCCAGCGCCAGGCGCCGGCGGGGACGCCGAAAGTCATGCTGGAGGGGATCGGAGCAGCGTTCATTAACGACACAATACAAGATTGGGTTAACCAATCCTTTCCAGCCACAAGACCTTGTATTTGTTAACGAATTTCGGACGTAAAAAGGGAGCGTTTGGGGCGCCTGACCTGATTCGTTAATTTGCCGCGACCGCCCTTGCGGGCGAAATGGTCCAGTGGACCATTTCGAGCGGCAAATGCCGCGAGCTTGGGCGAGCGGCCTAGCGGCTGGACCCGTGAAACGGCCTAGCGCCGGGCAAGCTGGCCATTGAGGCGCATGACATAGCCAATGACCTGGGCCACGGCCTTGTAATGCTCGGGCGGCACGGCTTCGTCCACTTCGACCGCGGCATGAAGGGCGCGGGCCAGCGGCGGATTTTCCACCACCGGCACATCATTTTCCTCGGCGACGGCACGAATGCGCAAGGCCAGCGCGTCAATGCCCTTGGCGACGCAGATGGGGGCCTGGGTCTTGCCGCTCTCATATTTCAGCGCCACGGCATAGTGGGTCGGGTTCATGATCACCACGGTGGCGCCGGGCACCGCCGCCATCATGCGCTTCCTGGCGCGGTCCTGGCGGATCTGGCGCACCTTGGCCTTGATGGCGGGGTCGCCTTCATTCTGGCGATATTCTTCCTTGACCTCCTGCTTGGTCATGCGATTGCGCTTCATGAAGCGGGAATATTGCAGGATGTAATCGAGCGCCGCGATCACGAACAGCGCGCCCAGCGCCGCCATCAGCACCTTGAACAAAAGATGACTCATATCGGCCACCACCACGCCGGCCGTTTGCGTGAGAATGGCTTCCAGCATGCCGCGCGCCGGCCAAAGCTGGGTCCAGATCGCCATGCCGACGATGCCGATCTTGGCCAAGCCCTTGAGCAGGTTCGTCCAGCCTTCCAGGCCGAACAGGCGCTTGAAGCCCGCGACGGGAGAAATCTTGGCGAAATCCGGCATGAGCTTGCCGGGATTGAATCCCGGACGGCTTTGCAGGACATGGCCGGCCAGCGCCGCCAGCATCATCACGCCCGCGATAGGCGCCAGCGCCAGCGCCAGGTGAACAAGCGTGCCGCGCAGCATGGCGGTGAGGCCGGCGCCGTCCACGCTGATCAGTTCGGGCTGCTCGATGAAAATGGTCAGGAGTTTGGCGATGCCCAGAGTGGTGGAATTGCCGAACATGCCGATGGCAAGCGTGCCGCCAGCCAGGAGGACAAAAGCGGAAACTTCGGCGGATTTGACGATATCGCCGGCTTCGCGCGCCTGGTCGAGCTTTTTCTGTGTCGGCTGTTCCGTGGCCTGGGAATCGTCGCGATCGTCAGCCATCAGAGGAAGATCGCCATTGATGTCGCGTAGTAATTAAGGAACACCGTGATCATCGAGCCCAGCAGCGCCAGCATGATGACAAAGCCGGCGATGATGTTGATCGGCACGGCGACGAAGAAAATCTGCAATTGCGGCATCAGCCGCCCCAGCACGCCAAGCCCGGCATAGACGGCAAAGCCGAACACCAGGAAAGGCGCGGCAAGCTGAAAGCCCAGCGCGAAGGCGCCGGAGACAAGCTGGATCACCAGCTGCGCCATGTCGCCGGTGGGCAGATGGCCGCCCGGCGGCAGCATCTTGTAGCTGCCGGCGATGGCGCCGATGGCCAGATGGTGCATGTCGGTGGCGAAGATCGAGACCACGCCCAGCAGGGTCATGAAGTTGCCGACTACGGCGCCTTGCGTGTTCTGGGTGGGATCAATGGTCTGGGCGTAGGAAAGCCCGATCTGGGAGGCGATCAGAAAGCCCGCCACCTGAAGGCCGCTCATGATGATGGCGGCCATGGCGCCGACCAGGATGCCGCAGATGACTTCCTGGGCGATCAGCAGGGTGAGCTGCACGATCGTGGTGGGAGCGATGGCGGGATAGAGATTCTGCACCGTCGGCGTCAGGGCGAAAGCGATCGCCAGCGCCAGCACCAGCCGGACCCGCGCAGGCACGCCCATGGTGCCGAAACCCGGCAGCAGCATGATCATGGCGCCGACACGCGCGAACACCAGAAGATAGGTGAGCACTATGCCGGACAGAGCGGGAAGGTGGATTTGCATCAGTAGGCGGCGATGCGCGCCGCGATATCGGTCATCAGTCCGCTCAGCGCCTGGCCCGCGAAAGGCATGGCGATCAGCAGAACAATAAAGACGGCCACGATCTTGGGAACGAAGACCAGCGTCTGTTCCTGGATCTGGGTCAGCGCCTGGAGCAGGCCGATCCCCAGGCCCACCACCAGCGCCGTCAGCATGGAGGGGGCGATGATCTCCAGCAGGGTGAGAATGGCGGAGCGGGCGAAATCGATCGTGTCGACGGGGTTCATATCAAATGTCCTGATTAAATCGGCATGCTCATGATGGACTGGTAGGCGGCGACCACCTTGTCGCGCACCGCCACCACGGTATCGAGGGTGAGTTCGGCGGAGTTCACCGAATTGACCACATCCACGATATTGCCGTTGCCGCTGACCTGCTGGCTGGCGGCTTTTTCGCCCTGGCTGATGGAATTGATGGAATCCTTCACCGCCCCGGAGAGAAAGTCCGAGAAATTGGCGCCCGGCGCCTGGGCGGCGGCGGAAGAGGCGGCGGAGGATGCACCGCCGATATTGGCGATGGACTGGTAGGCGGCGGCGGCGGCGGCGGGAAGAGCCATGACGTGTCTCCTTATTTGTTGAGCAGGCCCACGACCTGGGATTGCATCTGCTTGGTCGCGTCCATCACGGTGAGATCGGCCTCGTAGGAACGCTGCGCTTCCTTCATGTCCATGATTTCGATCAGCGGGTCGACATTGGGCAGCTTGATGTAGCCCTGCTTGTCAGCATTGGGATTGCCCGGATCATACTGGGTGCGGAATTCGCTCTTGTCCTCGATCGGCTTGCCGGACTGGACCACGGTGGCGTTCAACTCGCGGTCGAAGCTGCTGGTCTGGGTGGCGATCTTGCGGCGATAGGGATCGCCGCCGGGCGTGGCGGCCGTCGAATTGGCATTGGCGATATTTTCCGCGATCACCTTCATGCGCTCGGACTGGGTGCGAAGTCCGCTGGCGGCGACCGACATGGAACTGGAGAAATCCATTTTCCTACTCCTTCTTGTCCGTTAGTGGCCGATGGCCATTTTCATCATGGTCATGGCCTTGGCATAAAGATTCGTCGCGGCCTGGAACTGGGCCTGGGTGTCGGAGACCTTGATCATCTCCTGCTCCAGCGAGACCGAGTTGCCGTTGGGGCCGGCTTCGGCATCGCGGACCTCCACGTCATCGAAACCGCCGCCGCTCTTGGGCGGGATGGCGATGTGGCGCGGATCGGTGACCATCATCTGGCTGGCGCTGTTCGCCGGGCTTGCGGCCTGGCGCAGCGCCTGTGAAAAATCCAGCGGCTTGAGGTCATGGGCGACATAGCCGGGCGTATCGGCGTTGGCGACATTCTGGGTCAGCACGTCCTGGCGCTGATTGAGCCACGACATGCGGGTGCGCAACATGGACAGAAGCGGGATATCGGGCAGGTTCATCGCGGTAACCTTTTGTTAGCCTTGAAACACGGTGCCCATCGTGATCGCTTGTGCTTAAGCGGGGCTTAACGGCAGCAAAAATTGCCGGGCAAAAACTTCCCTGCTTTAACCCGCGATTAAGGTTGACCGGGCGTTACTGGCGTCATGGATGCCATCAATCTTCTTCGCTATCTGGTCGCCCTGATGTTCGTGTTCGCGCTGGCGGGCGCGGCGCTGTTGATCAAGCGCTATGGCAGTGCGCCGGCCGCCTTCAAGGACAGCCTCAAGGGCAAACTTGGCAAGTGGAATTTTCCCGCCAGCGAACGCCGCCTGGCGATCGTGGAAACATTGATGATCGGGCCCAAGCAGCGGCTATTCATCGTGCGCCGGGACAATGTCGAGCATCTGGTCCTGTCCGGACCCGAGGGCGCGTCGGTGATCGAGGCGAATATTCCGGATTCAACGGCGGCGTCGATGTCCGCCGCCAGCAGGATCGCATCGTGAAACATCTGCGTTTTCTGGCACCGCTCTTGATCGTGCTGGCCGCATCGCTGGCGCCGGCGCATGCCATTGCCGCCGCCATGCCGCATCTGGCGGCCGCGGCCGCAGGCGTGAGCAGCACCGCCGCGCCGGCCGCCGCCGATGGCGGGCTTTCGATCAACATGTCCGGCTCGGGGCTTTTCACCGACCGCATGGTGCAGATCATCGCGCTAATCACGGTGCTGTCCATCGCGCCGTCCATCCTGATCATGATGACCAGCTTTGTGCGCATCGTGGTGGTGTTGTCGCTGCTGCGCACCGCGCTGGGCCTGCAGCAAAGCCCGCCCAACAGCGTGCTGGTGAGCCTGGCCATGTTCCTGACCCTGTTCGTGATGACGCCCACCCTGACCGATGCCTATAACCAGGGCATCAAGCCGATGATGGACAACCAGGTGACCACCGAGGTCGGCTTCAACGCCGCCATGGTGCCGATGAAGAAATTCATGATCGGCCATGTCCGCCAGGCCGATCTCAAGCTGTTCTTGGACATGAGCCACGCCAAGGTTCCGGCCACGCCGACCGACGTGGCGCTGACCACCCTGGCCCCGGCCTTCATGCTGTCGGAGCTCAAGCGCGCCTTCGAGATCGGATTCCTGATCTTCGTGCCGTTCCTGATCATCGACATGGCGGTGGCCTCGATCCTGATGAGCATGGGCATGATGATGCTGCCGCCGGTAATCATCTCCCTGCCGTTCAAGCTGATCTTCTTTGTGCTGGTGGATGGCTGGCGGCTGATTTCGGGGTCGCTGGTGGAGTCGTATCTGCACGGCCCGCCGCCCAACTAGCCTCAAATAGCTACAAACTTGTCATATGCGCCGGGACCCCGATTGCCTTATGATCCGGGCCATGGCGCATGATCACGCTCATAGTCCGGTGCACGACCACGGCATGTGGACCCAGAATCATGTTTTCCTGGGCGCCGCGCATGGCCGCTCGGAAAGCAAGACCAAGCTGGCGGCGCTGGTCACCGCCATCTTCATGGTGGTGGAGATCGGCTGCGGCTTTGCCTATCACTCCATGGCGCTCTTGGCCGACGGCGTGCACATGGCCACCCATGTCGGGGCGCTGGGCCTGGCCGCGGGCGCCTATTGGCTGGCGCGCCGCCATGCCGGAGATAGCCGCTTCACCTTCGGTTCGGGCAAGTTCGGCGACCTGGCGGCTTTTTCCAGCGCCATCATCCTGGGCGTCACGGCCCTGATTGTGGCGGTGGAATCCCTTGAGCGGCTGATCGCGCCCACCGGCGTGCAATATGGCGATGCGCTGCTGATCGCGACAATCGGGCTTTGCGTCAACCTGGTCAGCGCCTTGATCCTGAAGGACGACCATCACGGCCATGCGCACGGCCATGACCATTCCCATGCCGCCCATGATCATGACCATGACCATGATCACGCCCCTGCCCGCGACAACAATATGCGCGCCGCCTATGTGCATGTGCTGGCGGATGCGGCGACCAGCGTGCTGGCGATCATCGCGCTGGCCTGCGGCTATTTCTTCGGCCTGGCATTCCTGGATCCGCTCTGCGGCCTGTTCGGCGCATTCGTGATCGCCTCCTGGTCCTATGGCCTGATCCGCGACAGCGGCTTGGTGCTGCTGGATGCCGATTCCAATCCCAAGCGTTCCGGCGCCATCAAGGCGATGATCGAAAACGAGATCGGGGCACGGGTCGCCGACCTGCATCTGTGGCGGCTGGGGCCGGGGCATGATGGACTGATCGTGTCGCTGGTGTCGCCCGACGCCACCAATGCCGAGCAGATCAAGGCGGCGCTACGCCAGCGCTATCCCGACCTGAGCCATGTCACGGTGGAAGTCGCGGTCTGCGCGGATTGCGCCTAGATTCTGTTAGCGAGTGTAGCGAGTTTCCAGAATCTGGTGCCTCGCCGAGCGCGTCAGCGTGAGGGAGGTGCCTGGGTCCAGAAACAAAAAAGCCGCCCGGCAAAGGGCGGCTCTTTCAAAACTCTTTGACCGGCGTTAGCGCGGCAACAGGCCTTCGCGCTGCAGGCGCTTGCGCTGGAGCTTCCTATAGCGGCGGACCGCCTCGGCCCGCTCGCGGGCGCGCTTTTCGCTGGGCTTCTCGTAGGCGCCGCGCAGTTTCATCTCCCGGAAGATGCCTTCGCGCTGCATCTTCTTCTTCAGCGCCTTGAGCGCCTGGTCGATATTGTTGTCGCGGACGATGATCTGCAAAATTGGCTCCGTGCCGGTTTTC
The DNA here is from genome assembly GCA_903857685.1 of uncultured Alphaproteobacteria bacterium. Taxonomy (GTDB): domain Bacteria; phylum Pseudomonadota; class Alphaproteobacteria; order Micropepsales; family Micropepsaceae; genus Rhizomicrobium. The sequence continues at coordinate 15,206 of CAIOFO010000035.1, forward strand.
TGAAGGCCGGGGTAGATAACAGAAGGGTTTTGCCCTGTCTACCCGCGGCATTTAACCTTTTAGGCCTTGGCCCGTTCCGCCCCCAGCCCCATATTTCCCCCATGGCCATCCTCAAAATCGCCCGCATGGGCCACCCCGTCCTGACCCAGGTCGCCCAGCCGGTCCCCGACCCCACGGCGCCGGAAATACGCCTTCTGGTCAATGACATGGTCGAAACCATGATGGACGCCAATGGCGCCGGCCTGGCCGCCCCCCAGGTGCATGTGCCGCTGCGGCTGGTGATCTTCCAGGCCCCCGGCGAGCGCTCCGACCCCGGACTGGAGGAGGAGGAGAAATTCGACCACACCGCCCCCCTCACCTGCCTGGTCAACCCCGAAATCACCGTGCTGGACGCGGCCAGTGAAGGCGGCTGGGAGGGCTGCCTGTCGGTGCCGGGATTGCGCGGCTTTGTCGAGCGGCCGGCCCATATCCGCTACAAGGGCTTCGGCCTGGACGGCAAGGTGATCGAGCGCACCGCGCGCGGCTTTCACGCCAGGGTGGTGCAGCATGAAGTGGATCACCTGGACGGCCGGCTCTATCCCAGCCGCATGGACGATATTTCCAAGCTGATCTTTGAGAGCGAAATCCGTCACATGAAGCCGGCCAGCGAATGAGTGAAAAAGCACCCCCGAAGAAAAGGAAGTCCGCGCTCCGCGCGGACGCGCTAACCGAAAAGCTGGATGGTGAACCCGGCCATGGAGAAAAGGCTGGGCCGCGGGATGACGCGGCGCTGAAGCAGGCGGTGCTGGACGCCGCCCTGAGCGATGCCGCCTTTGACGGCATTACCGCCGCGGTTCTGACGAAAGCGGGGGCGCGCGCGGGCGTGGCGGCGGATGAATTGGCGCGGCTGTTTCCGGATGGCCCCCTGTCGCTGCTCGAATTTTATTCCACCTGGGCGGATACCGAGATGGAAAAGCGCCTCGCGGCGATGAACCTGCCGAGCATGAAAATACGCGAGCGCATCGCCGCCGCCGTGCTGGCACGGCTTTCCGTCCTGAAGCCGCACAAGGAAGCCGCAAGGCGGGCCGGCGCAACCCTGTCCGTTCCCGCGCATGCCGGACTGGCGGCGCGGCTGATGTATCGCAGCGTGGATGCGATGTGGCGGGCGGTGGGCGACACTTCGACCGATTTCAATTTCTACACCAAGCGCGGCATCCTGGCCGGGGTCTATGGCGCAACCCTGCTGCGCTGGTTCAACGACAGCAGCGAGAATGAAGCGGCCACCACGGAATTCTTGGCGGCGCGGATCGAGAACGTCATGCAGTTCGAGAAGTTCAAGGCGCAGGCGAAAAAGGCCCTTGGCAATTTTCCCGCCTTCGCCGACTGGGGCAAACCGAAAGCCTAGCTTTTCGGCCTGAGCCGGGTCACATGACCCATCTTGCGGCCCAGCTTGGCTTGCCTTTTTCCATAGAGGTGCAGCGCACCGCTTCTGGCCAGGCTTTCCCAGGCTTCCGCTTCCGCGCCGATCACATTCTCCATCACCGCATCGGCATGGCGGGTGGGATCGCCCAGCGGCCAGCCCGCCACGGCGCGGATATGCTGCTCGAACTGGGAACAGGCGCAGGCCTCGATGGTCCAATGGCCGCTGTTGTGCACGCGCGGCGCGATTTCATTGACCAGCAGCGCGCCGTCCCTGGTCACGAAGAGTTCGACGGCCAGCACGCCGACATAATCCAGCGCCTCGGCGATCTTGCGGGCGATGGCCTTGGCTTCGTCGCCTTGCGCCCTGGTCAGGCGTCCCGGCACGGTGGAACGGCGCAGGATGTGATTCTCGTGGGCATTCTCCGGCGGGTCATAGGCGGCAAAGGCGCCGTCGGCGCCGCGCGCGGCAATCACCGAAGCCTCGAAGGCAAAATCCACAAAGCCCTCCAGGATGGCAGGTGCGCCCTTGAAACTTTTAAATGCCGTGGCGGCTTCATCGGCGCTGGCGGCCTTGGCCTGGCCTTTGCCGTCATAGCCGAAGCGGCGGGTTTTCAATATGCCGCCGCCGCCGAGCTGGGCGAAGGCATCGCGCGCCTGCTGCGCGCTGCCGACTTCGTGGAAGGGCGCGGTGGCAAGGCCGAGCGATTTGACGAAGTTCTTTTCGATGAAGCGGTCCTGGGTGGTGGCCAGCGCCTTGGCGCCCGGGCGCACCGGCTTCAGATCCGCCAGATATTCGATGGAGCCGGCGGGGAGATTTTCGAATTCAAAGGTGATGACATCGCAGATCTCGGCAAAGCCGGTCAGCATGGCGCGGTCGTCATAGCTTGCCGCCACCTGCAGCGGCGTCACCTGGAAGGCGGGCGCATGGTTCTCGTCATTGTAGATGCATGTCTTCAGGCCCAGCCGCGCCGCCGACATGGCCAGCATGCGGCCGAGCTGGCCGCCGCCGATGATGCCGATCACGCCGCCGGGCTTGACCGGCTTGTCGAGAGTTTTCATTTTGGTTTTTTGGCGACGGATTTTGTCTGCTTGGCGCGCCAGGCATCCAGGCGCTTTTTCAGGTTCGCGTCCGACAGCGCCAGGATTGCGCCGGCATGCAGGGCGGCATTCTTGGCGCCCGCCTCGCCGATGGCGAAGGTCGCCACCGGCACGCCGCCCGGCATCTGGGCGATGGAGAGCAGGGAATCGAGCCCCTTGAGGGCGCGCGACTGGACCGGCACGCCCAGCACCGGCAACGTCGTCATGCTGGCCACCATGCCGGGCAGATGCGCGGCGCCGCCCGCACCCGCGATGATGACTTTCAGGCCGCGCCCCGCCGCCGTCTTGGCGTAATCGGCCATGCGGTCGGGCGTGCGATGCGCCGAAACGATGCGGCTTTCATAAGGGACCCCAAGCACATCCAGCATGTCGGCCGCCGCCTTGAGGGTGGGCCAGTCGGACTGGCTGCCCATGATGATGCCGATCCCCGGCGCCCTGGCGCCGGACTTGCGGACATTGGTGGTTTTGGAGGCCATGCTTCGAATCGCCTTTGGGGGGCCGCTTCAAGAAGCGGCGCAGTATAGGGGGCAAAAACCCAATGGAAAGAGGCGTTTTTGGACTGGTTTAGCGGCTGTTAACCTTTTCTTTGTACTCATAAACGCAAGTTTAAGGCCTTATCCGCCACCCTTGGCGGGTCTTTGACGGGGCAGACCGCCGGCTATGAAGATCGAACGCACCAGCGCCACACGGGCAACCCGCTCGGTCGGGGCCGCCGCCTATGCCCGCCGGGTGGAGGCCGCCGCCACGGTCGATCATGTGGACGCCATCGCGCCGGCTTCGGTGCTGGGCATTCCCGAAAACGAATTCACCCCCAGGGTGCGCGACGCCATCATGGGACTGATGGGCGAAGTGGACAGTCTTCGCCGCGAACTGAGCCAGACCCGCGCCCGCCTGGACGAGGTGGAAAAGACCGCCGACCAGGACCAGCTTCTGCCGCTGCTCAACCGCCGGGCCTTTGTGCGGGAACTGACGCGCTATATCGCTTTTTCGGGCCGCTACAACACGCCCGCCTCGCTGATCTATTTCGATCTCAACCAGTTCAAGCAGATCAACGATACCAAGGGCCATGCCGCGGGCGATGCGGTCCTGCGCCATTTCGCTGAAACCCTGCTGAGCCATGTGCGCGACAGCGATTGCGTGGGGCGGCTGGGCGGCGACGAATTCGGCGTGCTGCTCACCCATGCCGACCAGGAGCAGGCTCTCAAGAAAGCCGATGTGCTGGCCGGCGCGCTGCGCGCCAGCCCGCCGGTGTATGACGGGGAGAATATTCCCGTCAGCTTTTCCTACGGCGCCTTTGAACTGAAGCCGGGCGACAATGCCGACCTGGCCATGGCCCGCGCCGATGAGGCGATGTATGTGCAGAAGAGGGCCGGACGGGCGGCGGAGTAGGTTTCCACACCGTTACCAAAGAAAAAGGCCGGACTTGCGTCCGGCCTTTTCTATTTCTGGCGATTGAAAATTATGACATGGCCTTCTGCAAGTTTTCATCGACTTTATCGAGATAGCCTTCGGTGGTCAGCCACTTCTGATCCGGGCCGACCAGCAGCGCCAAATCCTTGGTCATGTAGCCGGATTCAACGGTATCGACGCAGACCTTTTCCAGCGTGTCGGCGAATTTCTTGAGCTGGGGATTGTTGTCCAGCTTGGCGCGGTGGGCCAGGCCCCGCGTCCAGGCGAAGACCGAGGCGATGGAATTGGTGGACGTGGCCTTGCCCTTCTGATGCTCGCGGTAATGGCGTGTCACCGTGCCATGAGCGGCTTCGGATTCAACGATCTTGCCGTCGGGCGTCATCAGCACGGATGTCATCAGGCCCAAGGAGCCGAAGCCCTGCGCCACCGTGTCGGACTGGACGTCGCCGTCGTAATTCTTGCAGGCCCAGACATAGCCGCCGCTCCATTTCATCGCGGAGGCCACCATGTCGTCGATCAGGCGGTGTTCGTAGGTGATGCCGGCTCCCTTGAACTTGGGCGCAAATTCCACGTCAAAGATTTCCTGAAAGAGATCCTTGAAGCGGCCGTCATAGGCCTTGAGGATGGTGTTCTTGGTGGACAGATAGAGCGGATATTTGCGGTTCAGCGCGTAATTCATCGAGGCGCGGGCGAAATCGCGGATCGAGTCGTCGAGATTGTACATTGCCATGGCGACGCCGCCGCCGGGCGCCTTGAACACTTCGTGCTCGATCACCTTGCCGTCATCGCCGACGAACTTGATCGAGAGCGTGCCGGGGCCCGGATAGACAAAGTCGGTGGCCTTGTACTGGTCGCCAAAGGCATGGCGGCCGATCACGATGGGCTGGGTCCAACCCGGCACCAGGCGCGGCACATTGGAGCAGATGATGGGTTCACGGAAAATCACGCCGCCCAGGATGTTGCGGATGGTGCCGTTGGGCGACTTCCACATTTTCTTGAGCTTGAATTCCTCGACCCGGGCTTCGTCGGGGGTGATGGTGGCGCATTTGACTCCGACGCCGTATTTCTTGATCGCCTCGGCGCTGTCGATGGTGACCTGGTCGTTGGTCTTGTCGCGATATTCCACCGACAGGTCGTAATAATGCAGGTCGACATCGAGATAGGGCAGGATGAGCTTCTTCTTGATGAGGTCCCAG
>CAIOFO010000036.1 GCA_903857685.1 uncultured Alphaproteobacteria bacterium
CGCTCGCTGCCGTCATAATTGTCGCGGAATTCGACGGTATCCTTGTCGATATCCTCGCTCAGGGCATGGGCGACCTTGGCGCGGCGCGCCTCGGTGTAGCGCATGGCGGCCGGCGGATCGCCGTCCACCGAACCGAAATTGCCCTGCCCGTCGATCAGCGGCACGCGCATGGAAAAATCCTGCGCCATGCGCACCAGGGCGTCATAAATCGACTGGTCGCCATGGGGGTGATACTTGCCCATCACATCGCCCACGATCAGCGCCGACTTGCGATAGGGCTTGTTCCAGTCGCGGCCATTTTCATGCATCGAGTAGAGAATGCGCCGGTGCACCGGCTTGAGGCCGTCACGCGCATCGGGAAGGGCGCGGCTGACGATCACGCTCATGGCGTAATCGAGATAGGATTTTTTCAGCTCGTCCTCGATCGCGATGGGCGCGATGGAGGCAGGACCTTCGGGCGGCGGCGCTGCGATGTCGGAAATGTCGCTCAAATTCGGTCCTGAATTCGGTCCTGGAAGGCCCCGGAATCGGGGGCGGATCGGAGGGCAATTTCTAGCATTTTTCAGCAGCTCAGGGCCAGCGAAATGCCCAGAGAAAAGTCATTGATTTTATTGTGTTTTTTGGACGTTTTGCAGGCCGGAAAATTCCGCCCTGACGCGAGCCATGTCATAGGCATAAATCAGCCTTTTGCGGCCCTCGTCCTTATAGCCAAAGGTAATGCCGATCAGCTTGCCGGATGCGTCCACCACAGGTCCGCCGGAGAAACCCGGCCCGGCATCGCCCTGGAATATGAAATAGGGCGAAGTGGCATATCCCGGCGTCATGACGATCTGCACCACCTCGCCATGGGCGATGCGCAGCTGCCCGTCCAGATCCTCGCCATAAGCGGTAACCGAAACGCCCACAACCGGCGCGGCGGTGACGGGCGGCGGCACGGAACCGGCGCGAAAATACATCAGGTCGGACAAGGTCGCGGTGCCGATCACGCTCTTGGGATCGACCAGATTGGCATTATGGGCATTGGTGACGGCGATGCCGGGCTGAAAGACCACCGCCACGCCGGCGGCGCGGTCCAGGCCCAGATGCACATGTCCCAGCAGAGGCATGAAAGCCGCCGCTATGCCCGGTTCGGCAATTTGCCGCGCCGGCTGGCCCGATGGCGTGGCGCAGCCCGCAAGACAAAGGGCCAGAACCAAGCTCGCACTAGAACGGTATTTCGTCATCCATCTCGTCGCGCTGGAAGCTGGCCGGGGCTTCGCTAGTGCCGCCGCCAACCCGCACGCCGCCCTCGCCGCCGCCGCCGCGGCTGTCCAGCATCACCAGGGTGCCGTTGAAATTCTGCAGCACCACTTCGGTGGAGTATTTCTCGGCGCCGTCCTTGTCGGTCCATTTGCGGGTCTGCAAGGAACCCTCAAGGTAAACCTTGGCGCCCTTGCGCAGATATTTTTCGGCAACATCGGCCAAGTTCTTGTTGAAGATCACCACCCGGTGCCACTCGGTCTTTTCCTTCTTCTCGCCCGAGGCCTTGTCGCGCCAGCTCTCCGAGGTGGCGACGCTGAGATTGACCACCGGATCGCCTGAAGTCATGCGGCGCACTTCCGGGTCCTTGCCCAGATTGCCCACCAAAATCACCTTGTTGACGCTTCCCGCCATGGCCTTGCCTCGCTGCGATTGAGGGCGGGACCTTAGGGCGGCCCGCCAAACTATGCATTGTGCATAGCCGTTTGTTCCTATTATGTTCTAGTCAGATTCGAGTCAATCCCCAACTAATATGCGGCAGACCCCATGGTCCTTGCGATTTTAAGGTTCCGTCCCCACATGCGGCACTCCCCCGGACAGAAAGTGCCGTTACGCTCCCCATGGCCATGCTGAAAAACATCTCCATTCGCGGCGCCCGCGAGCACAATCTCAAGAACATCGATGTCGAGATTCCGCGCGACACGCTGACGGTGCTGACCGGCCTGTCGGGCTCGGGCAAGTCGTCGCTCGCCTTCGACACAATCTATGCCGAGGGCCAGCGCCGCTATGTCGAGAGCCTGTCGGCCTATGCCCGCCAGTTCCTGGAACTGATGCAGAAGCCGGATGTGGATCACATCGAAGGCCTGTCGCCCGCCATTTCCATCGAGCAGAAGACAACCAGCAAGAATCCGCGCTCGACCGTCGGTACGGTCACCGAGATCTATGACTATCTGCGCCTGCTTTATGCCCGGGTCGGCGTGCCCTATTCGCCGGCCACCGGCCTGCCGATCGAAAGCCAGACCGTCAGCCAGATGGCCGATCGCGTGTTGGCCCTGCCCGAGGGCACAAGGCTCTATCTGCTGGCCCCCATCGTGCGCGGCCGCAAGGGCGAATACCGCAAGGAGCTGGCCGAACTGCAGAAGAAAGGCTTCCAGCGCGCCAAGGTGGACGACAAATTCTACGATATCGGCGCCACCCCGGCGCTGGACAAGAAACTCAAGCACGATATCGAGATCGTGGTGGACCGCATCGCGGTCAAGAAGGATATCGGCAACCGCTTGCCGGATTCCATCGAGACGGCGCTGGGCCTGGCCGATGGCTTGATGATCGTCGAGTATGCCGATGAGAAGGAAAAAGACGGCAAGCCCAGACAGATCATGATGTCGTCGAAATTCGCCTGCCCGGTCTCCGGCTTCACCATTACCGAGATCGAGCCGCGCCTGTTCAGCTTCAACAATCCCCACGGCGCCTGCCCGGAATGCGACGGGCTGGGGGTGCAGAATTATTTCGACGAAGAGCTGATTGTGCCGGACGAGAGTGTGACGCTGCGGGGCGGCGCGGTGGCCCCCTGGGCCAAGAATTCCTCGCCTTATTATCTGCAGACCCTCGAGGCTTTGGCGCGGCATTACAAATTCTCGATGAACGAGCCCTGGGAAGACCTGCCCAAGAAAGCCCGCGACGTGATCCTGCACGGTTCGGGAACCGAAGAGATCAAGTTCATCTATGATGACGGCGCCCGGCGCTACGACACCAAAAAGGAATTCGAAGGCGTCATTCCCAATATGGAGCGGCGCTATTCCGAAACCGATTCCGCCTGGGTGCAGGAAGACATGGAACGCTTCCAGTCCGAGCACCCCTGCGAGGTCTGTGGCGGCTATCGCCTCAAGCCCGAGGCGCTGGCGGTCAAGATCGGCGGCCTGCATATCGGTCAGGTCTGCGCCCAGTCTATCCGCGATGCCGATGGCTGGTTCCGCGACGTTGATCAGAAAATGTCCAGGCAGCACAAGGAAATCGCCGCCCGCATATTAAAGGAAATCCGCGCCCGGCTGAAATTCCTCAACAATGTGGGGCTTGACTATCTCACCCTGGCGCGGGCCTCCGGCACCTTGTCGGGCGGCGAAAGCCAGCGCATCCGCCTGGCTTCCCAGATCGGCTCCGGCCTGACCGGCGTGCTCTATGTGCTGGACGAACCCAGCATCGGGCTGCACCAGCGCGACAATGGCAAGCTGCTGGAATCGCTCAAGGGCTTGCGCGACATGGGCAACACCGTGATCGTGGTGGAACATGACGAGGACGCCATCCGCAGCGCCGACCATGTCATCGACATGGGGCCCGGCGCCGGCGTGCATGGCGGCCATATCATCGCCGAAGGCACGCCCGCCGAGATCATCGCCAACAAGAAAAGCCTCACCGGCAGATATCTGTCGGGCTACGAGAATATTCCCATTCCGGCCACCCGCCGCAAAGCCGTTCACAATCGCTGGCTGAAAGTGGTGGGGGCGCGCGGCAACAACCTCAAGAATGTCACGACGCAGATTCCGCTGGGCACCCTCACCTGCATCACCGGCGTCTCGGGCGGCGGCAAATCCACCCTCACCATCGAAACCCTGTTCAAGGCGGCGGCCAAGAAGCTCACCCAGGCGCGCGAGCATCCCGCGCCGCATGACCGCATCGAGGGGCTGGAGTTCCTCGACAAGGTGATCGACATCGACCAGTCGCCCATCGGCCGCACGCCGCGCTCCAATCCCGCCACCTATACCGGCGCCTTTACCCCCATCCGCGACTGGTTTGCCGAATTGCCGGAATCCAAGGCGCGCGGCTACCAGCCCGGCCGCTTCAGCTTCAACGTCAAGGGCGGACGCTGCGAAGCCTGCCAGGGCGACGGCGTCATCCAGATCGAGATGCACTTTTTGCCGGATGTCTATGTCCAGTGCGATGTCTGCAAGGGCAAGCGCTACAACCGGGAAACCCTGGAAGTGAAATTCCGCGACTATTCGATTTCCGACGTGCTGGACATGACGATCGAGCAGGGCGCCGAACTGTTCAAGGCGGTGCCCTCCATCGCCGAGAAGCTGGAAACCCTCAAGCGCGTCGGCCTGGGCTATATCTCGATCGGCCAGCAGGCCACCACCCTGTCGGGCGGCGAGGCCCAGCGCGTCAAGCTCTCCAAGGAATTGTCGCGCCGCGCCACCGGCCGCACGCTTTACATCCTGGACGAACCCACCACCGGCCTGCATTTCCACGATGTGAAAAAACTGCTTGAGGTGCTGCAGGAGCTGGTGGACAACGGCAATACCGTGGTGGTGATCGAGCATAATCTCGAGGTCATCAAGACCGCCGACTGGATCATCGACCTGGGGCCGGAAGGCGGCGATGGCGGCGGCGAAATCGTCGCCAGCGGCACGCCGGAGGATGTGGTGAAGAACGCCCGCTCCTACACCGGCCAGTATCTCAAGCCGCTTTTGAAAAATGCTGTGAAAAAACTCAAAGCGGCGGAATAGGCACGTCCCTAGGCGCTGATGTCCGTCACGCCGGCTTGCAGCGCGGTGAAGGAGGCGGCGCTGGCGCCGGCCGCCAGGCCCAGCAGCAGCGGCGCCACCAGAAACCCGATGCCCTGGGTGAGCGGCATGTTCATGCTCATGATGTGCAGTTGCGCCGCGGCCATGCCGCTCGAAGTCCCGAAGGTCGGCATCAGGGCCTGGGGCCCTTCCAGCAGGGCCTGCCCCAGCGCCGCCACGATCGCCACCGGTCCCATGGTACCCAGCAGGATCAGCACGATGCGCCAGAAGTTGCCCGCCGAAAGTTTCCAGGCGCGCGGCAGCACCGGCCCCTCGTCCTGGACCGCCACCGCCGGCAGCAAAAACAGGAAGCGCAAGCCGACAAAGGCCAGGCCGAGATAGGCGCCCAGCACCAGCAGCTCCATGCCGACCACGGCGGGTGCCGGCAAGGCATGGCCATTCAGCCCGAAATACAAAAGGCTGTTGACCAAGAGCCCGATGGTCAGGGCCGGCATCAGCAGAAATCCGACCAGACTTGAGATGGCGCGAAACATCCGCCACTCGGCCGGGCCGAAGGCGAAATGGATCAGTGCGCCGCCCTTGCGCTTGCCCAGCGCCAGTTGCACCACCGGGACATACATAATGGCGTTGAAAAGCAGCCAAGCAATGAAGAAACAGATCAGGCCCAGCGTCACCGATCCCAGATTGGCGGAGCTGCCCGTCAGCAGGGCGTTTGCCGCAGCATCCAGGTAACGCTGCTCGACAAAGAAAGCGGCCACGGTGATCAGCACCATGGGCAGCCAGATCAGGCCGATGATGGAGCCCAAATGGGTGAAGACAAAGCCATAGGCGGCCTTGATGATCTCGAGGACGGGAAGTTTCTTCATCGCGGCCCCAGCGCCACCGGGGCGCATTCAGACAGTGTGGATCGGCAGGACCCTAGAATTCGTCGAACGGGCGCATATCGTCGAAGATTGGCGGGGTCGGCGCCGTGACATCGTCCCACAGCCCGGTGGCCCAGGCGGCGACCGCCGCGGCGACCGGCAGGTTCATCGCGGCGCGCAGCGGCGCGGCGGCCGCGGCCCAGCGGCGGCGCGGCACAAACACGGCCAGGGCAACGGCGCCGGCGGCAATAATGCCCGCACCCACCGCCAGCCTCATAAGATTCGTTCCCTTGCGTTCCTCGGCCATTTTCGTCTCGTGTTATTGCACTGCCCTATATAGGCGGCGCCCGGCTTGCCTGTCATTAGCACAAGGCACCTTTCTAAAGCGTTTTTGCCGCTGATGCAGATTTATCGCGGTTTTCGGGGCTGGCCGGCAGGCCCCACGCGTAATAGAAACCGCCATGGCGAAAAATCTTCACATCATCGGCGGCGGTTTGGCCGGGTCGGAAGCGGCCTGGCAGGCCGCTGAGTCGGGCGTGGCCGTGGTGCTGCACGAAATGCGGCCAATTCGTGGCACCTTCGCCCACCAGACCGATGCGCTGGCCGAGCTGGTCTGTTCCAACTCCTTCCGCTCCGATGACTGGGCGAACAATGCCGTGGGTCTGCTGCATGAGGAGATGCGCCGGGCGGGGTCGCTGGTGATGCGGGCCGCCGACGCCCACAAGCTGCCGGCCGGCGGGGCGCTGGCGGTGGACCGGCACGGCTTTTCCGCAGCCGTCACCGCGGCGCTGGAGGCTCACCCCGGCATCACCATCGCGCGGGAAGAAATCACCACCCTGCCGCCGCCGGAGGATGGCTCCGTCATCATCGCCACCGGCCCCCTCACCTCCGAGGCACTGGGCGCCGCCATCGCGGCCGCCACCGGCCAGGAGCATCTGGCGTTTTTCGACGCCATCGCCCCGATCGTGCACCGCGAGTCGATCAATTTCGACATTGCCTGGTTCCAGTCGCGCTATGACAAGGAAGGCCCCGGCGGCGGCGTGGCGGATTACATCAACCTGCCGATGGACGAAGCCCAGTACAACGCGTTTGTCACGGCGCTGCTGGAAGGCGTGAAAACCGATTTCAAGGAATGGGAGAAGTCCACGCCCTATTTCGAGGCCTGCCTGCCGATCGAGGTGATGGCGCAGCGGGGACGGGAAACCCTCAGCTTCGGGCCGATGAAACCCGTGGGGCTGTCCGATCCGCGCACGGGATTTCGCCCGCATGCCGTGGTGCAGTTGCGCCAAGACAACAAGCTGGGCACGCTGTGGAACATGGTGGGCTTCCAGACCAAGCTGAAGCATGGCGAACAGACCCGCGTCTTCCGCACCATTCCGGGCCTGGAGAAGGCCGAGTTCGCCCGCCTGGGCGGCCTGCACCGCAACACCTTCATCAATTCGCCCCGCCTGCTGGATACGCAGCTCCGCCTCAAGTCGCAGCCGCATATCCGCTTTGCCGGCCAGGTGACCGGCGTCGAGGGCTATGTCGAAAGCGCCGCCATCGGCCTTCTGGCCGGACGCTTCGCCGCCGCCGAAATGAGCGGCCGGACCGCAATGCCGCCGCCGCCCACCACGGCCTTCGGCGCCTTGCTGGCGCACATCACCAGCGGCGCCGACGACAGGACTTTCCAGCCCATGAATGTGAATTTCGGTCTCTTCCCGCCTTTGGTCTCCGCCAAGAAAATCAAGGGCAAGGACCGCAAGCAGGCGATGAGCGAACGCGCCATTGCCGATCTGACCACATGGCTGGATGACAGGCAGGCGGCAGCGTAGCTACAGCCGCTTCTTCATCGACGCGACCAGCAGCGCCATCTGGCGGCGGTGAATGGGGACATCCCGCCCAAGACGTTTCAGATAGACCGGCACCAGCGCCGCAGGCAGCAGCGCGGGCAAGGCGCCGCGCGGACGCGGCCCCTTGCGCGCGTCCAGGAAATGATCGCGGGCGCGCAAGGCCAGCTGATGCGCCACCGCATCCACGCGCGGGTCATGCCGGAGTTCGAAAAACATTTCCGGCGTCAGGCCGACGGCGCTGAGCAGGTCCAGCGGCATGTACAGCTTGTGGCGGGCATTGTGAAAGCCCAGGGACCGCAGCAAGCCCGTCAGGCCAAATGCCAATGCCGGCTCGCGCGCCAGCGCCGGATCGCCGCCCAGGATCTTCACCGCAAGCCGCATCACCCCGCCGCCGGTGGCGTCCAAGTAATTTTCCAGCGCCGCCAGATCGGCAAACTGTTCCGCATTGGAGTCGAAAGCGCGCGCCGCAATGATGGTTTCGAAATCCGCCAGCGCCAGGGGCACGGACTGAAACAGCGCCGCCAGCCCGCGCGCCACGTCATGGTTGCGGGGCGCGCCGCCATGGGCGCTTTCCGCCGTCTCGCGCCACCATTCCAGGCGGATGGCGCCCAGCAGCGGCTCGCGCACTGTTTCAGCCACCCGCGCCACCTCGTGATTGAAGGCATAGAGCGCAAATAGGTACGGCCGCGCCCCGGACGGCGCGAACAGGGCGGAAAAATAGCGGTCGGGATCGGCGGCGCGCACCGAGACGGCAAGGCGGTTGGCGAGTGCGCTATCCATCTAAAATGAAACCGCCGGCTCTCGCCGGCGGTTCCTCGACTGCGTTTTCAAAACCGGTCCTAATACAGGTGTCCCGCCGCGACCATGCTGAACAGCATGGGGAGGGAGAGCAGCGTATTGATGCGGCTGAACATGGTGGCCGTTTTGGCGGCGGCGGCCTTGTCGGCCGGGGCGATGTCCGAGAATTTTCCCCCGATATTCAGCGCCTTTTGCTGGTTGGGCCAGATCACGAACCAGACATTGAACCACATGATGGTGCCCAGCCACATGCCGATGCCGATGGCGAGAAATTTCGGCACAACCGGCCAGCCGCCCAATCCCTGGCTGAGGTCCAGGCTATAGGCCTCGATCAGGTAATTTTCGCGGAAGGCCAGGACGATGCCGAACAGGATGGTGCCCATCGCGCCCCAGCGAAACCAGAACAGGGCCTGCGGCGCGATATAGCCGGTGACGCCCTTTTTCAGTTCGTCGGGCACCTTGGGCATGGTGGGGATCTGGACGAAATTGAAATACCACAGCAGGCCGATCCACATCACGCCGCAGACCACGTGCAGCCAGCGCAGCGTGAACAGTTCAAAGGTGGGGCCGTCAAAGCCCTGCAGCGCGCAATAGACACCGACCAGCAGGATCGCGAGCACGAAGCTGGCGATCACCACGTTGCGAAGATTTCCCAGAAACGCCATGGGGCAGCCCCTCCCGACTTTGAGTCCCGCCGGACTTATAAGCCGTTCCGGCTCAGATCGCCAGCTTGCGGGGCCGCGTCGCGTTCAGCCAGCCCACCACGATCAGCCGCGTCACCATCACCGCTGTGAAGAAGGAGGTGACGATGCCCACGCCCAGGGTGACGGCAAAGCCGCGCACCGGGCCGGAGCCCAGCTCGAACAGAATCAGCGAGGCGATCAAATGGGTCATGTTGGCGTCGATAATGGTGTTCATGGCGCGGCGGAAGCCGGTGTCGATCGCCGCCAGGATGCTGCGTCCGTTGCGCTGTTCTTCCCGGATTCGCTCATAGATCAGCACGTTGGCGTCCACCGCCATGCCCATGGTGAGCACAATGCCGGCGATGCCCGGCAAGGTCAGGGTGGCGCCGAACAGGGTCAGTGCCGCCAGCAGCAACACCACGTTCAGGGTCAGCGCGACATCGGCGAAGACGCCGAACAGGCCGTAGCGCAGGATCATGAACAGGGCGACCAGCAGCAGCCCGGCAATGGCCGAGAGGCGGCCGGCCTTGATCGAATCGGCGCCCAGTTCGGCACCGACGGTGCGTTCCTCGATGATGGAGAGCGGCGCCGGCAGCGCGCCCGCCCGCAGCAGGATGGCGAGATTGTTGGCGGTGGTGGTGGTGAAGCCGCCGGTGATCATGCCCGAGCCGCCCAGGATCGGGCTGATGATGTTGGGCGCCTCGATCACCTGCTTGTCCAGCACGATGGCGAAACGGTGATTGACGTTGGCCTTGGTGGCGTCGCCGAACTCGCGCGCGCCCACTGTGTCGAAGCGGAAATTGACGATGGGCTGGTTGGTCTGCGGATCGAAGCCCGCCCCGGCGTCGGTCAGCCGGTCGCCCGACACCATGACCCGGCGCTGCACGATGATGTTCGGCGCCTTCTGGTTGGGATTGTCGCTCATCTGCGGCAACGCCTCGTCTTCCACCGGGATCGTGGTGGCGGCCGGATCAATTGTCTCGTCCACCAGCTGGAAGGTCATCTTGGCGGTCTTGCCCAGAATGGCCTTGAGTTCGGCGGGGTCCTGCAGGCCCGGCACCTGCACCAGGATGCGGTCCTCGCCCTGGCGCTCGATGGTGGGCTCGCGGGTGCCCATTTCGTCAATGCGCCGGCGCACCACCTCGATGGACTGTTCCAGCACCTGCTCATGGGTCTGGGTCTTGTAGCCCTCGGTCATGGTCATGGTGAGCAGCCCGCCGGCCGTCTGGTTGATGTCATATTCCTTGGCGCCGACCGACAGCACCGCGCTGGTCATGGCGGGATTGAGATCGTCGACCAGCTTGCGCGCCTGGTCCTGGGCGGCGGGATCGGTGACGCGCACCTGCACCACATCGCCGTTGGCGCTGAGATCCTGGTACTGGATGCGGGCCTTGCGGAAGGCGGCGCGAATGTCGCCGATCATCGCCTGGGCCTTGTCCTTCTGCACCTGGTTGAAATCCACTTCCAGCAGCAGGTAGGAGCCGCCCTGCAGGTCCAGCCCTAGGCTGACCGTGCTGTGCGGCAGGAAACCGGGAACGCGCGACAGCGCCTTGTCCGGCAGTGCATTGGGCAGGGCGATCAGAATGCCGCCCAGCACCACCAGCGCCACCAGGATGCGCGTGAAGAGCGAAACCTGCAGCATCAGTTCTTGTCCGCCGAGGCCGGTTCGCCCTTGGCGCGCACATCGCTGAGCGTTGCCTTCAGCACCTTGACCTGAACATTGTCGGCAATCTCGACCAGGATCTCAGGATCCTCGGCCTCGGCGGCCTTGACCACGCGGCCCAGAATGCCGCCCGCCGTCACCACCGTGTCGCCCCGGCGCACCGCATTGATTTTCTCGCGCAGTTTCTTGGCCTGCTGCTGCTGCGGCCGGATCAGCAGAAAATACATGATGCCCATGATGAAAATCAGGGGCGCGATCGTGTTAAAAGTCGACATATTCATGGGCGGCCTGCCTCGAAAAGCCCGCGGACTATAGCGGCGAGGGATTTGTTTGCAACCGTGGAAAAACAAGGGCTTAGCATGAAAAAAGCGCGCAAAAACAGCGTCCCGGCAGGGGACAGCGCGCTTCTGGCGCGGATCACGGCGGCGCTGGAAAGGCTGGCGCCGCCGCCGCTGACGGCAAGCCTGCCCAAAGGCGGCGGTGCTTTTGCCCCCGACGCCTTCGTGTGGGAGCCGGCACAGGGCGGGCTGATCGCGGTCGCCCATGTCGCCAGCATCGACCTTGCCCTGCTCAAGGGCGTGGAAAGCCAGCGCGACACGCTCATGGCCAACACCGGGCGCTTCGCCAGAAAGCTTCCCGCCAACAATGCCCTGCTGTGGGGCGCGCGCGGCATGGGCAAGAGCTCGCTGGTCAAGGCGGTGCATGGAGAGATCAACGCGACCCTGAAAGGCGCCGCCCGGCTGGTGTTGATCGAGGTGCACCGTGAGGATATCGCCAGCCTGCCGCAACTGCTGCGCATCCTGCGCGCCGAGAAGCGCCAGTTCCTGCTTTATTGCGACGATCTTTCCTTCGACAAGGACGACACCAGCTACAAATCGCTCAAGGCGGCGCTGGAAGGCGGCATCGAAGGCCGGCCGGAAAATGTCCTGTTCTACGCCACCAGCAACCGCCGCCACCTGATGCCGCGCGACCTGGTGGACAATGAACGGGGCACCGCCATCAATCCCGGCGAGGCGGTGGAGGAAAAGGTTTCGCTGTCGGACCGCTTCGGCCTGTGGCTGGGCTTTCACAATTGCAACCAGGATGAATATCTGGTGATGGTCGAAGGCTATGCCGCTTATTACAGGCTGAAGCTGGGAAAAGACGAATTGCGCAAGCAGGCCTTGGCCTGGGCGATGGGCCGCGGCAACCGGTCAGGCCGCGTGGCCTGGCAATTCATTCAGGAGATAGCCGGAGAATTGGGCCAGAATATCTGACTTGATTTTGGTCGCACGGCCTGCGGAAAATCGCGGGCCGATGCTCGTCTCAGCCCACGCCGTTGCGCGGTGACAGCAACGAGCCGGGATTGAGCGGCGTGGTGTCGTGCCGGATCTCGAAATGCAGCTGCGGCGTCGAGACATCGCCGGTGCGGCCGGCATAGCCGATGATCTGGCCCTTGGTGACGGTATCGCCGCTATGCACCAGAAGCTGGTCGGCATGGGCATAGGCGGTGACATAGCCGCCCGGATGCTTGATCAGCAGCAGATTGCCGTAATCCTTCAATTCATTGCCGGAATAGCTGACGGTGCCGCCGGCGGCGGCGTGGATCGGCGCGCCCATCGGCGTGGCGATATTGATGCCGTCATTGCGCTCGCCATTGGTGGTGGTGCCGAATCCGGAAATCACCCTGCCGTTGGCCGGCCATTCAAAGGTGACGCTGCCGCGATCGGACCGATCATAAATCGAGGCCTGCCGCTCCGGCGCGGCATAGGCCGGACGCGGCCTGGGCGTGGGCGTGGCAGCGGGCGCCGGATCATCGGGTCCCTGATAGATATAGGTGCGCGCCTGGCGCTGCGCCTTGGGTGCCGGCGCATGCGTGATGGGGGCGCGGCCGACATGGTCGTTCACCCCCCAGGAAAATTCCGTATCCGGAGTGGCGGGCGTGCAGGCCGCCAGCGCCGGCGCGAATAGGCCGAACGTCACAACAAGAGCCAGTTTCACGCGCCGATCCATCGTCCTTCATGCCTTCTGCACGAATGTCTCGAAACGGATCATGTTCGGGAAAAGTAAAAAGGGCTTTAAGCCTGCGGCGTCTGAGGAGTTCCGCCTTAAGACCTCGTTTACAATTGCCCCAGCTTTTGGCGCATTTTTTCCAGCGCCTCGCTGTCGGTCAGGTTCATGTGCAGCGGCGTCACCGCGATCTGATTGCCATAAACCGCGCCCAGATCGCTGCCCCTGGGCGGCACGGCTTTGCGGCGGCGCAGCCCGATCCAGTAATAGGGCCGGGAGCGGGCATCGAAGCGTTCTTCGATCTCGGTGGATTGCAGGTCGTAGCGGCCTTGCGGCACCAGCACCGCGCCCTTCACGGCCTCAGCGGCACAGCCGGGAAAATTGATGTTCATCAACGTGCCTTTGGGCCAGCCCGACTCCACCAGCTTTCGGATCAGCGCCGGTCCGTGCACCGCGCCGGGCGACCAGTCGATTTTCTCGCGGGCATCGTCGTCGCTGGCCTGCGACAGGGCGATCGAGGCTATTCCCAGGGCGCAGCCTTCCATGGCGCCGGCGATGGTGCCGGAATAGGTGACATCGTCGGCCAGGTTGGAACCCCAATTGACGCCCGACAGCACCAGCTCCGGCGGCTGCGCCTTGAGGATATGCAGCGCCGCCATCATCACGCAGTCGGTGGGCGTGCCGCTGACCGCGAAATGGCGCTCATCGATCCGGCGCAATCGCAGCGGCGAGGTCAGGGTGAGGGAATGGGAAGCGCCCGATTGCTCGGTCTCCGGCGCCACCACCCAGACATCGTCGGAAATCGCGCGCGCGATTGCTTCGGCAACGCCAAGCCCCGGCGCATGAATGCCGTCATCATTGGTGACCAGGATGCGCATCAAAATTTGCTGATCTGGGTTTTCCCACCCATGTAAGGCTGCAGCACGGACGGAATGGCCACGCTGCCGTCCGCCTGCTGGTAATTCTCCAATATGGCCACCAAGGTGCGGCCCACCGCCAGGCCGGAGCCGTTCAGGGTATGCACCGCGCCCGCCACCTTGCCCTCGGCGTTGCGGAAGCGGGTATTCATGCGCCGCGCCTGGAAGGGACCGCAATTGGAGCAGGAGGAAATCTCGCGATAGGTGTTCTGTCCCGGCAGCCAGACCTCGATGTCATAGGTCTTCTGCGCCCCGAAGCCCATGTCGCCGGTGCACAACGTCACCACCCGGTGGGCGAGATCGAGTTTTTTCAGAATTTCCTGCGCCGCATCGGTCATCCGCTCATGCTCGGCGGGCGATTGCTCCGGGGTGGTGATCGACACCAGTTCCACCTTGGAGAATTGATGCATGCGGATCATGCCACGCGTATCCCTGCCCGCAGACCCGGCCTCGGCGCGGAAGCAGGGCGTATAGGCGGTCATGCGCAGCGGCAATTCCGCCTCATTCAGAATCTCGCCGGAGACATAATTGGTCAGCGGCACTTCGGCGGTGGGGATGAGCCAGAAACTATTTTCGATAACTGGAAAAATATTGTTTAGCGTACTACCAGCAGCAACAGGTCTATTTAGAAAAAATCTTCCCTTAAAAGATTTTTGCAGATCCGCTGCTCTACTACCCTTGAATTCTACGGCCACAGCACCGGTCATGCTGTCAAGACGGACAGTAGCTTCCTCTGGTCCAATGAATTCTTCAGAAGCCTTTGTCGAAAAAAGATCTTCTTCAAACTTTGGAAGCTGCCCTGTCCCGAACATCGCCTGATCACGCACCAGCACCGGCGGCGAAACTTCGGTGTAACCGAACTTCTCCGTGTGGGTATCCAGCATGAATGCCGCGATGGCGCGTTCCAGTTTCGCCAGATCGCCCTTGAGATAGACAAAGCGCGCACCCGAAACCTTGGCGGCGCGCTCGAAATCCATCTGCCCCAGCGCCTCGCCGATCTCGAAATGCTGCTTGGGCGCGTTGATTCCCGGATGCGTGCCGAAGGCGCGGCTCGCCACCGGCACATTGGCCCTTTCATCGGCGCCTTCCGGCACATCGGCCGCCGGGATGTTGGGGACCACCGCCAGCGCCTGCCTGAGGCCCTCTTCCAGCTCGCGCTGCTGCGCTTCGCCTTTCTGGATCTCGTCCTTCAGCCCCGCCACCTCGTCCAGCAGCGTTTTGGCCAGGACCTCGTCCTTGTTCTGCTTGGCCTGGCCGATCAGCTTGGAGGCATCGTTGCGGCGGGCCTGCTGGATCTGCAGCCGGGTCAGCACATCGCGCAGCACCTTGTCCTGTTCCAGCAGGGAATCCGCCAATGCCCCGGCATCGGCCAGGCCGCGCCGCGTCAGGCCCTTGACGAAACCGTCCCGGTCCTTGGCGATGGCCTTGATGTCGTGCATGGAAATGCCCTCAGGTCGCGCAGGGCTTCAAAGAATCCCCGTGGATGGGGTGATGCCATGGCCGCCTTCCCCGGTCAAAGTCCGCGGAAAACCGCCAAAAAGCCGCCCTTGCTTAACGGCCTCCTAATTTCCCCCGGCAACTTGTGCGGAACCGCGAAACCACGCTGCAACCGCCTTGGGCTTATGCTGTCCGGGCATGGAAGGGGCGCGTCCGGACCTCGGGCGTGGATGCGGTGTGAAGCAGTCTTTCAAACAAGTGCTGTCCCGGCTGGAGGCCTGGCTTGAGCGGATAGGCCCCGCCTGGTCCACCTTGACCCTTTGCGCCGGCGCGGCCGTGGCGGCGTTCGGGGTCTATGTCGTCCTCAAATCCATCGAGGGCGGGCCGATCACGACCATCGCGGTGATCAACATCCCGACGGAATGCGCGATTGTGGCGGCGCCGCTCATTCTCTATTCGCGCCGCGTCATCGGCCTTTTGGCCCGCAGCCGCATGCAGATGCAAATCATGTCCCAGCGCCTGGCCGCCGCCGCCGAAGAGGCGCGGGAATCCTCGCAAGCCAAGTCCGCCTTCCTCGCCAATATGAGCCATGAGCTGCGCACCCCGCTCAACGCCATCCTGGGATTTTCGGAAGTGATGAAGGACCAGCATCTCGGTCCGGTCTCTAATCCCCGTTATCTGGCCTATGCCGCCGACATCCATGCCAGCGGCCAGCACCTGCTGGGCATCATCAACGATGTGCTCGACCTGGCGAAAATCGAATCCGGCAAAATGTCGCTCGATAGCGCCAGCGAATTCGCCCTGATGCCTGCCCTCCAGTCCGCGCTGGGCATGCTTGGCGGCCTGGGCGAAAAGCATGGCGTGACGGTGCTCGGCGAATGGAGCGGGGAAGACGTCCGGCTGGTGGCGGTGGAGCGCATGGTCCACCAGATCGTCATCAACCTGGTGGGCAACGCCATCAAGTTCACGCCCGAAGGCGGCAGCGTGACGCTCGGCGGCGCGGCGCAGCCGGACGGCGGCTATGCCCTGACCGTGCGCGACACCGGCGTCGGCATGACGACAAGCGAAATCGCCAATGCCCTGATTCCCTTCGGGCAGAACCGCACCAGGCTGGCGGTGCGCCATGAAGGCACCGGGCTTGGCCTGCCTCTGGCCAAGGCGATGATCGAACTGCATGGCGGCCGCCTGACGGTTGAAAGTCAGCCCAATCGCGGTACCTGCGTGACGCTGTATTTCCCGCCGGCCTGCATCGCCCCGGCGCGCGAAAGGGCGGCGGCCTAGTTCGCCGCCGCGCGCGCGGCTTCGTCCTTCAGGCGCCGCCGCTCGATCATCATCACGCTGAAGACCGAAATCTCGTAAAGCGCCACCAGCGGAAAAGCCAGGCTCAGCATCGAGATCGCGTCCGGCGGCGTGAAGACCGCGGCCACCGCGAACAATCCGACATAGGCATAGCGGCGCATCTCGCGCAGCGCCTTGACCGTGACGATGCCGACCTTGCCCAGCAGAGACAGCAGCACCGGCAACTGGAAGGTCAGGCCGAAAGCGAAGATCAGCGTCATCACGAAATCGAGATAGTCGCTGACCTTGGCCTGGAGCTCGATGCCCATGACGCCATTGGTGGTCGGCACCTGGTAGCCGCCGAAGAATTTTATGGCGAAGGGCAGCATGACATAATAGACGAAGGCCGCGCCCAGGACGAACATCACCGGCGTCCACATCAGGAAGGGCAGGAAGGCGCGCCGCTCATGGCGGTACAACCCCGGCGCCACGAATATCCAGATCTGCGCCGCGATCAGCGGAAATCCCAGGCAAAGGCCGCCGAACATGCCGATCTTGACCTTGGTGAAAAACACCTCGGTCAGGGCGGTATAGATCAGGTGATTGGTCGCCTGGTGCAGCGGCCTGATGAGAAAATCGAAAATCGGCGTCGAAACTGCGAAGCAGATCACAAAGCAGACGCCGAAGGAGATCATGCCCCACACCAGCCGCTTGCGCAGCTCGACCAGGTGCTCCATCAGCGGCGCGCGGGTGGCGTCCAGCGCCGCCTTGTCTTCCGGCGAAGGCGCGTTCATTGCCGCGACGGCTCGGACAGGACCGGCGCCGGCGCGGCTTCAGGCTTGGCCGGCGGCGCGGCATCGGTGACCTGGAATTCGCCGGTGCGGGGCTCCGGCCCGATATCCAGATCATTCATCACCGGCGCACTTTCCAGCGGCGCATTGAGGTCGGACTCCAGGCCGGTGATGGTCTGGTGGCTGCGCAGCGTCTCGATCTCCTTGCGCAATTCATCCAGCTCGCTCTGGCGCGCCATGTCGTCGAAGCTTTTCTTGAATTCGCTGGCCAGGCCGCGCGCCTTGCCGACCCATTTACCGACCAGGTGCATCAGCTTGGGAAGGTCCTTGGGACCCACCACGACCAGAGCCACGGCGAGCAGGATAAGGATGTGGCTCGTGCTGAACAAGTCGAACATGAAAGCCGCTTACCGCTGGACGGTGTCCTTGGGCTTTTCGGCGGTTTCGGCATTGATGACGCGCGGATCGTCCTTGCTGTCATTCAGCCCTTTTTTGAAGCTGTTGATGCCGCGGCCGAAATCGCCCATCAGGTCGGAAACCTTGCCGCGGCCGCCGAACAGCACCAGCGCGATCAGCGCCAAGATCAGAATATGCCAGATGCTGAGCGCACCCATGACGTCTCTCCTTCAACCCCGCGAAAATTCGGGCCGGGCCCCGTATTCCGGCTCAATTGCCCCTCTTAAAGCCCTGTCCGCGCCGGTGCGCAAGGGCGGCAGGTTAACCTACCAGGATTTCTCCACGCCGATCAAAGGCTTCGGCCAACGCCCCCAGGCGCTTTTGCACCGGATCGCCGGCTATCGCCTCGCGCCGCGTGGGAACCTCCAGCACGATCTTGGCCGGCGTCAGGCGCAATTTGTAATGTCCCAACTCGCCCACCGCCGATGCCGACAGGGAAAAGGCAAAGCGCCAGGCCAGGCCCAGCTTCAGGGCGCGTTTTTCATCATCCTTGTCCAGCAATCCGGCGAGAATCAGTTCCCGGGGAAAATCCTCGTCGCCGGAATAGCGATGGAAGATTGATGTGGCGATCAGGGCGCGGGCGCGGTGATCAGCGCCGGCGAAGGGTCCGGTCAAGACCTGGCCCATGGCGCCCATGGCGCGGTCATCGGGATGCCGCCGCCAGCCGATATCCGAGAAATAGGCCGAGGCTTCCCGGATGCGCCGCAGTTCCGCCCCCTCGCCCTCGAACAAAGGCTGGGTCCACTGGATCATCTCGGCGGCATGGGCCGGAACGCGGGCCTGGCGCTCATTGCTGCTGATGGCGTATTCCAGCAGCGGATCGCGGGCGCGGTCTTCTGCCGACAGCCGGGCATAGAACAAGCCTTCGCGCAGGCCATAGGCCGAAATCACCACATCGCGAATGTCCGCCGCCGACAAGATCCGTTCCAGCACCACCGCGCCGTAAGGCAGCGCTTCGGCACGGCGCTTGGACACCACCTTGATCTTGCGCACCGATTCCCGCGACAGCCCGGCCAGCACCTTGCATAGGCGCAGCGCCCGGCCGCGCGGGATGGTGTATTGCTGCAAGACATGGAGGGGATAGTTGTGCTCCTCCATGTCCACACGCGCGAAGCTGCGCCAGATGCCGCCCACTGCGTAGAGCGCCGGCGCCGACAGATCGGGCAATTCCCTCAGGCCCCTGTCCACCAGATCGCGGGCCTTGTCGGGTTCGCCCTTGGCCTGGTCCATCAGCCGGAGCGGACCAAAGGGCAATGAATATGCCTTGCCGGTGATCCCGCCCTTGACCGTCACCATGTCCAGGCTGCCGCCGCCGAGATCGGCGACCAGGCCATCGGCACCCGGTATGCCCGCCACCACGCCCTCGGCGGCAATGCGGGCCTCATCCTCGCCCGCCAGCACGCGAATCGGCGCGCCCCAGGCGCGTTCGGCGCGGACGACGAATTCGGCGCCGTTGACGGCGTCGCGCGCCGCCGCCGTCGCCACCGCCTCGCGCACGTCCACGCCAAGACCGTCCGCGATCATGCGGAAGCGGGCCAGCGCCTGCAGCGCCTCGGCACAACCTTCGGCATGCAGCCGCCCGGTCGAGACCATGTCGCGGCCGATGCCGCAAATGGCTTTTTCATTCTGCAGGGTGGCGGCGTTGCGCAGCTGGCTTTCATAGATCACCAGGCGGACCGAATTGGAACCGATATCCACAATGGCGATGGGCGCACGCGCCTTTGCACTCGCGCCCTGGACGGCGCGCGGGGAAGCGGCGTTTCTAAGTTCGGTGGCGGCCGCCAAAATTCAGGTCCGGGTCTTGGGCTGCGCGTTCATCTTGAGCGCGCGGCCGCGCCCCGACAAGGAGGGATTGGTCATGAAATAGGTGTGCGCGGAAAAAGCATCGGCATCCTCGGCATGGGAATCGCGGTCGTAACTTCCGTCCGCGTTCATATACCAGCTTTGGGCCCGGTCTTTCAGCAGCGCCACCATGATCTGGTCAAGGACCTGTTGATGGACCGTGGGGTTTTCGATGGGAACCAGGGTTTCGACCCGGCGGTCCAGGTTGCGCGGCATCCAGTCGGCCGAGGAAATGAACACCTTGGCGTCCTTGTGCGGCAACCCATGTCCCGCCCCGAAACAGACGATGCGGCCATGCTCCAGGAAGCGGCCGACGATGCTCTTGACCCGGATATTCTCCGACAGGCCGGGCACGCCGGGGCGCAGGCAGCAGATGCCGCGCACCACCAGCTCGATCTGCACCCCCGCCTGGCTGGCGCGGTAAAGCCCGTCGATCATGGCGGGGTCCACCAGCGAGTTGAGCTTGACCCAGATGGCGGCGGGCTTGCCCGCCCGGGCATGCATGATTTCCTGCTGGATCGCCTCGACCAGGCGTCCGCGCAGCGAAAAAGGCGCAATCGCCAGCTTTTCCAGCGCGTTGGGTTCGGCATAGCCGGTGATGAAATTGAACACCTGGGCCGCGTCGCGCCCCAGCGCCAGATCGGCGCTGAACAGCGACAGGTCGGTATAAATCTTTGCGGTGTTGGGGTGGTAATTGCCGGTGCCGAAATGGACATAGGTGTGCAACTGGCCCTGCTCGCGCCGCACCACCAGGCTGATCTTGGCGTGGGTCTTCAGCGCGATGAAGCCATAGACCACCTGCACGCCGGCCCGTTCCAGGTCGCGGGCCCATTTGATGTTGGCGGCCTCGTCGAAGCGGGCCTTCAGCTCCACCAGCGCGGTGACGGACTTGCCCGCTTCCGCCGCCTCGATCAGAGCCGAGACGATCGGGCTGTCGGAACTGGTGCGGTAGAGCGTCTGCTTGATCGCCACCACATCGGGATCGGCGGCGGCCTGGCGCAGGAACTGCACCACCGTGTCGAAACTCTCGAACGGGTGATGGACGATCAGGTCTTTTTCCCGGATGGCGGCAAAACAGTCGCCGCCATGGTCCCGGATGCGTTCGGGGAAGCGCGGCAGATAGGGCTTGAACTGCAAGTCCGGCCGTTCGGCGAGAATGAGCTTGGACAGGTCGGACAACCCCATCAGGTTTTCGATGATGACGATCTCGCTGTCATCCAGGTCCAGGTGCCCGGCAATGAAATGGCGCAGGGCCCCCGGCATGGATTTGGAGCATTTCATGTGAATGACGCTGCCGCGGCGGCGCCGTTTCAAGAGCGTCTCGAACAGCAACACCAGATCTTCGGCTTCTTCCTCGACCTCGACGTCACTGTCGCGCAGGATGCGGAACATGCCCCAGCCGTTGATGGTGTGGCCGGGAAACAGCTTGTCGAAATAAAGCGCGATCACTTCTTCCAGCGGAATGAAGCGCACCCGCTTGTCGGTATCGGGCAACCGCATGAAGCGGCGCAATTGCGGCGGCACCGGGATCAGCGCGGAATGCGCCTTGCCGTCGCGCCGGTTTGTCAGCGACAGGGCGATGGTGAAGCCGAGATTGGGAATGAAGGGAAAGGGATGCGCCGGATCGATCGCCAGCGGCGTCAGCACCGGAAAGATCTGTTCGGCGAATTGGGCACCCAGATAGTCACGGTCGCGGTCATTGATCTCACCGCCCGTCACCACGCTGACGCCTTCGCCGCGCAACTCGCTGTCCAGCCCGGCCCAGATCCGCTGCTGGTCGGCGATCAGCTGCCGCGCTGTCTGGTCCACCTTGGCAAGCTGCTCGGCGGGCGTCAGGCCGTCGGCGCTGGGCGTGCCGACACCGGCATGAACCATCCCCATCAGCCCGGCCACCCGCACCATGTAGAATTCGTCCAGGTTGGACGCCGAGATGGACAGAAACCGCACTCGCTCGAACACGGGGTGGCGGCGGTTCTGCGCCTCCTCGATCACGCGGCGGTTGAAGGCCAGCCAGCTCAGCTCGCGGTTGACGAAACGGCCGGGACTGGCCGGATCGAAATCGGTGTTGTCGCCCTGATTCTCGAGGATCACGACATCCGCGGTCGAATGCGGGGTCTTCTCGGCTGCGCGGACCGGCGCATCGTTGGCGGCCTTGGGCTGGATGGACATGCCCCAACTGTAGGGGAAATCGGTAAAGCTGTCGTGACAAAAACCGTCAATTCGCCATAAGTCCCCGAATTAATTGGATATTTACCGGCCTTTTCTCCGCCAAAGCCAAGGCATCGGCCCGCTGGATGAAGTCGCGCAAGGCGGCGGGGGAGCGTTCCAGCGTCTGCACCAGATGGGTCACCACGCCCTCCGGCACCGCGATCTGCCGGTCGGCAAACAATTTGACCGCCAGCGCCATCAGCAAGGCTTCGTCGGAAGCGCCCAGCGTAAATGACAGCAGGGCCTTGAAGCGTGACGCGAGGTCGGGCAGCGACACCGGCCATGTCGCGGGGCCGCCGCGGCCGGTCAGCAGCAGCGGCGCGCCCTGCTCCAGCATGGCGAACAGCGCCGCCTCATGGGCGAAGGTGGGCGCGGAATCGATATTCTCCACCACCGCAGGACCGCTCACGCTTTCGCGCAGCGACCTGGCATCCAGCAGCGCCGCGCCGGCGCGTTCCGCCCAGATGCGGGCGAGATGGGTCTTGCCCGATGCCGAAGGTCCGACCAGGGCAATGGCGGGCGCGGGCCAGTCGGGAAAGGAATCCAAAAAGGCGAGCGCGCGGGCATTGCCGGGCGCGACGATAAAATCGGCGCGCGTCATCGCATTGTTGGGCTCAAGCGGCAGGACCAGCTGCGAGGCCATTCTAAAGCGAATGCCGCGTCATCTATGGATCGCCATTCATCGCCAGCGTCCAGCCGCCGCCGCGCGCCGGCGCCAGCGCCAGCCCCGCGCTGTTCAGCGTGTCGCGCAGCTGGTCGGAACTGCCGGTATAGGAAATGGAAATCTGGGCATAGCCGATGTCCATCGCATTCACGGTGACGCCGGTGACGTCATCGGCGGCGGCCAGCGCCGTCTGGATCGCGCCCCATTGCGCCAGCGATGCCATGCGGACATTGACCAGCAGGCGTCCGCGCTGGCTGAAATCAATCGCGGCGCGCGTCTTCCACATGTCTTCAATCGCCGCGATGGCGGCCGTGGCGGCGGACGGATAGGTGGCGATGGTGGTCTGGAGCAGCGGCAGATCCTGGCTTGACTTGACCGGCGTCTCGCCCAGCCCGATGCGGCGAATATTCACCGTCAGTTTGCCGCTGCCGTTCACCACCTGGACCAGCGCTGCCTCGCTGGCGCCGACGCGCTTAGCGGCGGGGGCGACATCGTTCCAGGCTGCGGCATCGAAATTCAGGCTGCCCAGGGTTGCGGCATCGGCGGCATCGGCCACGGCAAAGGGCACCACCGAATTCTTCAGACCGGGCGCATTCAGCGCCTGGGCCCAGGGTCCGGCCTGGAAGGTGGGCGCCATCGGCACCAACAGGATTCGCCTTGCCGCGCCTTGCGTGAAGGCGATGCCCGCGCCCTGCAGCAGCCGGTTAACCGCATCGGGATTGAAGGTGTAGGTCACGTCCGCGACATAACGGGTGGTCGAGCGCCGCTCATTGGCGATGCTGGAGTCGCGCAAGATGCGAATCAGCGCCGCGGCATCCAGGTCGGGCTGGCGCGCCCAGTCCTGCTGGCGGGTCAGGCGGCGATACAAAATCTGCCAGGCCCTGGGCCGGCCCTGCGCCATCGCCGCATTAAGCGCTTCGGCGGGAGAAGCGCCCGTGGCGTCAACATGGACATCGGACACGGTATAGGGCGTGTCCGCGGCAAGGGCCGGACGGATCAACAGGGCGGCGGCCAGCGCCAAAAGGGGGAGAATTTTCATGATGAGCGGGAACGGGCCTGAAGGCAGCAGCATAATTATCGGGTCTTTCTCACCTGACAACAAGGTTTTGGCAACAAGGCTTTGACAACAAGGTTCCGGCCACCGGCCCATGCGGCTTTGCGTCCGTGTTCCGTTGGGGGACGCTGGCTTGCACCACACCGCCGGCCTGATTAAACGAGGCGGACCCTTCTTTCGTGGACGTAATGTCGGACAAGAACGGCCTCACCTATAAAGACGCGGGCGTGGATATCGACGCCGGCGAGGCGCTGGTGGCGCGTATCGCCCCGGCCGCCCGCTCCACCCGCCGGACCGGCGCCGACGCCGATCTGGGCGGATTCGGCGGGCTGTTCGACCTGGCGGCCACCGGTTTCAAGGATCCCGTGCTGGTGGCGGCCACGGATGGCGTCGGCACCAAGCTCAAGATCGCCATAGACACCGGCCTGTTCGATGGCCTCGGCCAGGACCTGGTGGCGATGTGCGTCAATGACCTGGTGGTGCAGGGCGCCGAGCCGCTGTTTTTTCTGGACTATTACGCCACCGGCAAGCTGGAGGTGGATGGCGCCGCCCGGGTGGTCGAAAGCATTGCCCGCGCCTGCAAGGAATCCGGCTGCGCCCTGATCGGCGGCGAGACCGCCGAAATGCCCGGACTTTACCGGAAGGGCGATTTCGACCTGGCCGGCTTTGCTGTCGGCGCGGTGGAGCGGGGCGCCATCCTGCCCAAAACCGCCGAGATGCAGCCGGGCGACGTGCTGATCGGCGTGGTCTCCAGCGGCGTGCATTCCAACGGCTTTTCCCTGGTGCGCAAGGTGGTGGAGGCCAGCGGCCTCGGCTGGGATGCGGATGCGCCTTTCGCAGCCCGGAAAAAACTGGGCGAAGCGCTTCTGGTCCCGACGCGGCTTTATGTAAAAGGCGCGCTGGAAGCAATCCGCGCCGCCAATGCCAAAGAGGGGGGCGTCAAGGGCTATGCCCATATCACCGGTGGCGGCATCACCGAAAACCTGCCGCGCGCCCTTCCCGATGGCCTGGATGCCGAAGTGAATCTGGAAAGCTGGACGCCCGCGCCGGTGTTCGGCTGGCTGGCGCAATCGGCGGGCATTGCGCCCGCCGAAATGCTGCGCACCTTCAATTGCGGTATCGGGTTGGTGGCGGTGGTGGCGGAAAAGTCCGCCGGCCATGTGATAGACGCCTTTCAGAACAGCGGCGATAAGGCCGTGCGGCTGGGCAAGCTCGTCCCCGGCTCCGGCGAGGCCAAGGTGGTCTATCGCGGGACTTTGAAGCTTTGAAAAAAATCGGTGTCCTGATTTCGGGGCGCGGCAGCAATCTGGGCGCGCTGATTGAGGCGCAAGCCGGTGCCCCATACAAAATCATCCTGGTGATTTCCAACCATGAGGACGCCAGCGGTCTCCTGCGCGCCCAGGCGGCCGGCATCGCCACGCTGGTGATTCCGCACAAGGGCAAGAGCCGCGAGACGTTCGACGCCGAACTCGATGCCGCACTCAAAAATGCGGGCGTGGAGATCGTCTGCCTGGCGGGATTCATGCGCATTCTCTCCGACGGCTTTGTCCGCGGCTGGGAAGGCAGGCTGGTCAACATCCACCCCTCCCTGCTGCCCGCCTACAAAGGCACCCAGGTGCATGAACGGGTGATCGCGGCGGGAGAAACAACATCCGGCGCCTCGGTGCATTTCGTGGTGCCGGAACTGGATGCCGGGCCGGTGATCGCGCAAGCCAGCGTGCCGGTCCATCCCACTGACACGCCCGAAACCTTGTCGGCGCGGGTGCTGGAGGTGGAACACAAGCTCTATCCCGCCGCCCTGCGCCTGCTGGCGGACGGGAAAGTGAAGCTGGAAAAGGGCCTGTCCGTTTTCAGCTGAAAATTCCGGCCGCGCGACCAGCCTAAAAGCTGGCGATCTTCTCCGACGCCTGCCACAGCCTTTCGGCGTCGGCATCGTTCCGCGCTTCCGCTGTCGGCGTCTCGACCTTGCATTCGTTGAAATATTCGCCGCTGGTCAGCGCCACATCCGGCGATGACGCCAGATAGATAATGGTCTTGGCGCCGTCTTCCTTGGAGATCGCGATCAGCACCTTGGCTACCGCCACCACATGCTGGAGTATCCCGCCCGACTGGTCGCCGAATTGGGTTTTGACAAAGCCGGGATGCAGGCAGTTGGCCGTGACGCCCGTGCCCGCGAGTCTCTTGGCCAAGGCCCCGGTGAACAGGATGTTGCAAAGCTTGGATCGGCCATAGGCGCGAAAGCCCTGAAAATTGTTTCGCGACTGCAGGTCGTCAAAATCCAGCTTGGCGCCGCGATGCGCCCGTGACGAGGTGGAAACGATCCGCGCGCCCGGCGTCGCTTTCAATTTGTCCAGCAACAGATGGGTGATGGTGAAATAGGACATATGATTGAGCGCGAAACTCATCTCGAGCCCGTCGGCCGTTTCGATGCGACGGTTGAACAGCGCCCCGGCATTGTTGATCAGCACATCGATCCGGGGTTCGGCGGCAATCTCGGCGGCCACCCGTTTCTGCGCCGCCAGCAGCGACAGGTCGGCGAGATGTGCGACATGTTCCGCCGCTCCGTTGGCATTGCGCAACTTTGCCAGGGTGGCGTCGGCGCGCTTGCCGTCGCGGGCGACAAAGACGATCCGCGCGCCCTGCTCCGCCAAGCGAATCGCGGCGATCTCTCCGATGCCGGAGGTCGCGCCGGTAATGACGACAGTTTTTCCGCGCATATGAAAAAGGCTCCTGTCCGGGGACAGGAGCCTTATATCTCAGAAACGCCGGTCCGTCCCGTCCAGCTTCGTGGCTGGCGCGTTGCGCCAACCACTGCGGGGCGTTGGCTTAGCTTTTCTTGCGGTCCATAGCGACAGCGTATGGACGCGAGCTAGAAAAGCTTGCCCCTCGGGAGCGAAGCGAG
>CAIOFO010000037.1 GCA_903857685.1 uncultured Alphaproteobacteria bacterium
CGCCCAGGCTCGCCACGTCGGAGGCCTCTGCCACGAGCTCGGAGCGGGCGCGCTCGAGCTCCTCCCTGCTCGGGGCCCCGAGCTTCGCCTCGAGGGCCCTGAGGCGCACCTCGGTATCGGTGGGCTCGACGCCCGCCACGGCCATGGCCTCGGCCTTCGCGGCCTCCTCGGCCTGGCGCTGCGCTACCTCGGCGCGCCACGACTCGATGGCCGTCGCCACGCGCGCGGCCGTCACGTCGTCGGGCACCTCGCAGTCGAGCACGCGCGTACCGAGGTCGGGATCGACGAGGACGAGCGAGGGCACGGTGCGGATGGGCGCGGGCTCGGCGCCCTGGGCGACCGTGGACACGTCGTGCCCCGCGGCCGTGAGGGCCTCGGCCAGGGCGGGGAGCGCGGCCCGGAGCGGACAGAAATCGGAGCGGATGATCAGGATCTTCATGTGGACCTCCTAGACTTGGAACACGCGCCCAACGCCAGCCGCGCCCGCGCCGCCGACTGACCCGTAGTTGTATCCACGCCCCAGCGCTCCCCCGGCTCCACCGTTGGCGGTGATCGTGATGCCCGCGTTGGTGCCCGAGTTGTACGCGAGATGCGCCTGTCCGCCGCCGCCGCCGCCTCCGCCGCCTCCGCCGCCTCCGGCGAAGACGTACATCGTCTTCTTCGACTTTGATAAGTCGAACCTGACAGCGGAAGCGCAGTCGACCGTGACGCAGGCCGTTGCTGCCGCCAAGCAGCTGGGCTCAGTGCGCATCATGGTCACGGGCCACACCGATACGGTCGGTTCGGACAAGTACAACCAGGCTCTCTCGATCCGTAGAGCCAATTCGGTGAAGGACGAGATGGTTCGTCAAGGTCTGGGCAACGACAGCATCGCCATCGAAGGCAAGTCCTTCCATGATCCGATGGTGCCGACTGGCCCGAACGTCCGCGAGCCGAAGAACCGCCGCGCGGTCATCGATCTCGGTGGCTGATCGGACGAAAGTCTGACGAAGAACAGGGGCCGGTCGCAAGACCGGCCCTTTTTCTTTGACCCAATGAAAACGGCGCTGGAAACACCAGCGCCGTTTTCATTTCGTGCGATCAAAGAAAGGCCGGCGCGCAGCATTTTGTGGCGTGAGCAGGAGCGTCGTGCGGAGCGTACGAACGTAGGTGAGCACGTGCGACGAACTCACGACGCAAAAGACAAGCGCTTAGGGAAAGAGATTCTGGTTTGGCGGGTCACCCGGCAAGTCGGGCCTGGGCGACGGCATCACGCTGGGCCCGGCGGCGACGCCCTGTAGCGATACGCCCACCGATATCTGACAGGTATCCACCGGGGATTTTTCTTCAACCGGCACGCCGGCGACGAAATCCTCCAGCACCGGCTTGTCAGGCGCCAGCGCCGCGGCAAAGACAATATCGGCCGTGCGGCAGAAATTGGCGGCCTCGCCGGGGATGGTGCGGCGCTGTTCGGCATGGGCGATGGCGCGGGTCTTGTAGGAATCATATTCCGCGTTGCCCCGGACGGACCCGTCCAGGCGCTTGAACATGGACAGCATCACGGCATCGGAGCGGCGCAGTTCCTTGTTGAAAACGGTCTGGAAGCGATTGTAGAGGGCGGTTTCCTTGTCGCCGCAGGCGAGCGCCGCATCGGTCAATTCCTGCTGCACGGCGGAGACCTGGATCGCGCTGATTTCGTCTGCGGTGGCGCAGGATCCCAGACTTTTGGCCTCGGCAACCTGGCCGCCGCCGAAAGCCGCCAGCAGGACGCAGGCGCTGAGCTGAATTTTCCGGGTCATTTCCTGTCGCCTCCGATCGTTCCAGGAGTTTAGGGCGTTTCTTCGCCCTTTCAATTGCCAATGATGCCCGAAAATCCTTGCCAATCCACCAAAAGATGCAACCAGTCGATGGCGAAGGTGTTTTCATGAAGTGGCAAGCAAGGTTCCTGGCATGCGGGCTCTGGCAAAGATACTGATCGGCATGGCGCTGGCGGCGGGTATCGCCCCGGCCACGGCGCGGCAGACCTTCATTGATGGTGCGGTTTCCGCCTCTGCGATGGACTATCCGGGCGCCCCCATGCGGGTCCAGGACCGCTCCCCCAGTTCCTACCCGATGAATTACGCCGATGAGGCCGCCCAGACCATTGGCGTCCGCGATGGCCATTTGGACGTTTTTTCCGCAAAACCCGCGGAAAGCCGGTCTTATCTGCCGACCTTCAGCGGCGGGCTCGGCGGCGACGGCGCCATGCTGAAATTGCAGTGGCACCCGGGCCAATAGGCCCCTTTCCAGCACTCCCCTATTTTAGTATCTGTCCGCCCGCGCCGCCGGAGGAACCCCCGCGCGGGCAAGCCGCAAAGGAAGCATCGCGTGGCATACAAAATCGCAGTGGTCGGCGCGACCGGCAATGTCGGGCGCGAAATGCTGTCCGTGCTGGCGGAACGCCAGTTCCCCATCAGCGAAGTCGTGGCGCTGGCCTCGACGCGCTCGGTCGGCACTGAGGTTTCCTTCGGTGACAGCATCCTGAAGGTCAAGGCCCTGGATTATTATGATTTCAAGGGCACCGATATCTGCCTGATGTCGGCGGGCGGGACCATCGCCAAGGAATGGGCGCCCAAGATTGCGGCCCAGGGTTGCCTGGTGATCGACAATTCCAGCGCATGGCGCATGGACCGGGGTGTTCCGCTGGTGGTGCCGGAGGTCAATGCCGACGCCCTGCACAACATCTCCAAGGGCATCATCGCCAATCCCAATTGCTCGACCGCCCAGCTGGTGGTGGCCCTCAAGCCGCTGCATGACCTGGCCAAGATCAAGCGCGTGGTGGTTTCCACCTATCAATCCGTTTCGGGCGCCGGCAAGGAAGGCATGGATGTGCTGTTCCGCCAGACCCGCGCCGTGTTCGTGGCCGATCCAATCGAGGTGGAGAAATTCACCAAGCAGATCGCCTTCAACGTCATTCCGCACATCGATGTCTTTCTCGATTCCGGCTACACCAAGGAAGAGTGGAAAATGTCGGTCGAGACCCAGAAGATCCTGGATCCCGACATCCAGGTCTTCGCCACCTGCGTGCGGGTACCGGTGTTCGTCGGCCATAGCGAGTCGGTCAATATCGAATTCGAGCAGCTCATCACCGCCGAGCGGGCCCGCGCCGTGCTGCGCGAAGCCCCCGGCGTGCTGGTGGTGGACAAGCGCGAAGATGGCGGTTACGCGACGCCGCTGGAATGCGCCGGCGAGGACGCCACCTTTGTCAGCCGCATCCGCAAGGATCCCACGGTCGAGCATGGCCTTGCGCTGTGGATTGTCTCGGACAATCTGCGCAAGGGCGCGGCACTCAACGCCGTGCAGATCGCCGAATGCCTGGTCAACCGCAAGCTTTTGAGGGCTGCGTAATGCCGAAAGCCTATTGGGTGGCGCGCATCGACGTGCATGACCCGGAAACCTACAAGCTCTATGTCGAGACCGCCCGTCCCGCCTATGCACGCTACAATGCCAAATTTCTGGCGCGCGGCGGCAAGGCCGAGGCATTGGAAGCCGCGGGCCGCGGCCGCAATGTGATCATCGAGTTCGCCTCGATGGAGGATGCGCGGGCCTGCTTCGACTCGCCGGAATACACGGCGGCGCGCGCTTTCCGCCAGAAGGCCAGCACCGGCGAAATCATCCTGGTCGAAGGCGTCTGACGCCCCGCCGGATGGAAAAAATCCGGCCAAGACGTTCTGTTCTCTTCATGCCGGGCTCCAATCTCCGCGCCATGGAAAAAGCGCGCACCCTGGATTGCGACGTGGTGGCGCTGGACCTGGAAGATGCCGTGGCGCCGGACGCCAAGAGCCAGGCGCGGGACGCGGTGTGCGAGCTGGTGGCGGCGCATGCCTTTGGCGGACGCGAGGTCGCCGTGCGGATCAATACCCTGTCGTCACCCTGGGGCGCGGCCGACCTGGCGGCGGTGGCGCAGGCAAAGCCGGATGCGATCATCCTGCCCAAGGTTGATGGTCCAGCGGAAATCGCCGCGGCCCGGCGCGGCCCGGATGCCCCCCTTGGCATGGATATATGGGCGATGATCGAGACGCCGCGCGCGGTCTTGAATGCCGCGGCAATCGCGCAATCGGGTGCCGCCTGCCTGATCCTCGGCAGCAACGACCTGAGCAAGGAGATGCGCGCCAACACCATGCCGGGGCGGGAGAATCTGTGGACCGCGATGAGCCAGATTGTGCTGAGTGCGCGGGCGCACGGACTGGCCGCGATTGACGGCACATTCAACAATCTCACCGATGCGGCCGGTCTTGCCGCGGCTTGCGCGCAGGGTCGCGATTTCGGGTTTGACGGCAAGACCCTGATCCATCCCGGCCAGATCGGGGCCGCAAACCGGGCATTTGCGCCCAGCCCGGAGGAAATTGCGGCGGCGCGGCGCATCATCGCCGCCTTCGCGCAGGCTCCGGACAAAAGCGTGCTGGCCGTGCACGGGCGCATGGTGGAAGAACTGCATGCCGGGGAAGCGGCGCGCCTGCTGGCACTGGCCGATGCGATTGCGGGCCGATGCTAGAAGCCTATCGCGCCGCCATCGGGGAAGACACGCTGAAGCCCGATCCCGCCCAGGCGGCGGCGGCGAAAAAGCTCGACCTTCTGTCGCAGGCGCTGGGCGAATACAGGCCGGGCTTTTCCTTGTTCGGCAGGAAAGAGGCTCCCAGAGGGCTTTATATCTGGGGCGATGTCGGGCGCGGCAAATCTATGCTGATGGACATGTTCTTCGAGAATGCCCCGATCGCGCCCAAGCTGCGGATGCATTTCAACGCTTTCATGGTTGATATCCATGCCCGGATTCATGCCGAACGGCAGCGCGGCAATGACCCCATTCCGGCGGTGGCCCGCGCCATCGCGGCCAAGGCCAGGCTGCTGTGTTTTGACGAATTCCAGGTGGGCGATGTTGCCGATGCCATGATCCTTGGGCGGCTGTTCGAGCAGCTTTTCGGCTGCGGAACGGTGATCGTGGCCACCAGCAATGTGGCGCCCGACCGGCTCTATGAAGGCGGCCTCAACCGCCAGCTGTTCCTGCCCTTTATCGCGGAAATCAAGGCGCGGCTCGAGGTGGTGGAACTGAATGGTCCCAGCGATTATCGCCTGCAGCGCATTGCCGGGCTCAAAGTCTATTTGACGCCGCTATCGCCCGAGGCGGACAAGGCCATGGATACGGCCTGGACGCGGCTGACGGGAGGCGCCAAGGCGGGGCCCCTGACCCTGACCGTGCTGGGGCGGCCATTGACGGTGCCGCAAGCGGCGCGCGGCGTGGCGCGGTTTGATTTCGCCGATCTCTGCGAAAAGCCGCTGAGTGCACCGGACTATCTGGAAATTGCGCGGCATTTTCATACCGTGCTGATCGATCATATCCCGGTGATGGGCGAAAACATGCCCAATGTGGCGCGACGCTTCATCGTGCTGATCGACACGCTTTATGACGAAAGCGTCAAGCTGATCTGTTCGGCGGCGGCCGAGCCGCAGGCCCTGTATCCGGACGGCGCCGGCTCGGAGGCGTTTCGCCGGGCCGCCTCGCGCCTTGCCGAAATGCAGAGCGAGGACTATCTACGCAAGGGTCACGGCGTGCACGGGTTCCATGATTGAGAATATGCTCTGGGCCTGCGCTTTTGTGCTGGCCTGCATCCTTTTCTACCGCTTTGCGATTCCCGCCCTGAAGCGGTTCGACGCGGAGAATGTGCAGCGCATCGCGGTGCAGGAAACCGAAACCGCCGACCCCCAGGCGCATTTCCGCCACGCCTTGGACGTCGCCAATGAGCAGGTGGAGGCGGTGCAGGAAATCGGCAGCGGCATTACCAAGCAATATCTGTTTGAGACGGAAATCTATCTCACCCAGGAAGATGCGGAGGAAGCCCGTGCCGAACGGGTCGGCGTGATCGCGCGGCGCTTTTACCAGGAATTGCCGGCGGCGCTGGCGGGCGCCCGGACGCGCGGCAAGATGTCGGCGCGGGAGCGGGCGTCACAAAAGTGGCGTGGCCGCAATAACGGCGAGACAATGCATTAAGCCGCCTCGCCTTTCAGAAGCCGGGGTAGCTTGCCCACATCCCCTCCCGCATGGCGCATGAAGAAGCGGCGCGCCGGACCGATGGCGTCAACAATGCCCAACCCCAGATCGCGCAGATGGCGCAGCGGCGCTATGTCATTGGAGAAGAGACGATTGAGCGCATCGGTGCTCGCAGCCAGCGCAAAAGAGTCGAAGCGGCGCCAGCGTTCATAACGCTTCAAGGTGTCGAGCGCCCCCAGATCGCGGCCCAGCCGCGCCGCATCGAGCAGGGTTTCGGCCAGGGCGGCCGCATCTTTCAGGCCCAGATTGAGGCCCTGCCCGGCAATGGGATGAACGCCATGGGCACAGTCGCCCGCCAGGGCAAAGCGCGGCCGGACAAAATCGCGCGCCAGATGAAAGCGCAAGGGATAGGACCAGCGCCCGCCCACAACCCGCGTCGCGCCCAGATGCGGTCCGAAGCGGCGCGCCACTTCGGCGTTAAAATCCGCCTCGTTCAACGCCAGCATGGCGGGCGCCTTGTCGGTCTTTTCCGTCCACACCAGTGACGAGCGGTCGGTTTTATTATGGCCTACCGCTTCGCTACTTGAGGCCGGTGTCATCGGCAAAATCGCGAAAGGCCCGGAAGGCAGGAAATGCTCATAGGCGACGCCGTGATGCGGACGTTCATGCGCCACGGTGGCGACGATGCCGGTTTGCGGATAGGACCAGCCGATCACGCCGATGCCCTGGGCAGCGCGCAGCCTGGAATCGCGGCCATCGGCGGCGACGGCCAGCGCCGCCTCGATCGTCTCGCCGGTGCTGAGATGGGCGATGACCCCGCTGGCCGTGGTTTCCAGCCTTGTGACGGTGGCGGGCGCAATCAAGATCAGGTTGGGCGGCAGCGCGGCATACAGCGCGGCGCGGATATAGCGGTTTTCGGCGATATGACCCAGCGACGGGGCGCCCACCTCCTGCGAATCAAAATGCAGCGAGAAGGGCGAGGCCGGGCCGTCCGCCTTGCCGTCCGTGACCAATATTTCGCGAATTGGCTGGGCGTGTTTTTCCAGATGCGGCCACACCCCCAGCGCCGTCAGCATCCGGACCGAGGCATAGGCCAGGGCAGAAACCCGGCCATCAAAAGCCGCCTCCAGCTGCTGGCGCTGCGCCAGGGTGTCCACCACCACCACCGAAAGGCCGCCTTGGGCGGCGGCCAGGCCCAGCGGCAGGCCGACCAGCCCGCCGCCGCATATGATGATGTCCGTCTTCTTCATGGCTCCAAGCTAATGCAGATTTGAGGGCAAAAGAATTTGACCAAAAAATATGCAAATCCTGATTTTTGACTATTTTTTGTGCATAGTGCCCTGGCGAAATATTCGCCAGTTTTCGCCAAAAATCGCCTTTTTTCTATTGAGCACAAGCTGTTACCTGTTTTCCACAATCGCGGCACGGTTCTTGATAAATCATTAAAGCGCCGGGCCTTGTCCGGCCAATGGCAGCAACACGGAAGGACGGCAGATGAAGCTTATTACGGCGATCATCAAACCCTTCAAGCTCGATGAGGTGCGGGAGCAGCTTTCCGCACTGGGCGTGCAGGGCATGACGGTGACGGAAGTCAAAGGGTACGGACGACAGAAGGGGCATACCGAGATTTATCGCGGCGCGGAATACGCCGTGAGCTTTCTGCCCAAGCTGAAGATCGAAGTGGCGGTGAAGAGCGAGATGTCCGAAGCGGTGATCGATGCGATCACTTCCAAGGCCAAGACCGGTCAGATCGGCGACGGAAAAATTTTCGTCACGCCGCTTGAGCAGGTCGTGCGTATCCGCACCGGCGAAACGGATGGTGACGCGCTGTAAGGCCGTCATCGCCACAAGTTAAGTCAAGGGGACTTGAGACATGAGAATTGAGACACTGAAGAAAGCAGGACTCGGAGCGGCGGCGACGGTTGCCTCCCTCTTGGCCATGGCGGGGGGCGCGTATGCGGCCACCAAAGACCCGCTGAATTCAGGCGATACCGCCTGGATGATTACCTCGTCGGCGCTGGTGCTGATGATGACCATTCCGGGCCTGGGACTGTTCTATGGCGGCATGGTGCGCAAGAAGAATGTGCTGGCGACGCTGGCGCAAAGCTTCGGAGCGACCTGCCTGATCACCGTGTTGTGGATGATCATCGGCTACTCGATCGCCTTCACCCCCAATCCAAGCGCTTCGACCAATGCCTGGATCGGCGGCTTTGCCTACCTGTTCCTGAAACCGATGGGCCTCAACGCGGTATCGAGCCTGGCCGGAACCATTCCGGAATCGGTCTATATGTTCTTCCAGATGACCTTCGCGATCATCACCCCGGCGCTCATCGCGGGCGCCCTGGCTGATCGCATGAAGTTCAGCGCCTTCCTGTGGTTCATGGGCCTGTGGTTGCTGCTGGTCTATTGCCCCATCGCCCATTGGGTGTGGGGTGGCGGCTGGCTGGGCACGA
Source organism: uncultured Alphaproteobacteria bacterium (assembly GCA_903857685.1). Classification (GTDB taxonomy): domain Bacteria; phylum Pseudomonadota; class Alphaproteobacteria; order Micropepsales; family Micropepsaceae; genus Rhizomicrobium. Next base: position 8,458 of record CAIOFO010000037.1, read on the forward strand.
TGGGCGCCCTGGACTATGCGGGCGGCACCGTCGTGCATCTGAACGCCGGTACCGCGGCTCTGGTCACCTGCCTTGTCCTTGGCAAGCGCATCGGCCTGGGCACCGAAAACATGTCGCCGCACAATCTGGTGCTCAGCGTCATCGGTGCCTCGCTGCTGTGGGTCGGCTGGTTCGGCTTCAATGCCGGTTCGGCCGTCACCGCCGGTTACAATGCGGGTATGGCTGCCGCCGCGACGCAAATCGCGACTGCCGCCGCCGCGCTGGGCTGGATGTTCGCCGAATGGCTGATCGCCAAGAAGCCGTCCGTCCTGGGCATGATCTCGGGCGCCGTCGCCGGTCTTGTGGCGATTACCCCCGCGTCGGGCTTTGTTGATCCGGTGGGCGCGCTCATCATCGGCATCGCCGCGGGCGTGGTCTGCTACTCCTCGGCTGTGTGGCTGAAGAAGGCCATCGGCTATGACGACAGCCTCGACGCCTGGGGCGTGCACGGTGTTGGTGGCGCGCTCGGCGCCATGATGACCGGCGCGTTTGCCTCCAATGCGATTAACAGTGCGGGCAAGGGCTGGCTCATCGACGGCAATGGCCATCAGATGCTGATCCAGTTCTACGATGTCGGCGGTGTGTTCGTGTATTGCGGCATCGTCACCTTCATCATCCTGAAGGTGATCGACATGATCGTGGGCCTGCGGGTTTCTCCGGAAGTGGAAGTCGAGGGTCTCGACATCAACCTCCATGGCGAAACGGTTCACGACTAGTCTTCCTTACGTTCCTGAAAACTGCGGGGCCGGTCGCAAGACCGGCCCCTTTTTCTTGGGCTTGTACCTCTCTACAGTCCCGGCGCCTTGTTCCGGGGATATGCGTGTCCGAGACCCTTCTTGCCGCCCTGCCGCCTGGGCCTTTCGTCCAGCTGGCCCGGCTTTTGGAGGGCACGGCGCCAGGCAAACCGCCCATCAGCCTGGCGGTAGGCGATCCGTCCGGCGCGGTGCCCGGCTACATCACCGAGGCCATGGCAAGGAATGCGGCCGGCTTCGGCAATTACCCCGCCGTCACGGGCACACAAGACTGGCGCCAGGCCGCCGCCGGCTGGCTGAATGCACGCTTCGCCCTGAACGGGGCGATTGATCCGGAAAAGCATCTGCTGCCGCTCAACGGCACCCGCGAAGGGTTGTTCTCGGTGCTGTTTCCGCTGATGCCCTTGGCCAAGGGGGGCGGCAAGCCCATCGTGGCGATGCCCAATCCCTTTTACCAATGCTATGCCGCCGCCGCGTTGTCGGCGGGGGCGGAGCCGCTCTATGTTCCTGCCATCGAGGCCAGCAGTTTCCTGCCCGACTATGCCTGGCTGCAGCCTGCGGTGCTGGATCGGATCGCCGCGGTCTATATTTGCTCGCCCTCCAACCCCGAGGGCGCGGTGGCGTCCGAAAGCTATTGGAAAAAACTGTTCGAACTGGCCGAGCGCCATGATTTCATCGTCCTGGCCGATGAATGCTATGCCGATATTTATTTCGGAGCGCCGCCGGCCAGCGCCCTGCCCACCCGCCTGGCCCAGACTGGCGGTGTAAAGTCGGGCGGCTTCAGCCGGCTCCTCAGCTTTCATTCCCTGTCCAAGCGCTCAGGGCTTCCCGGCCTGCGCTCGGGCATGGTGGCCGGCTGCCCTGAACTGATCGAGAAATTCCGCGCCTTCCGCAATGTCGCGGCGCCCACCGTGCCGGCGCCGATCCTGGCCGCTTCGGCGGCAGCCTGGCGCGATGAAGCCCATGTGACCGCCAATCGTGCCGCCTATGCCGAAAAGATGGCCGCCGCCAAGACCATCCTGGGCAATCATTTCCAACAGCCGGCGGGTGGCTTCTTTCTCTGGCTCAAGACCGGCAATGGCGAGGAAACGGCGCTGCGATTGTGGCGCGAGCAGGGGGTGCGGGTGCTGCCGGGCGCCTATATGGGGCGGGAAATTGTGCCGGGAAAACCCCAGTCAAACCCTGGATTTTCCTATATCCGGGTCGCGCTCGTTAGTGATTTATCAACCATTATTACTGCACTCGAAAGGATGCGGAAAATTCTCGATCGGGGCATCTGATGGCCGGCAGTCGCATGGTGGGAGGCATTTATCATCCCCGGTCCAAGGGCGGCGCCATGAGCGACGCCCTGGCCGACGCCAAAAGAGCTCTGGCGCGGCTGGCGCGCGTGGCGGCGCTCAGAGGCGCCGGGCTGGTGCTGTTCGGGGCCGCCATGGCGGCGCTGGTGGCGCTGGCCAGCTATCACGGCGACGACGCCAGCTTCAACAATGCCAATGGCCGCCCGATTTCCAATCTGCTGGGTCCTTTGGGCGCCACCGCCGCCGACCTGCTGCTGCAGACATTCGGCTTTGCCGCGATCTTTGCCTTCGCGCCCCTGTTGGTCTGGGGCGTCCGCGCCCTGACCGGCCGCAGCCTGCGCCACGCCATGTGGCGGCTGGTGGCCTGGCCGCTCGGCACCATCATCGTGGCCGCGGGGCTGGGAATCGTTCCCGCGCCCGCCAATCTTCCCGCCGGCGCTGGCGGCTGGATCGGCATTGCCACCGCCGGACTTTCCGCCCATGCGGCGCAGATCTTCGCGGCGCCGTCTTTGTCCTGGGTGCTGCCGCTGTTTCTTCTCGCCGCCGGATTGCCGCTGGCTTTCCTGGCGACGGGCCTGCGCATCATGCCGATCCTGCGCGGCCTGCGGAATCTTCCCGACGGGATCGCGTGGTTCGGCAGCCTGTTCCAGATTCCGAACTTCCGGAAACCCGCCGCCAAAAAACCGGGTTCGAAATCCCTGGTCTATGACGAAGAGGATGAGGATTACGATCCTGACGAGGATAGCGACGAGGACGGCTATCATCTCGACGCCGCGCCGGAGTCCCTGGCCGCCACGCGATTGGCGGAGCGGCGCGAAAGCCGCGTCAAGCGCGAGGAAGCCCGCCGCGCCCCCGTAGCGCCGGGCAAGCGCAAGCAGGCTGCTCTCAGCTTGGCCGCCGGCGAATATCAATTGCCGGCGCTGGAGCTGCTGGCCGAGCCGGTGGCGCTGAAGGACACCCACCGGCTGACCGATGAGGCGCTGGAGGAAAATGCCCGCATGCTGGAAGCGGTGCTGACCGATTTCGGCGTCAAGGGCCGCATCACGGCGGTACGCCCCGGCCCGGTGGTGACGCTGTATGAATTCGAGCCGGCCGCGGGCGTCAAGTCCAGCCGGGTGGTTTCGCTGTCCGATGACGTGGCGCGGTCCATGTCGGCGGTGGCGGCGCGTATTGCGGTGATTTCCGGCCGCAACGTCATCGGCATCGAACTGCCCAACCAGATGCGCGAGACCGTTTTCCTGCGCGAAATGTTCGCCAGCGGCGACTACGAAAAAGCCCGCGCGCCGCTGACCCTGGCGCTGGGCAAGACCATTGGCGGCGAGCCGGTGATGGCGGACCTGGCCAAGATGCCGCATTTGCTGGTGGCGGGCACAACCGGTTCGGGCAAGTCGGTCGGCCTCAACACCATGATCCTGTCGCTGCTGTACCGCATGGGGCCGCAGCAGTGCCGCATGATCATGATCGATCCCAAGATGCTGGAATTGTCGGTTTATGACGGCATTCCGCATCTGCTGACCCCCGTGGTCACCGATCCGCGCAAGGCCATTGTCGCTCTGAAATGGGCGGTGCGCGAAATGGAAGAGCGCTATCGCAAAATGTCCAAGATGGGCGTGCGCGGCGTGGAAGCCTTTAACGACCGTGTCCGCAAGGCCAAGGAAAAGGGTGAAGTGCTGAAGCGCACCGTGCAGACCGGCTTTGACCGCGAGACCGGCAAGCCGATCTATGAGGACGAGGCGCTGGAATTCGAGGTGATGCCCTACATCGTGGTGGTGGTGGACGAAGTCGCCGACCTGATGATGGTGTCGGGCAAGGAAATCGAGGGCGCGGTACAGCGCCTGGCGCAGATGGCGCGCGCGGCGGGCATCCACCTCATCGCCGCCACCCAGCGGCCCTCGGTGGATGTGATCACCGGCACCATCAAGGCCAACTTCCCCACCCGCATTTCCTTCCAGGTCACCAGCAAGATCGACAGCCGCACCATCCTGGGCGAACAGGGCGCCGAGCAGCTGCTGGGCCAGGGCGACATGCTGTACATGGCGGCGGGCGGGCGCATCCGCCGCGTTCACGGCCCCTTCGTCTCCGACCACGAAGTCGAGGATGTCGTGCGCTTCCTCAAGAGCCAGGGCCAGCCGGAATATCTGGATGCGGTGACGGAAGAGCCGGACGAAGAGACCGACGATCCCTATGCCCTGATGACCAGCGGCAATGGCGAAAGCGGCGACGATCTTTACGACAAGGCGCTGGCGGTGGTGGCGCGGGATCGCAAGGCCTCGACCTCCTATATCCAGCGGCGGCTGGGGATTGGCTATAACCGCGCCGCCAGCCTGATTGAACGCATGGAGCAGGACGGCGTCATCTCAAGCCCCAATCACAAGGGCTTCCGGGAAGTCCTGCTGCCGGATCACGACCGGTAATCCGGTCTTCTTTGTGCTATTGTGCGCCGGCGCGCGGCGCTGGGAGCTTTCATGTCCTATATCGAAGATTCCCTGGGCGACGGTGAAACCATCATCGCGCGGGCCCATTTCCACTGGCTCTACAGCGCGTTGGCCTGGGCGGCGCTGCTCTTCCTGGGCATTTTCGTCGTCGGCATCGTCATTTTCATTTCCATGATGGTGCGCAAATGGACCACCGAGATCGGCGTCACCAGCCACCGTTTCGTGGAAAAGAAAGGCCTGTTCTCGCTGAGGAGCAACGAGATCGCGCTGCCCAATATCGAAGGCGTGAAAGTCGAACAGAGTTTTCTGGGCCGCATCTTCGGCTATGGCACGGTGCGGATCGAAGGCACCGGCGTTGACGCGGTGACCACCCCCACCATCGCCGATCCGGTGGGTTTCGTGCGCGCGATCCAGACCGCAAAAGAACACGTGCGCTAGCCCGCTGCGGCGAACTCCACTTCGCCCGCCGCACGGTGCGGAAACATCACCGTGACCCTGGTGCCCTGCTCGCGGGCGCTGTCGAACGTCATGGTGCCACCATGCAGTTCGACCAGGGCGCGGGTAAGCGGCAGACCCAGGCCCGTGCCCTCATAGCGGCGCTCCAGCCGGTTATCCACCTGGCCGAATGGCTGCATCGCCACGTCAATGTCTTCGGCGCTCATGCCGATGCCGCTGTCGCCCACCGTCACCGCCACGCCGCCTGGCGTCAGCCGCGCATCCAGCCAGACGCGCCCGCCCGCAGGGGTGAATTTCATGGCATTGGACAAGAGATTGAGGAATATCTGGCGCAGCTTGGCCGGGTCGCCCGACAGCGGCAAAGGCTGATCCAGGCCCGTCATTTCGAGGGTCAATCCTGCCGCGGCGATCTGCTCGCGCACCATGGTGGCGCAATCCAGCAGCACCTCGCCCATGTCGGTGGGATGAATATCCAGCATCATCTTGCCGCTCTCGCTCCTGGCAAGGTCGAGCACCGAATTGATGACTTCCAGCAAATGCCGGCCGCTGCGCAGGATATCGCCGGAATAATCGAGATAGCGAGGATTGGCGATGAGCCCGAACAGCTGTCCGCTGATGATTTCCGAAAAGCCGATAATGGCGTTGAGCGGGGTGCGAAGTTCGTGGCTCATATTGGCCAGGAAGCGGGTCTTGGCGGCATTGGCCGCCTCGGCGGCGCGGGTGGCGCGGCGCAGGGATTCCTCGCGTTCTTTGACCAGCGTAAAGTCGGACAACAGCATGATCGAGCCGCCATCGCTGGTGGCGCTGGCGGTGATGCGCACCCAGCGGCCATCGGCCAGTTCCAGTTCGGCATGGCCGGTAAGATCGGCGCCGCCCGGCTGATTGGGGGAGACCGCAAGCTGGCTCTGGATCAGCCGCAGCGCCTCGGCAAAGCCCGCGCCGCTTACCAGGGATGACGCAATGGCGGGGAAGAATTCGCGCAAGGCCGAATTGGCCAGCACGATGCGGCCATCGGGCGCCACCAGGATCACGCCTTCGCGCGAGGTTTCCAGCGCGTCCGCCAGCCGGTTTTCGGCGGAGAGCCGCAGGCTGGTCTCACGCGTCATCATGGCGCGGATATTGTCCTGCATCACCGTCATGGATTTGAGCAGGGCGCCGGTCTCGTCGGCGCCGCCGGACGGAATCTCGGTCTGAAGTTCGCCCCTGGCGATGCGGTCGGCGACAGCGGCGGCGGCGGACAAGGGCCGAATGATGCGGCGGCGCAAAAACAAGGTGATGGCGGCGGCCAAGAGCAGCGCCAGCACAGTCGCCCCGATGGTGGCGTACCGGTAGTTCGTCACATTCGAAACCGTCTGACGGCGGCTGACAAAGCTGTGATCGGTGTTGAGTTCGATCAGCAGGTCGAACTTGTCGTCAATCTGGGTATCCAGCCGCTCCAGCGTCTTCACGTCGTCCCGGTCGCGCGCCGCGCGCCACTGGTTCACCAGCGCCTTGATCTGGCGGATCAGGCGTTGCTCGTCCGCAGCGAAGGAGCGTTGCTCGGCGACGGCAAGATCGTCACTGAAGGTGGAAGCGGCATTGGCGATGTCGGCGGCGATGGCGGATTTTTCGGCGGCGCCGGTATTTTCATAGCGCAGCTCGTTCATCTGCAGCTGGGTGAAGTCGGTTTGCGCGGCGCGGGCATAGTTGATCGCCATCAGCGGACCGTCGAAAGTGGTGACCGCCATGTCGCCGGCCGATGCCAGCACGCCATAGCCGGCCGCGCCCAGGACCGCGATAATCGCGCCCATTGCGACGAACGCACCAAAGATCTTGGTGCCTATGGAGTAACCGGCTGGCGACATTCCGTCCCGAACGCACTAACGCATTGAGGAATATGGACGAAGGGGGGTTTATGGCGGCTTAAGCCGCGGGCACCGTTGGCTGCGCTGGCGCCAGCCGAGACTATTTCACGTGCACGATCAGCTTCATCTTGGGATGAATGTGGCAATGGACCTCGAAAGTGCCGCTTTGCGTAAAGTTTTCGGTAAGGTTTTCGCCCGGAGTTTTTTCCTCGGAATCGAAAAGGCCGATGACGAAAATCTGATGGATGAATTCGTCATTGTTGGTGAAAGTGAGCGCTTCACCGCGATTGATGCTGACCTCGGCCGGGTGAAAGGCCCGTCCGCTCTGGACCACGGTGTGTGCCGGATCAGCCGCCAGGGCCGCACCGCAGGAGGCCAGGACCAGGAATACCGGAAGCATGTTTTTCATGATGCGCCGCCTCGCGATCTCAGCGGGGCAAGACTGGCAGCGATGGTTTAACGGGCCGTGAACCCTGTCCCGCAGGGCGTGGCAGAAAGGGCGGAAAAGCGGCGTTATTGATAGGGGTGGACAGGTTCTACCCCGTGGCCTATATCCGCGCACCCCTTGCCAGAGGGGCCATGACGCGGGGTGGAGCAGCCCGGTAGCTCGTCAGGCTCATAACCTGAAGGTCACAGGTTCAAATCCTGTCCCCGCAACCATTGAAAAAGGCCCGGCCCCAAGCCGGGCCTTTTTTAATGCCTTAGCGGCAGCGCGTTGGGAAAAGGCGGCTGGCGCCGCCGCACCTCATCAGCCTCATAACCTGAAGGTCACAGGTTCAAATCGTTCGCTTCCGCTCACCCCGCAATCATCGCCGAAAACCTGTCCCGCTTTTTAACACTTATGCATTGATTTAATTACATAAATTATGTCGTTCGGGAGCGATTTTCCCTGTCTCACAATAGCGATTGCTGGGGGGGTACCGCATGGGTATAACCCCGGCCTCCCGGACGGGCTTGCCCGCCGATTCGTGACTGCCCGAAGGAGTAAGCATGGGAATCCAGATCCCGGCCGACTACCGGCCGTCCGAGACCGAGCCCTTCATGAATGAGCGCCAGCGGGAGTATTTCCGCCGCAAGCTCAATGGCTGGAAAGAGGAAATCCTCAAGGAAAGCCGCGAGACGATCCAGAATCTGCAGGCGGAAACGGTGCCGCATGCCGACCTGGCGGACCGCGCCTCGACCGAGGCGGAACGCCAGCTGGAACTGCGCACCCGCGACCGCCAGAGAAAGCTGATCGCCAAGATCGATTCCGCGCTGCGCCGGATCGAAGACGGCTCCTACGGTTTCTGCGAAGAGACCGGTGAGCCGATTTCGCTCAAGCGGCTGGACGCCCGCCCCATCGCCACGCTTTCGATCGAAGCGCAGGAACGCCATGAACGGCGCGAGAAAGTCTATCGCGACGATTAGACAGAAATATCTGCGCCGTTCCTTTGTTTAATTGCCGTGCGACGCACGGCGGGGCGGCGCGAGAAAGTCTATCGCGACGATTAGACAGAAATATCTGCGCCGTTCCTTTGTTTAATTGCCGTGCGACGCACGGCGGGGCGGCGCGAGAAAGTCTATCGCGACGACTAGTCCGTTATTCCGTTGCCGGCGACTGCGCCAAGCTGACGCTATCTGCGATCCAATTTTTTTTGGGCCTCATCCCACGCCCGCACGGCCTCTAGCGTGTTGGAGACATGATGGTCCGGGTCCAGAGCCCGATAGGAATAGAGAATAACACCGTCCGGGGAAATTACGTAGGATGTCCGGTCGGAGACCGACAGCAGCGCTGATAGCCTGGCGTCATACGCCTTTGTGATAGCCCCGCTGCCATCCGCTGCCACCGGAAAAGCGCTGCGGCATTCCTGCACCGAGAATTTGTCCAGGGTTTTTATGTCATCCCGCGAAACGCCGATAACGCTTGCGCCCAGCGCCTTGAACTGCGGCACCGCCTCGGAAAAATTGTGGGCTTCGATTGTGCACCCGGTCGTGAATGCGGCGGGGTAAAAATACAGGACCACCGGTCCTTTCCCCAAGGCATTCGCAAGCTGGAAGTTGAACTCCTTGCCTCCCAGCGTCGCCGGGGCGGAGAAATCCGGAGCCTTTGCTCCGGGCTTGAGGGTGGCCGCCGCCGGACCGGCCGCCGCCACGATCAGCGCAATGGACAGCAAATATTTCAAATGTCGGTCCTCATGTTGCAAGCATTATTCTTACGCGATGCCCGGGGAATTGGATCACGGCCCCGGAAAAAACAATAGGCCCGGTCTTGTGACCGGGCCTTTCTTGCACCCCACTTGAAAACGGTTGGGCCGTCGCTTGCGCTCTACCAGGGCATCAGGATGTCGAAGAGCTGCGAGCCGTAACGCGGCTGCTGCACATTGGTCATATTACCCTTGCCGCCATAACTGATGCGGGCCTCGGCGATCTGCGCCAGATCCACTGTGTTTTCGGCGGTGATATCCTCGGAACGGACGATGCCGGACACTTGCAGGTCGCGCATCTCATTATTGACCAGCACCTGCTGATGGCCCGAGATCACCATATTGCCGTTGGGAAGCACCTGGGCGACCAGCGCCGCCAGTGTCATATTGATGGCTTCCGAGCGGTTGATGGCGCCGTTGCCGACATTGGAATTGTCCGACCCCATCTTGACCAGGCTTGCCGGGTCCATGCTCTTGGGCAAGGCGTTTTCCAGGCCGAAGAAATTGGTCAGGCTGGCGTTATCGGAATTGGTGCGCGAGGTCGTGGTGGTGTTCGACAGCTTGGCGGCATCGGCGATCGAGACATTCACGGTGATCACGTCGCCGACATGCGTGGCGCGCGGATCATGGAAGAAGCTGCGCGAGCCCGCCTGCCACAGGGAATTGCCGACATGGGTGACCGGCGGCGGCTGGGGAATGGCCGCCACGATCTGCTGGTCGGCCGGGTTGCCCACCGGCGCCAGCTTGGGCGCCACGCCGATGCTTTCGATGCGGTCCACAGCGGAACAGCCGGCCAGGATGCTGCCCAGCAGGGCGGCGGTGAAAATCTTGAGCAGGGGGCTGCGCATGACGGATCCTATTTGCGGGCGGTGAGCTGATTGGAATAGTTCGCGGCGGCGCCATTGGCCGAACTGCCATTGGAAATCGGGCCCGTGGCGCGCACGGTGCCGGCGGCGGTGACGACGCCGGTGATCATGCGGAAGGAGGCGGGATTCTGGACGGTGACGGTATCGCCGATGCCGCCCTCGCTCATGGCGCGGCCCATCGCGGTCAGATCCACGCCGGGCGCTTCAAAGGTCATGGTGATGGTCTGGCCGCGGCTCACCAGGATGGGATGGCGCACATCGGCAACCGAGACGGCCTGGCCGGCGCGCAGCATGCGGCGGGCTTCCATGCCGTTCAGGGCGTCCATGCTGGTGACGGTGCCGTTCATCAGCGCGGTGCCGGTGGCGGTACCGAAGGTCAGGTCGGAATCGGCAATCACTTCGCCGCGGGCGATATCGCGCGCGGGAACCACGATGCGGATGTCGGCCAGGGCCGGCCCCATCGTCAAAGCAGAAGAGGCAAGGGCGGCGATCAGGCCGAAGATGAGAGCGAGCTTGCGGGTCATGGTTTACTGCGCCATCTGGGAAGTCTGCTGCAGCATCTGGCCCGCAGCGGTGACAACCTTGGAATTCATTTCATAGGCGCGCTGGGCGGTGATCAGCGCCGTGATCTCGTCCACCGAATTGACGTTCGAGGTCTCCAGAAAGCCCTGCTGGATGGTGCCGAAGCCCGGCGAACCGGGAACGCCGGCCTGGGGACTGCCCGACGCGGGGGTTTCCAGGAAGGTGTTGCCGCCGATGGCATTGAGGCCCGCTTCGTTGGGAAAGCGGTCCAGTTCGAGCTGGCCCACCGTCTGGGGCGTGGCATTGCCCGCCACGGTGGCGTTGACCTGGCCTTGGGCGTTGATGGTGACGCTGACGGTGTTGGCGGGAATGGCGATGCCCGGCTGCACCACCAGGCCGTCCTGGGTGACGATCTGGCCCTGGGGCGAGAGCGCGAAATTGCCGGCCCGGGTAAAGCCGTCCGTGCCGTCGGCCTGCTGGATGCGGAAATAGCCTGCGCCCTGGACCGCCACGTCATAAGGGTTGGACGTGCTGGTGAGGTCGCCCTGGGTGGTGATGCGATAGGTGGCGCCGGTCTTGACACCGGTGCCGATCTGGATGCCGGCGGGAGCATAGGTTCCCTGGCTGGAGGTCTGGGCGCCCGGCGCCTCGACATTCTGATAGAGCAGGTCGGTGAATTCCGCCCGCTGCTCCTTGAAGCCGGTGGTGTTCATGTTCGCCAAATTATTGGCGATCACTTCGACGTTGGTCTGCTGGGCCAGCATGCCCGTGGCAGCTATGGATAAAGCGCGCATGGTTCAGTCTCCTAATTGGGCATCGCGCCAAGCTTGGTGATCGCCTGGCGGGTTAAATCTTCCTGACTCTGGTTGAGCGAAGCGGTCGCCTGGTAGGCGCGCATCACTTCGATCATGTGGCTGATTTCCAGCACCGGCTGGACGTTGGAGGATTCCAGCGCCCCCTGCCGGATGACACTGTCCGTCGCCACGGTGGAGCTTTGGCTGGTGGAATAGAGGTTGTCGCCCTGCTTGGTCAGGGCGCTGTCATCGGCGAAATCCGAGACCTGCAGCTTGCCGATCTGGTTGCTGATGCCGTTGACGATGCTGGAAATGGTGCCGTCCTGGCCGATCTTGATGTTCTGGTCGTCGGGCGTGATGGTGATGGCGCCGCTGTCGCCCTGCAGCGCATAGCCTTCGCTGGTCACAACCTGGCCGTTGGCATCGAGGGTAAAGTGGCCGTCGCGGGTGTAGCGCATGCCGTTCGGCGTCTGCACCGTGAAATAGCCTTTGCCGTTGATGGCCAGGTCCAGGGGCGCGCCAGTGCTTTCGATGCTGCCCTGGCTGATGTCGCGGCTGACGCCGGCGTCCTTGACGAAGCTGAGCGCCTGCTGGCCGGTCTGGCCCTCGGAGGGCGCGACATGCGTGATGAATTCTTCGAATTTGGCGGATTCGCGCTTGAAGCCGGGCGTCGAGACGTTTGCGAGATTGTTCGCAATCACGTCCATCGAACGATAGGCCGCCAGTTGCTGCGAAAGACTAACGAGAAGTGAATTATCCATTGGGCACCTTGCGATCCTTTCTGGCCGCGGAAGAACAAGTGCAGCGAGCGTGCCAGCAGGAAAGCCGCGAATTACAAGGGTTTTTTGCAAGCGGCACGGCAGCGGCGGAAAAACTTGCCGGGTCGGACACGGCTTGGGCGGCAATTTCAACCGCTCCTTAACCACGTTGCGCAAGGATGCAGGCCGAAGATTGCAGAAAGCAGTTTGATGGCCAGCAAAGACAAAGCCCCTGAAGCCGAAGACGGCGCCGAAACCCCCGCCGAAGGCGGCGAAGGCGCCCCGAAAAACGGCCTGTTCAAGAAACTCCTCAGCAAGAAGATGCTGATGATCGCGGTCCCCGCACTTGTCGTTGTGCTGGCCGGAGCCGGCGCGGGCACTTATTTCCTTGTCATCAAGCCGCACGGCGCCGACAAGAACAAGATCGCCAAGGCCGATGAAATTCCGCTGACCCCGCCGCAGGTGGCCTTCAGCGATGTGCCGGACATCCTGGTCAATATTCAGAGCAATGACGGCACGCCCGCCTATTTGAAGCTGTCGCTGTCGCTGGAAATGGACAATGACCTGGCGAAAGCCGGCATGACGGCGCTGATGCCCCGCATGGTGGACCAGTTCCAGGCCTATTTGCGCGAGCTCAGGCTGGACGACCTCAAAGGCTCGGAGGGCGTGCTGCGCCTGAAGGAAGAATTGCTGCGCCGGGCCGGAATCGCGGCGGCGCCTTATAAAGTGCGCGATGTTCTGCTCAAGCAAATGATCGTCCAGTAAGCGATCCGGAAAGCAAATCCCATGGCCGACGAGACCCCCCAGACGGAAGAACAGCCCGCAGCCGCCCCCGAGGCGGCAGCGGTCGAGGCCGCGCCGCCGCCCAACGGCACCGAGCGCATCCTCAACCAGGAGGAAATCGACTCCCTGCTCGGCTTCGATGTCGGCGGCGACCAGATGCAGGACAAATCGGGCGTCCGCGCCATCATCAATTCGGCGCTGGTGTCCTATGAGCGCCTGCCGATGCTGGAAATCGTCTTCGACCGCCTGGTGCGCTTGATGACCACGTCCTTGCGCAATTTCACCAGCGACAATGTCGAAGTCAGCCTGGATTCGATCACCTCGATCCGGTTCGGCGACTATCTCAACTCCATTCCCCTGCCTGCCATCCTGGCCGTGTTTCGCGCCGAAGAGCTTGATAATTATGGGCTTTTCACGGTGGACTCCAACCTCATCTACTCCATTGTGGACGTGCTGCTGGGCGGCCGGCGCGGCTCTTCCGCCATGCGCATCGAAGGCCGGCCCTACACCACCATCGAGCGCACCCTGGTGCAGCGCATGGTCGAAGTGATCCTGCAGGACATGTGCGCCGCCTTTGAACCCCTGGCGCCGGTCAGCTTCAGCCTGGATCGCCTGGAAACCAATCCGCGCTTCGCCGCCATCGCCCGGCCAGCCAATGCCGCCATCCTGGTCAAACTGCGCATCGACATGGAAGACCGCGGCGGCCGCACCGAATTGCTTCTGCCCTACGCCACGCTGGAGCCGATCCGCAAACTTCTGCTGCAGCAATTCATGGGCGAGAAATTCGGCCGCGATTCCATCTGGGAAAGCCATCTGGCGACGGAACTGTGGTCCACCAAGGTGGATATCGACGCAATTCTGGACGAGCAGGTGATGCCGTTGCACCAGATCATGAACCTGGAAGTCGGCCAGACCGTGATGCTGGGCGCCACACCGGATTCGCGCATCGAACTGCGCTGCCGCGGCGTCCCGCTGCTGACCGGACGGATGGGCCGGGTAGGCTCTTCGGTCGCGGTGCGGGTGGATGCCGCCGTTGAACGCACGGATGCTTCGAAAGCGCTTTAAGAAAGAAACTTGTCATGACCCTCACTTTCTATGTCGAAATCGCGCTGGAAGTTCTGCTGGCCGCCACGCTTTGCTATTGCATCGTGCTGGAGCGCCGCCTGGCCGCCGTCCGCAAGGGCCATGAGGGTCTGTCGCGCACCATCGGCGAATTGAACATGGCCATTGCCGGCGCCGGCGCCTCGCTGCGCGCGCTCAAGGGCGCGGCCAATGAAGCGGCCCAGACCCTGGATGAGCGTTTGAAGCGCGCCCGCCTGCATATTGACGAGCTTTCGGTTCTCACCGCTTCCGGCGAACGCATCGCCGACCGCATGGAAAACGCCACCGCCTCGCGCGCCCGCGGCGAGATCAATCTTCCCTCCAGCAGCATCATGGGGCGGCTGGACGCCATGAGGACCGCACAGTGAGCATCTTCAAGAAAAAATCGCGCGCTCTGCGCCTGCTGCCCGGCGTCGTGCTGGTGTGCGGCGGCTTGCTGGTGCTCAAGACGACCGGCCTTGTCCATGACGCCATCGCTCTGGAAAACGCTTCCGCCAGCCCCGATGCCATGGCCCCCGCCGCCCAGCCCATCAATGCGGATTTCGGCGGCAGCGACAGCCAGATTTCCAGCGCCGCCGAAGTGGATGTTCTGACCAGTCTCTCCAAGCGCCGGGCCACGCTGGACGCGCGCGAGGCGCAGATCCAGAGCCAGGCCACGATGCTGGCCGCCACGGAAGCACGGGTGGACGCCAAGATTGCGCAGTTGAAGGATTTGCAAAGCCAGATCGCGGCTCTGCTGGTCCAGCGCGACACCGCCCAGGAAAAGCAGGTGGCGGCATTGGTGAAGACCTATTCGGCCATGAAGCCCAAGGATGCGGCCCGCATCTTCGACAGCCTGGATGACGGGGTGCTGGTGCCGGTGGCCCAGGAAATGAAATCCGACGTGATGGCGCCGGTCCTGGCGGCGATGAATCCCGATGCGGCCCAGAAACTGACCATGAAGCTGGCCAACAAGCTGACCTTGCCGGAACCCGCGGCGGCTCCTGCCCCGATCCCGGCCCTGGCCCCGACGCCAGCGGCCGCGGCCGCGGCCGGTCCGGCGGCCCCTGCGGCCCCCCAGGCCAAGGCGGCACCCGCGACAGCCCCGGCAGCGGCCCCGGCCAAGCCGAAAGTCTAGGAATTACAAGGGGTAATTGGCGCTAACCGGGGTTTTTTACGGTTTACCGAAGGTTAACGCCGCCGCCCGATACTGGCCGGGTCGGAAGGAAATATCGGGTTGGCAAATACCGCGCACAGAATGGGCTTGATCGCGACAGCGCTTCTGCTGGCCGCCTCCGCCGCGCATGCCGCCGATAGCGTCAGCGCCAGCAACCAGAACGGCTATAGCCGCCTCAGCTTTGCCTTCGCCCCGAGCGGCCAGGTCACCGCCGCCACCGACGGCAGCGTCCTCACCCTGTCTTTTGACCGCAAGACCACGCTCGATCCCGACGCCATCGCCAGCCTGATGGGCGGCGCCGTCGCGTCGGTGCGCGCCGATGCCGACGGCAAGACGTTCCGCTTTGCCCTGACCCAGCCGCTCAAGCTGCATCAAAGCGCGGCGGGCGATCATGCGGCGGTGGACCTGGCGCCGCAAAACTTCGCCGGCGTGATGCCGGACCTGCCGCGGCCCGTGGTCGCCGCGCCGAAGCCGGTGGATGCCGCGTCCCTGCCCGTTCTGACATTGCGCTCGGGCGCCTATGCCAATTTCACCCGCCTGGTGTTCGACTGGGACAAGGATGTTCCGTACACGGTATTTCCCGGCGCCGGCAAGATGACCATCAAGTTCCAGGCCGCGGTGCGGCCCGACCTGTCGGCCATCGCGCGCTTCCAGCCGCCCTGGGTCAAGAATGCCGCCTGGCACCTGGAAGGCACCAGCACCGTGGTGGAATTCGAGACCGATGCGGATTCCGGCTATCACGATTTCAAGGACGGCACCAAGATCGTGCTCGACATCCTGGCGCCCAAGACCGACGCCAGCGCCTATGCCCCGCCGGGCACCGCCAAGCCGCAAGCCACCGCGATCAAGACCGGCGCCAGCGATGCCCAGGCCGCCGCCATCAGCGATACCGCCAAGCAGCTTCAGTCCCCGGCCAAGCCGGATGACGCCAAGCCCGCCGACAAATTGGCGGCAGCCGCGCCCAAGCCCGACGCCAAATTGGCGGCGGCCGCGCCGAAGCCAGACGCCAAACCGGATGCCAAGGCCGCGACCGCGCCGCCGCAGCCGCTTCTGCCCAAGCCCGATCCCAAGGTGGCAGCTTCCAAAACCGCGGCTGCCAAGCCACCCGCTCCGGCGCCGGCCGCTACAGCACCCGCCGCGGCGCCCGCCGCGACCCAGATCACCGAAAGCACCGTCACGCCGACCGGCGTGATCTTGAATTTCAAGGGCGCCAACAACCATCCCGCCGCCGTGTTTGTGCGCGGGCTGACCGCCTGGATCGTGCTGGAGGACGCCGCCAATCTGGATGCCGCCGCGTTGAAGGCGACGCTGGGCGCGTTCGCCGGCGGCATCGAAGCCTCGTCCAGCCCCGGCGTTTCCATCCTGCGCATCACCCTGAAACAACCGGCACCCATCGCCGCGCTCGACAATGGCGCCGATCTCAAGGTGGTGATCGGCAACAAGACCGGCATGACCCCGGTCAGCCTGGGCTTTGCCCGTGAGCAGGACGATCCGCACCGCGCCGCGCTCACCACCTTCCTGCCGCGCGCCGACAAGAGTTTCGCCCTGACCGATCCGGCCACCGGCGATATTCTCACCGTCATTCCCGGCGCCAGCGGCTATGCCATGCTGGACCAGCGCGTCTATGCAGAATTCGCCGCCCTGCCCACCGCCAGCGGCCTGGTGATCACGCCCTATACCGACGATCTGGTTATTTCCGTGGCGGGCACGCGCATCCGCATTGCGCGTCCCGGCGGCCTGTCGCTGACGCCGCCGCAAACCGCCAGCGGCCAGACGCCCCAGGCCATGGCGCAGGCGTTAAGCGAGCCCACTTTCATTGACTTTGCCGCCTGGGGCCAAATGACCGGCGGTTCCTTCCTGGCCACCGAAAGGCGGCTGAGCCAATCGGTGGCGCGGCTGCCCGCCGGCACCGCCAATCATGCCCGGCTGGAACTGGCGCGATTTTATCTTGCCAACCGCTTCGCCTCGGAAGCGCTGGGACTGATCAATCTGATGCAGGCCCAGGACCCGTCGCTGAACGGCGATGCCCAGCTTGCCATGATGCGCGCAAGCGCCGATTACATGATGGGCCGCTACCAGGCCGCCCATAACGACCTGGCGGGCGGCGCCTTCGACTTCAATCCCCATGCCGCATTGTGGCGGGGCCTCACCGAAGCGGCGCTGGAAAACTGGCGCACCGCGCATGACGATCTGGTGCTGGCCGGACCGGTCCTGAAGCGCTATCCCGCCGACTGGCAGGCGCGCGCCCGGCTGGCCGATGCCGATGCCGCGCTGGGCATCGGGCGGCTGGAGCTGGCGGATGCGGCGCTCACCCATATGCCGCGCGACCTGTCGCGCGGCGATGCCCTGGAGGCCGATCTGGTGCGGGCCCGCATCCAGGCGACCACCGGCAATTATGCCAAATCCGTTCCGCTGTTTGCGTCCGTCCAGAATGGCAGCGATGAGCGGCTTGCCGCCCAGGCGATCTATTACCAGGTGGACGCCGGCCTGAACGCCCATGCCATCAAACCGGCGAAGGCCATCGATGTGCTGGAGCGCCTGCGCTTTCGCTGGCGCGGCGATGCGCTGGAAATGAAAACCCTGCGCCGGCTGGCCGGCCTTTATTTCGCCGGCAACCAATATCACGAAGGCCTCAAGACTCTCAGGGTCGCGACGCAGAATTTCCAGAACAATGACGCGGCGCGCGCGGCGCAGGACGATATGCGCGCCGCCTTCGCCAACCTGTATCTCAAGGGCGGCGCCGACAAGATCGCGCCGGTGGAGCAGCTGGCGCTATTCTATGACAATGTGGACCTGACGCCGATCGGGTCGGACGGCGACGAAATGATCCGCCGCATCGCCGACCGGCTGGTATCGGTGGATCTGCTGGAGCCTGCGGCGACGCTGCTGGCCTATCAGGTTGACAAGCGGCTCGACGGCGTCGCCAAGGCCGAGGTTTCCACCCGGCTGGCGGCGATCTATCTGATGGACCACAAGCCGCAGAACGCGATCAACACGCTGCACGATTCCCAGATCACCGGCCTGCCCGAGGAAGCCATCCACGAAAGGCTGCTGCTGGAGGCGCGCAGCTTTGCCGCCCTCAAGCAATGGGACAATGCGCTGGATCTGATCGCGGTGGACAATGACGCCGACACCAGTCGGCTGCGCGCCGATATCTACTGGGAAAGCGGCAATTGGGATGTGGCGGGCCAGAAAACCGAAGAGCTGCTCGGCGCCCGCGCCAGCGACGCAGCCCCGCTCAGCGCCGATGAACGCGCCCAGGTGCTGCGCATGGCGGTGGCCTATTCCCTGGCCAATGACGAAGCCAGCCTGGAACGACTGCGCAAGAATTTCATGTCCAAGATGACGGGCACCCCCGATGCCAGCGCCTTTGCGGTCCTGTCCCAGAATATCGAACTGCATGGCGTGGCATTCCGCGACGCGGCGCAGCAGATTGCCCAGGTGGACACGCTGGAGACTTTCATGAAGGACTTCAGCAAGCGGCATGAAGCGCCGCGCAGCTGAGACCTTGCTGCGCTAAACTTCGCCCAGCCAGGCCAGCGCCCGCGCCGCGACCTCTTCCCAGCCCGGTTCGCCGATCAGCCAATGGCTCATGCCGGGAATATTCTCAAAGGTGGCCCGCTCCCGGTATAGCGCGGCGATGCGCTCCACCGTGCCGGGCGGATTGACCCGGTCTTCGCTGCCCGCCAGCACCAGCAGCGGACAGGCGACCTTGCGGGCATCCACTTCACTGGCGCGGCCCATATCCAGCCCCCAATGCATGATCTCGAAGGTGGCGCGGCCCGATTCCGGGACAAAGCGCGCGAACATCGCCTCGCGCTCGGGCGGCGGCACACGGTCGAGGGAATAGTGACCGGCGACATGCTGGTCGGGCTTGAGGATGGAATTCCAGAATCCCACATTCAGCAGCATGGCCTGGGCGCTGGCGATCTCAAGCAACGAGGCGGGCGGCACGCCCCAGGGCGCCGATGGCGCCAGAAGGATCACGGCGTGAACATCGTCGCGGCGCGCCGCCAGCATCTGCGCCAGCAACCCGCCCATGGAATGGCCGACCATGATGCAGGGCGTGTCCAGGCTGTCGAGGAAAGCCTCCAAATCGGCGGCATAGTCGGTCAGGCTGGTCTGTCCCAGCTCCGCCGGAGGCTTCTGTTTGTCATGATGGCGCAGGCTGGGGACATGCACCTCATAGCCCTCGTCGCGGAATTTTTTGGCGAAGCCGTCCAGCGACCAGGGCCCGACAAAGGCACCATGAATCATCACCACCGGCGGCTTGCCCCTTTTCGGGGCGCCGCCCGGCGCCGCGGATTTTTTCTTCGCGCTCATGATTTCCGCGCCAATCCGCGAAAGGTGGCGATGACCTTGGCATAGGTATCGCGCTTGAAGGGCACGATCATGCGCGGCAGCGCTTCCATGTCCACCCATTTCCAGTCCGCGAATTCCGGCTCATGGGTGTGAAGATCAATGTCGCCGTCGCCGCCCAGGAACCGCAGGGCGAACCATTTCTGGCGCTGGCCGCGATACTTGCCGTGAAAGGCGATGCCCACCAGATGCGCCGGCAAGTCATAGGTCAGCCAGTTCTCCATCTCGCCGATGATCTCGGCCTTGTCGGTGCCGGTCTCTTCCTTCAGCTCGCGCATCACCGCGGCGCGCGGCTCCTCCCCGTCGTCAATGCCGCCCTGCGGCATCTGCCAGCCTTCCACGGTCTGGTCGATCCGCTTGCCGACAAAAATCTGGCCGCTTGCGTTGAGCAGCATCAGGCCCACGCAGGGGCGATAGGGAAGATCGGAAGGTGCCATTTTTTTGCGCGCTTATTGTTTAGGCGCGCTCACTATGGCTGAGACGGGGACAAGAACAAACCCCCTTCCCGCAAGGGTCTTGGACCAGGCGGCGATGCGCTCGACCGTGACGGGATAGAGAAAGCTGGAGCCGATGGCGCTGCCATGGGCGCGGGCTTCATCTTCCAGCGCCGACAAATGACGGTCTATTTCCAGCGCGGTCTGGATTCCGTCAAGTGTCTCATTGGACTGGGCAAAGGCCGTTGCGGTGGCGCCGGCCACCTGGGGCGCGGCCGACTGGGCGCTGGCGCCATTGTCGTAGAAGTAAAGCCCGCGCCGCGCCAGATAGGTCATGGCGGGCGACAGCACGTCGGAATCGGACAGAAAGCGCTGGCCAAGAAGATTGGTAATGCCGGCATAACCGGTAAAGCGCGACAGATTCCAGGTCAGCCGCTGCAAATTGGATTCCTCGTCAACCCCGGCGCGCAGCGTGTGGGGACCCGGATCGCTGTCGGGAAAATCGAACGGCTCCATCGGCACTTCCAGCAGCACTTCATGGCCGAACTGGCGTGCCTCATTCACCCAATGCTGCACATCGCCGGCATAAGGCGCAAAGCCCAGCGTCACGCCGGGCGGCAGGCTGGCCAGTGCAGCCGTGGTCGCCTTGGCGCTGATGCCAAGGCCGGAGACCACGATGGCGATGCGCAGCTTGCCCGGCGCCGCAGGCGCGGCGTAGGCCGTCATGGGCTTCCTGCCGTCATCGGCAATGCGCGGCAGCGGGCCCATGGGAGAATTTTCAATCAGCGCCGGATCGGCGACCAGCGCGGTCCCTGCGAACACCGCCTTGTCGATCACCACGGGCGGAGGCAGCGCCTCGGCGCTTGCGGTAATCGGCAGCGCGGTTCTTGCGTCCAGCGGGGTGGAAAGATCCAGCACCACTTCGGGCCGATGGACCTTGCCCAGCAAGGTGATGACCAGGGCGCCTGCGGTCAGGCTGCAAAAGAAAAAGGCCGTGGCGAATGCCAGCGCGCGCGCCGCCCGGGGGCTGCGTATTTCCTCATTGAAGGCAGCATCAGCCATGGGCAAAAGTTAACGGGCCATGGTTACGGGGTCGTTAACAGCTGGCCGCGCTAATGAAAAAGGCGCCGGAATCCGGCGCCTTTTTGCTGATTTTGGTCTCTTACCGCGCCGGTGCCCTACTGGGCAGGCGTGGGGGCGGCGCCGGCCGAAGCCACCGTCATCTTTCCATGCAGCAGATCCAAAGCATAGGAAAGCTGGAAGTCGTCAAACTTCTTGCCCGGTGCGGGCTGGATCACCGGACCGGCCTTCTTGGCCACCGGCTCTCCCACCAGATGGCCCGGCAGATCGGCCTCCGAAGGCCGCGCGATCTTGGGGATATTGGCTTCGTCGCCCTGCGCCACCGCGATATCGGGAACGATGCCCTGGGCCTGGATGGAATGGCCCGACGGCGTGAAGTAGCGCGCCGTGGTCAGGCGCAGGGCCCCGCCGCCTTCGCCCAGCGGAATGATGGTCTGCACCGAGCCTTTGCCAAAGCTGGTCATGCCGATGATGGTAGCGCGCTTGTGATCCTGCAGCGCGCCCGAGACGATTTCCGAGGCCGATGCGGTGCCGGCGTTGATCAGCACCACCACCGGCTTGCCATCGGTGATATCGCCGCCCTTGGCGTCATAACGCTGGGTGTCTTCGGGATGGCGGCCGCGGGTGGAGACCACCTCGCCGCCGGTGAGAAAATCATCCGAGACCTGGATCGCCTGGTCCAGCAAGCCGCCCGGATTGTTGCGCAGGTCCAGGACATAGCCCTTGATGCCCGGACCGATCTGCTTCTTGAGATCGCGCACGCCCTTTTCCAGGCCGGAGGCGGTCTGCTCGTTAAAGCCGGGCATGCGGATATAGCCGATATCGCCTTCACGCCGCCAGGTGGTGGCGTCCACCGCCACGGTGGCGCGCTCCAGCGTAACATCGAAGGGCTTTTTCTCGCCTTCGCGCAGCACGGTGAGCGTGATCTTGGCGCCGACGGGACCGCGCATCTTGTCAATGGCATCGTTCAGCGCCATGCCCTGAATCGAAGTGCCGTCAATCGCGGCGATGCGGTCGCCCGACTTGATGCCGGCCTTGGCGGCGGGCGTGCCGTCGATCGGCGAGATCACCTTGATGAGGCCGTCTTCCTGAGTCACTTCGATGCCGACGCCGCCAAACTGGCCATGGGTGGTGATCTGCATGTCGCCATAGGACTTGGAGTCCATATAGCTGGAATGGGGATCGAGATTGGAGACCATGCCCTGGATCGCGGCATTGATCAGTTCGCTGTCCTGCACCGGGCGGACATAATTGGCGCGCACCCGTTCAAAGGCATCGGAAAACAGGTCGAGCTGGCGATAGGCGCTTGTATCATTGGCGCCGTGCGCAGCCGACACCACGCCCAGCGCCAGGCCGAATCCGGCGAACATACCCACACCGACCAGAGCAAACCGTTTCATGTTTTCTTCGCCTTCCGCAATGCGAGCATTAACCAGGGCTCCGGATCGAGCCCTTTGCCGTTCTGGCGAAGCTCGAAATAAAGCCGCGTCTCCGAACCGGGGGGCATGATGCCCACGGGTTCGCCGGCGAGTAATTCGTCCCCTGGCCGGACGGTGACCTGCCCCAAACCGGCCAGCACAATATCGTAGCCAGTGGTTATCTCCAGGATCAAGACCTGACCCTCCTTATGGTAAGGACCGGCGAAAAGAATTTTGCCGTCGGAAGGCGCGATCACCTGCGCGCCGGGCAGGGTTGCATAGGTAAGACCGGGATTTTTGTCGCTTTCCGGGCCTGCCGGGAGCGGAGTTCCAGCCACCGGCTCCCGCAACGAAGCTTTTGCCAATACTGAATAATTTTTAAGGCCGGAACCCGACGGCGCCGTCACGGTCACGATACTGGCCTCGGCCGGGCCGGGCTCGGCCTTGCGCAGCGCATTTACCCTGGTCACCAGCGCGGCGAAATCAGCGGCCTGGCGCGCCACCTGGTCAAGCCGGGTCGCCAGCGTGGCTGTGAAATCGGCGGCGCCCGCCGCTTCGCGATCTTTTTGCGCGACAAGTGCTTCCAGATCGGAATGTGCCTTGGCCAGCGCCGCCGCATTCAGGATGGCATCGTTGCGCCGCGCGATCAGGGCGGCGCGGGTGGATTTGAGTTTTTCAATGCGGCGGGCCAGTGCCGCCGCCCTGGCATAGACCGGCGGCAGCGATGCGCCCACCAGCATGGCGCCGCGCGCCGCCGCCAGGGCATCGTCGGGCCTGACCGCCAGCGCCGGCGGCATGTCGTGTTGCAGCCGTTCCAGAATCGCCAGGAGGCGCGTCACCGAAACGCGGTCCGCCGCGAAGCCGCTGGCCAGTGCCTCGTCCTGCGCCTGCAGCTGCGCAATCTGGTCCGCCAGCACGGACTGGTCGCGTTCCAGGCCCTGGATGCGCGCGGCCGTGGCGATCAATTTCTGGCGCAGCGCCGCCGCTTCGGACGCCAGCGCCTCGCTCTTTGCCTTGGCGCCGGCAAGCACGGGACGGCTTTTGGCAAGTTCTTCCTTGAGGGCGCCGAGCTGCTGCTGGCTGGATGGCAGCGTCGCCAGGCTTGCACCCGGCAAGGCATGACTGAGATCCATGGGCGCTTCCGGTGGCGTCGCACTGTCGGATTTTTGCGCCGGACGCGGATGCAGCGTCATCGCCACTGTCACCCGGTCCGCGGCGGACGCAGAAGCGGCGAAGGTCATGGCCGCAAGCATCACAAGATATTTTCCCGGCCGGTTCAGGCGTTTTCCTTTTTGGCGGGCGCGCCGGTGAGCAGGGAATGGCCGGTCATGGACGCGGGCTTTTCAAGTCCCATCAGCGTCAACACCGTGGGCGCGATATCGGCGAGGCGGCCATTTTCCAGTTTCGCACCCGCCGGCGCTCCCAGCACGATGATGGGCACATCGAATGTCGTGTGGGCGGTGAAGGGCTCGCCGGTTTCCTGGTCCCTCATCAGCTCGATATTGCCGTGATCGGCGGTGAGCAACATGAAGCCGCCCGCCTGGTTGATCGCGGCAATCAGGCGACCCAGGCATTCGTCAATCGTGTCCACCGCCTTGATGGCGGCGCTCATGATGCCGGTATGGCCCACCATGTCGGGATTGGCGTAATTGCAGACAATCAAATCGTATTTTCCCGATGCGATGGCTTCCACCAGTTTATCGGTCACCTGATAGGCGCTCATTTCGGGCTTGTGGTCGTAGGTGGAAACCTTGGGGCTGGGCACCAGGATGCGGTCTTCCCCGGCAAATGGCTCCTCGCGCCCGGCATTCAGGAAAAATGTGACATGGGCATATTTTTCGGTTTCGGCAATGCGCAGCTGTTTGAGGTGATGCTCGGCCATCACCTCGCCCAGGGTTTCGCGGATATCCTGCGCCGGGAACAGCGCCGCCATCATTCCATTCAGTTCTTCGGAATATTCGGTCATGCCTGCGGCGGCGGAGAGCTTCACCACCCGCTCGCGCACGAGATCGGGAAAATCCTCCTGCAGCAACGCCAGGGAAATTTCGCGCGCACGGTCGGCGCGGAAATTGGCGAACAGCAGACTGTCACCATCCGCCATGCCGGCATAATCGCCCAGCACCGCCGGCACCAGGAATTCATCGCCCAGATCGTCCGCGTAGGAAGCGTCCAGCGCGGCAAAGACATCGTCAAAGCGCCGGGCCGAAGCGTCCACCAGCGCGGCATAGCATTTGCCCACCCGGTCCCAGCGCCTGTCGCGGTCCATGGCGTAATAACGTCCGGAAACACTGGCCAACCGGACGCCGGGGCGGCCCTCAATGTCCCCCAGGAATTTCTCCAGAAATCCGCGCGCGCTGCGCGGCGGGGTGTCGCGCCCGTCCAGAAACGCATGCACCAGCACCGGCAAGCCGGCCGCCGAGAGGATCTTCACCAGCGCCGCCATGTGATCCTGATGCGAGTGAACGCCGCCGGGCGACAGCAGCCCCATCAGGTGCACGCCGCCATTGGCGGCCCTGGTCTTGGCGATCAACGCTTGCAGCGCCGGGCGCGTCGCCAGCGTGCCGTCTTCGATGGCCGAATCAATGCGCGGCAGGTCCTGCGCCACCACCCGGCCCGCGCCGATATTCATGTGACCGACTTCGGAATTGCCCATCTGGCCCGTGGGCAGGCCCACGGCGCGGCCCGAGGTCTGCAACAGAGCATGCGGACACTCGGCCAGCAGACTGGTGTAATTGGGGGTGCGGGCGGCGGCGATGGCATTGTCGGCGGGGTCGGCGCGCCAGCCCCAGCCATCGAGAATGCAAAGCAGAGCGGGTCTGGATCGGGCCATTCAAGGATCCTGAATTACGTGGGCTGACCATAGAAATGCGCGGGCTGTCTGTCCACGCCATGCCGGGCTTGAGAAGCAGGCATGCACCGGAAAGACAAGCTTTTTCCCATGGCTTCGCTAGGCTGGCGGGATGAAACGGGGCTTTCTCAATTTCCATCACGCCATCCCTGTCGTGGGCGTGGTGTTCCTGGCCTTGCTGGCTGCCGCCGGCGTGCGCTCCACGCCCGCGGTGCTGATGGTGCCCTGGGGCAATGCTTTCGGCTGGTCGCGCGGCGTCATCAGCTTTGCCGCCGCCACCGGCATATTCCTGTTCGGTTTCACGGGGCCTTTCGCGGCGGCGGCGATGCAGCGTTTCGGCGTGCGCCGTACCGTTCTGTTTGCCCTGGGCCTGATGAGCGCATCGGCGCTTTGCAGCCTGGCCATGACACAGCCCTGGCAACTCATCCTCAGCTGGGGCCTGGTGTCGGGAATCGGCAGCGGCTGTGTCGCGGGCGTGCTGTCGGCCACCATCGTCAATCGCTGGTTTGTCACCAATCGCGGGCTGGTGATGGGCGTGCTGGCCGCCTCCACTTCCACCGGCACGCTGATTTTCTTTCCCGCTTTTTCGGCCATCGAGGAATGGGGCGGCTGGAAACCGGTGGTGATGACGGTCGCACTGGGCCTGACGGTGCTGATTCCACTGGTGTACTTTTTCCTGCCGGAATGGCCGGGCGATGTCGGCGCCGTGCCGTTCGGCGCCGGCGCCGACCACCCCGTGCCGGTTCCGTCTCGCGAAAGTCCGCTGACCATGGCTTTCGGCGGCCTGCGAGACGGCCTAAAGAATCGCGACTTCTGGCTGCTGGCAGGCACCTTCTTTGTCTGCGGCTTCACCACCAACGGTCTGGTCGGCACCCACATGATCGCTCTGTGCGGCGATCACGGCATGGATGCGGTGGCGGCAGGCAGCCTGTTGGCGATGATGGGATTCTGCGACCTGATCGGCACCACCGCCAGCGGCTGGCTGACCGACCGGGTTGATCCGCGCAAGCTGCTGTTCGCCTATTACGGCTTGCGCGGATTGTCGCTGATCTATCTGCCCTTCGCCGATTTCACCTTTCGCGGCCTGTCGCTATTTGCGGTGTTCTATGGCCTGGACTGGATTGCCACCGTGCCGCCCACCCTGGCGCTGGCCAATAAAGTGTTCGGCCAGAACCGCGCTCCGGTCATTTTCGGCTGGATCTTTGCCAGCCATCAGGTTGGAGCAGCCAGCGCCGCCTTCCTGGCCGGCCTGTCGCGCAGCGCTAACGGCTCCTATCTCCAGGCCTTTGTCGTCGCCGGCTTTGTCGGCATTGCCGCCGCCTTCATGGCGCTGCCGATCGGCAGGCAAGCCCCCTCACCCATGCCCGCGCCAGCGGGCTAATGGGAACGGTGCGGGTCCATAGGTCTTGAGCGACAGCGAAAGACGCGCATGGACGCGCCCGCGCTGCGAAGGGGCAAAAAAGCCCGGCAAACAGCGTTCAGGCAGCTTAGGCTCGGCAAAAGCTGCCCGGCGGCCCTGAACACTGTTCGGTATATTCATTAAGTAATTGATTTTGCAGATATAATTTCTTCCCCCAACCGGCACGGAATTGGCAAGGAGGTACGCGGAATTAAAGGCAGAAGCCGAATTCATGCGCGCACCGCTTTATATACGTCTGGCCGCCGTCATCGTTGGGGCGGCCCTTGCCGCCGCCCCCATGCCTGCTTTGGCCTTCTCGCGGGTCAAAGACCTGGTGGATGTCGAGGGCATTCGCGACAACATGCTGGTCGGCTATGGCCTGGTGGTCGGCCTGAACGGCACCGGCGACAGTCTCAAGAACGCGCCCTTCACCCAGCAATCCATCCAGACCATGCTGGAACGGCTTGGGGTCAATACCCGCGGCCAGACCATGCAGACCAAGAATGTCGCCGCCGTGATGGTGACCGCCAGCCTGCCCGCCTTTGCCGGACAGGGCAGCCGCATCGACGTTTCGGTGTCGGCAATGGGCGATGCCAAGAATCTCCAGGGCGGCACACTGCTTGTGACCCCGCTGCTTGGCGCCGATGGCCAGGTCTATGCCGTCAGCCAGGGTCCCGTGGCGACCGGCGGATTCTCCGCCCAGGGCGATGCCGGCAGCGTGACGCGCGGCGTGCCCACTGCGGGGCGCATTTCCAACGGCGCGATCGTGGAAAAGGAAACCGGCTTTACCCTGGCCAGCATGAGCGCGCTGAAGTTGTCGCTGCGCAACCCTGATCTGACCACCGCCACCCGCATCGCCGGCGCGGTGAATTCCTATCTCGGCGGAAAAATCGCCGTCGCCAGCGACCCTTCCAATGTCGAGCTTGCCATGCCCGCCAACTATCCCGGCGGCGTGATGGGCCTGCTCACCGACATCGAGCAGGTCAAGGTTGATCCCGACCAGCCCGCCAAGGTCATCATTGACGAGAATTCCGGCGTGATCGTGATGGGCGCGGATGTGCGAATCTCCACCGTCGCCATCGCGCAGGGCAACCTGACCATTCGCGTGCAGGAAACTCCGCAAGTCAGCCAGCCCGCGCCCTTCTCCAATACCGGCACGACCGCGGAAGTGCCCCGTACGTCCATCCAGATTGACGACAGCAAGGGCAACAAGATGACCGTGCTGCATCCCGGCGTGTCGCTGCAGAGCGTGGTGGACGGACTGAACGCCCTTGGCGTCGGCCCGCGCGACATCATCTCGATCCTGCAGGCGATCAAGGCCGCGGGCGCCTTGCAGGCCGATATCCAGGTGATCGGCTGATGGACGCGCCCGCTTCCATGATTGGTGTTCAAGGCGCAATGATGCTGGCCCAGTCCGCCCCGCCGAAAGCCCCGGTGGCGACCGGCAATTCGGCGGCGGCGATCAAGGCCTCCAAGGACTATGAAAGCGTCTTTATTTCCCAGTTCCTGGGCTCGATGTTCTCGGGCATCTCGTCAGACGGCCCCACCGGCGGCGGCGAAGGCGAGGAAATGTTCCGCTCCTTGATGATCGACCAGTATGGCAAGTCCATGCAGCAGCGCGGCGGCTTCGGCCTGGCCAGCGCCCTGCAGCGCCAGCTGCTGAAGCACCAGGAAATCCCCGTCGCCAATGATGCCGCGCCTGCTGCGGCCGCAAGTTGAGCGCTGTCATGAGCGAGCCGAAAATCGCCGACGAACCCAAGCTGGAACGCCTGATCAGCATGGCCGAAAGACTGATCGTAGCGCTGGAATGCGATATCGCCGCGCTCAAGGCCGGCACGCCCGCCAAGATGGTGAGCCTGGACCCGGAGATCCAGAAGCTTTCTGCCGTCTATGGCCGGGAGGCGCAGAATTTCGACATCCGCATCGCCAAATCCGCGCCGGTGGCGCTGCGCACCCGGTTCCTCACCATCACCGCAAAATTCCGCGACGTTCTGCAACTGCATGCCCGCATGCTGATTCGCGTCAAGAACGCCTCGGAAGGCATGATCCAGGCGATTGCCCGCGAGGTCGAGCGCATGAACGCGCCGACGCGCACCTATGGCCCGCGTCCCACGACTACGCCTCGTTCGGCGGGCGCCATGGTATTCAACAAAGTCGTCTGATCTTCCGTTTCGTTGCCATGATGATCCGCCTGCGCAAGGCGGACACGCGCTATTTGAACATAGACGCGATGCTGGCGCTGGAGCCGCTGCCGCCGCTGCTGCTGGAAGCGGTGCCGCCGGCGACAATGGTGGCGATATTCGCAAAGGTATCGCCGTTGCCGCTTCCCAGCAGCGACAGCGCCATATTGTAGCTGGCGAGCTGCGCCGTGGTGCTGGACGAGGCCGTGCCGCTGTTGTTGCCGATCGTGGCGGCGGCGGGCGGCGTGTTGCTGGTCTTGTAGGTGTTCTGGATTTGCGACAGCACGCCCAGCAATTGCGAACGGGCCAGATCGGCGCCGGTCTTGCTCGAGATATCCATGCTTGCCCCCGAGATGCCGCCGGTGAGGCCCAAACCGTATGTGGGAACGGTTTTGGTGCTGGACGAAGTGCCGGTGGAGGTGCTTGCCGTTGAGGTCTTGCTGGCGGTGGCGGGCGCGCTGAGCGTACCGGCGGTAAAGCCCAAACGCGACAGGGCGTCAAAATTGGCTGGGCCGGAAATCAGGTCTATCGTCTGCCCGGCATTGACCGTGATCTTCAGGCCCTCGGCATTGCCGGTATAGTTGACGGCTGCCTTGCCGACGCTGCCGAGCTGGGCGTTGATCTTGGTGGTGAGGGAGTTGAGCGTTTCGCCGGCATCGATGGTGATGGTGGTGGTGCGCGGCGCCACGCCGTCGATCTTGATCTGAAAGCTGTCGCCCGTGCGCAGCGTGGTCTGGCTGCTGAGGTTCACCGAGTGGTTGAGATTGATGGTGCCGCGCGGCAGGCCCAGCGCGTCCAGCACGCTGGCGCCATTCGGGTCCACGGCCAGGCCGGCGCCGGTGGACTGGCCGGAGGCGCCGCCATATTGCTGGGTCCAGGCGATGCTGCCGTTGGCGTGGATCGCGGTGGCGAAGGCGTTGCTGACATTGGCCATGCTGCGCTGCTGGCCCGTGAAGGTGCCGCTGGTGGTGCCCGCCAGGTAGATGGTGCCATCGGGGCCGACCGTCATGGCGCCGCCCTTGTCGCTGGCCGATGTGCCGATATACGAGACATGGTTCGCAGTGCTGGTCGAGCCATTGTCGGAGAGATTGAAGACAAAGGCGTCGGTGCCGCCGGTGCTGGCGCTGGCGATGCTGGCCTGGCCGCCCGCCGTCAGATTGGCGTTGCTGGTGGTGCCGGAAACATAGACTTGGTTGCCTGAAACGGCGAGACCGCCAATGGCGCCGCCGCTGGAAAGCGCGCCCAGCGTCTGGGTCCAGACCGGCGCAGCGGTAATGTCGCCGCCGGTATATTTGGCGACCACGGCCTGGCCGTTCTGGATGCAGGCGACGTACAGGCTGCCATCGCTGGCGGTGGCGGTGGCGCTGACCTGATCGGCGCCGCTGGTGCCGAACTGGTTTTCCGCCAGCAGATTGCCGTTGGCGTCGAACTTGGCGAGATAGGCATCGCCGCCGCCCTGTGCCGTCTGGCCGGCGCCGATCACGCCGCCGGAAACCGCGCCGCCGATGAAGATGTTGCCGCTGGCGTCAACGCTGACGCTGCCCGCCTGGTTGGTGGCCAATGTCTGGATCTGCTTGATCCAGGTCTGGTTGCCGCTGGTGTCGTAGCGGGCTACGAAACTGTCATTGTTGCCGTCGGCCACCGAATTCGTGCTGAGATCGGCGGTGGAAGCGCCGCTGATGACGACGCCGCCGGACGGATCCAGCGCCAGGCCGTAACCCGAGGCGCTGCCGGCGCTGCCCACCAGATTTTGCCACACCACATTGCCGGCGGAATCATATTTGGTGAGATAGACGTCCTGGGAGCCTTGGTTGATCTGGCTGCCGATATTGCCGGTGGCGTTGCCCAGGACATAGATATTGCCGCTGGAATCGACCGCCGTGGCCTGCGCCGTGGTGGTGCCGGTGGAAGCGTCCTGGTTGGCGCTGACGATGGCGGCGGGCGCGCCTGCGAGATCGCCGATCTTGGTGAGGCGGCCGGACTGGTTGGCGACGGTGGTGTTGACCTGGGCGTGGGCGCCGGTGCCGCTGGTGGTGTTGACTTCGGAGGCGTTGCCCGAATTTCCCACCATGTAGAGCGCGGGCGTGGAGGCGGCGGAAAGCGAAATCGACTCGTTGCCGCCGGGCGTGACCTGAAGGCCGTAAGTGGCGGTGGCGTCGGAAGTGATGGTGCCGCCCTTCTGGGTCTTCTGGAAGCGGGTGGAAAAGCCGTCGGCGGAAAGCTGCGAATTGACGTAGGAAACGATATTGCCCAGCGTCAGCGGCCCCGACACCTTGCTCAGATCGATCGCCACATTGGTTGTGGCGGCGCCTTTCTTCACCGCGATGGTGAAGCTGTCGGACGCCGAGACGCCCGGCAAGGGATTGTTGATGCCCGAATTGGCTACCAGCGTCTGGGTGTTGTAGGTGAAACTGCCGAAGCCGATGGTGGCGGTCGATGTGGCGCTGGCCGCCGGGGTCGCGGATTCGAGATTATAATTGTTGAAGCTGGTGCCGGCGAGATATTGCTGCACCTGGCTGAGGCCGGTCTGGAACCGGGCATTGAGGCCGGCCAGCTGTCCTGCGGTGGCCGTCGTGCTCTGCGCCAGTTGCGCCAGGTAGGACAGGCTGTTGACCGCGCTGTAGAGCGAGAAGAGTTTCTGATTGTCCTGTTCTGTCTTGGCGTCGGTGGTGGCGCCCGGCGTCAGCGGCACATTGGATGTGTCGAGGAAATTGGTGGTCGACATCACCTTGGCGGTTTGCGCGCTGGTGACGGGAGTCGGCGTGTTCCATGGCGGATTGTCGTTGGCGGTCGCGCTGGGCTTCTGCTGCGATGCCGCGCTCAGGGTGTTGGCGGCGGCGACGGCCGATGGGCTGGCCGCCTGCTGAGCCTGATAATAGCCCAGCAAAAGCGAATCCAAGCCGCCTGACGTGCTACTGCCGATACTGGACATGTGGCGTAAAAATTCGCATGCGGCGCGTTAAGGCCGAGATAATGACAAAGACGCAATTGGCTCGGATTTTCGCGCCGAATCGTGCTTAACGCGGCCTTAATGCGCCCTCGTCATTTCGCCGCGAACGCCGCCAGTTCGCTGGCAACGCGCGGCATGACCTCATTCCAGTCGCCGAACTTTGCCGGCCGGAGAACCCGGGTATGGGCGTGCCAGGGGTATTCATCCGTTCCAAGCTGGGGCCAGCCGCGGCCCACGGCGAGAAACCAGACCGGCGCGCCCACGCTGGCGGCGATATGGGCCGCCGCGGTCGGAGCCGACAGGACCAGATCGAGCGCGGCGCTCAGCGCCGCGGCGCCGTCTATATCCTGCTTGAGATCCAGGCCCTCCATCTGGTGGATGGTCACGCCGAATTTCTCCTTGGCATATGCGATATCGGCGACGCAGTCGCCATATTGAAGATTGACGAAACTGATGCCCGGCGTTTTCAAGACCGCGCCCCAGTTTTCGATGGGTGCAAAGTATTTCCCGCGCTTTGCGCCCATCATCATGGAGCGCCAGCACAGCCCGACTTTCTTGCCGGACAATTCCGCCAACTTCTTTCTGAATTCCAGCACCTTCTCCGCGTCCGGCACCAGAATGGACTTGTGCGGAAAATCCGCGAGTGTCTTGCGGTAATATTGCAGGGCCGTTCCCATCGGCGCCCACAGGTCCGGCTTGTTCTCCTTGGACGCGAACGGAACCAGACGCAGCGCCTTGTTGCCGTCATTGTCGATCAGTGTGCGGTCGTCATAGGTGCCGACTTCCGCCTTCGGAAAGGAGCGCTGGAACAGCGTCACCATCCGCGGGTCGACGCAGATCTGCAGCTTGCCTGTTTCGCCCACCGCGGCCTGCGCATCGGGCAGGATGTTGGCGAACATGATCTCGTCGCCCAGGCCCTGTTCGCCCACCAGCAGCAGCTTTTTGCCGTTCAAATTCTCGCCCTGCCAGAGCGGCGCATCGATCAAATGATGAAAATAGGCGCGAAAGCGTTGATTGTTGCGGATTTCATATTCGCGGAATCCTTCCTCCAGCCGGCCCGAGCCGATCAGGCAGATGCTGCGCGAATGACGGGTCTCGATGCGCTCAGCCGGATCCACCACCAGTTCCAGCGCCTTGTCATAGTTGACCAGCGCGTCTTCCAAGCGGCTGAGATGCTGATAGGCATAGCCCAGATTGTGATAGGCACGAGCAAAATTGGGTTCCAGCCGGGCGGCTTCCTCGTAAAACACCAGGCTTTCGTCGGCGCGGCCTTCCTCGGCCAGCACGGTGGCCAGCGAATTCCACAGGATGGCCTGGCTAGGCATGCGGTACAGCGCGGCGCGCAGGGTCTCAATTGCGATATCGGGCTCTCCCATGTCGCTCTGCACGCTGCCCAGATTGTTGTAACCTAGCGGTGAATCCGGACAGGCGGCGATATAAAGCCTGAACATCTTGGCCGCGCCGTCCGTCAGCTTGAGATTCCAGGCGGTGAGACCAAGATTGATCAGCAGTTCGGGATCATTCGGGTCGAGCTGAAAAGCGCGTTCGTACGTCACGAGCGCCTTGTGCAGATGGCCCATGCGCTCCAGCGCCATGGCCAGGACATGAAACGCCTTGGAATTTTCGCTGTCGCTTTCGGTGGCTTTCAGGGCCCATTGTCCGGCCTTGGGTATGTCGCCTTTGCGCCAGGAGCGGATGCCGCGCTTGAGCAGCACATTGGAACGGTGGCGGGCCTTTTCCCGCACCACATCCTCGACCAGGGCTTCGAGCTTATCGAGGGCCTCAAGTCTTGCGTCCACGCCGGCAAGCGTGTCCATACTCGGCAGTGGGAGGGCCTGGGCCATATGCAAATCTCTGCATGAAAATCAGCCCTTATCAGAACCTTATATGCTTAATCAGTGGTGAACAAAAAGCCACAAAAGCATGCCGAATCCCGCGATTTGAGGACGAACCGCCCGCCAAACCGCCCCATCCTTCCGCCGCCATCGCCGGGGCTTCAACGGAGGCCCGGCGGGTCTTTCGAATGCTGGACGGGACGAAAATGAATTAGGGCGGGGCTTGCCGCTGAGGGCCCCATGGGAAGTCCGTTATGCCGTGGCTGAGGGCAATGGCGTCCTGCGCCGCGAACGCCTTTGTACAGGACGTGCGTGCCTGTAGCTGCGACATCGATCGCCGTTGCGACTATAATTCCGGGCCATCTTTCCGATTCGAGCGGACATTCGAACAATTCCAATTTAGCAAATCGGGTCATTCATGGAAATTTTCGTCGAGCCCTGCCGTGTGTGTGGCGCCATTCAGCAGACCTTCAAGGTCAGGAAATCGACGGAGACATACACGTCGAATTGGGTGGCATGTGGCGGCTGCAACGTGCAGCGCATCTATCCCTATCCCGTGGATGCCGAGCTGGCCGCATACTATAACGACAAATATCTGGAGAAGAAGTGTACCGGCTCCGTCAGTCACTTATTGAGGTTCTCGCCGGAATACCGGCCTACCGTCTTTAACGAATATGCTCAGTCGGTCGCGGATGTCGGCCTGACCACGGCGGCCCTCCTCAAGTCCAGAATCCTGGATTTTGGTTGCGCCGACGGCATTTTTCTCGACTGGCTGCGCAGCCTGGGCGCCGATCAGGACCAGCTTCGCGGAATCGACATTTCAGAGGAAATGGTCGAGCTCGCCAGGCAAAAAGGCCATCGCGC
This sequence comes from uncultured Alphaproteobacteria bacterium, assembly GCA_903857685.1. GTDB lineage: Bacteria > Pseudomonadota > Alphaproteobacteria > Micropepsales > Micropepsaceae > Rhizomicrobium. The sequence continues at coordinate 42,812 of CAIOFO010000037.1, forward strand.
GGTTTCGGTTGAAGCGCAGGCTGAATTCTCAGGGGAAAAATTTGACCTGGTGACATTGTGGGATGTTCTGGAACATCTGTCGAACCCCGTTGAGGCGCTGAGGAATCTTACGCAGTTCCTGAAGCCCGGCGGCCACATTTTGCTCCAAACGCCCAGGATAGGATTGCTCTCCGACGCCCTGGGAGAGTCGTTCGAACACTATCTTCCGATTGAACACATCCATCTGTTCCCGCGCGAAACCCTCATCAATTGTATGATCCCGATGGGATACCGGGTCACCAAGGCGATGAGCTTCGGAGCAAACGCGCCGGCGGCCAAAATCGCGCGTCCGTACAAATCCGCTTACGATCGATTGGCCAAGCTGACGGACAATGGCGCGACACAGGTGCTGCTCTGCTCGTGGCAGTGACTGTCAGACCGCCGCTTGCAGCCGCGCCACAATGACGAATTCGCGTCCGATACCGGCTTCCGCCCAGGCCCTGTAAAGCAATTTGGCGGTGTCCCTGGCGTGCAAAAGCAGCTGAGACTCGAACGCCTTGCGTTCCTTGTGACATTCCCGGCCAAGCGCGTTGTTGCCGACATAATTTCTGCCGCTCAGGAGGAATTGCTCGATCGGATAGCTGGCCTCAACATGCAGGACATCGAACCCCATGCGCCGGCAAAGTTTCTGTATCGAGGCGGTATCGAAATAATTCAGATGATGCTTGGGCACCACCCACCATGGCGCAAAATCGGCATGTTTCCAGAGCAGTTCCTGATACGGGCTGAAATCGTTCGGTGAGGTGACGAACAAAATGCCGCCCGGATTGAGGATCGTTTTCACCTCCTCAATGAGGCCCATCGGATCGCGCAGATGCTCCAGCACCAGATTCAGCGAGACCACGTCAAATGTTCCCTGTTCCCGGGCGCTCGCCAGGGTGAAAAGTTCGTTAACGACATTGAGGCCGCGATTGCGCGTGTATTCCGCTGCCATCCGCGAAGGCTCAAAACCCAGCACGTCCCAGCCATGCTCGCGGCCCGCCTCGATGAAATAGCCGGGACCTGAACCGATATCGAGAAGGCGTTTGCCTGGCGCATGCCTATCGAGAATATCGTAAAGATGGTGGTAGCGCAGCATCCACCAGTCTTTGTCTTCCTCCGCATTCTTGAAATAATCCGGGCGTTCGCTTTCGTAGAATTCCGTATTGTAGAATTTTTTCAATTCCTCATCGCTCAGCAGCGGATCGATATGCCGAAAGCCGCAGGCCTTGCATTCGATGACGTTGTAGCCGTCCACCGAGACGATAACCGGTCCGTCATGCCGCAGATTTTGGTGCGTTTCGGCCATTGCTCAAACGGGTATGCGGTTGAGCGTATAGGCAGGGTCGAAATCAATCACGCTTCCCGAAATGTAGCGGGCGCCGCCGGTGGCAAGCCACGCCATATAACTCGCCACCGCCTCCGCGGGAATAAGCTCCTGGGACGGAGTCTGTGCCTTCACGGCGGCGAGAAAGGCGGGGTTGGGCGCGGTTGTGCGCATGAATTCCTGCAGGTGACCAAGGCGGATGCAATGCGTGGCGATGCCATGTGCCCCCCATTCCACCGCCAGTTCGCGGATAAGCCCCTCAAGCCCTGCCTTCGACGCGGCATAGGCGGCGCGGCGCGGGTAGGGATGCATGGTATTGATGGATGAAATGCCGACAAAGGTCGAATGGCCCGCGGCGGCCATGGCGGGAAATGCCGCCTTCGCGAACAGAAAGGCGCCCGTGAGGTTGATCGCCATCACCCGGAGCCAGTCGCTCTCGCTCAGATTTTGCGTGTCCACGACCACATTGACGCCAGCCAGATAGGCGGCAAAGTGGATTTTCTTCGGAAGCGAGTCATAGGAACTTGCCAGCGCGGCGTCCGGGCGGTCCGCGCCGCGCCAGACCGGGTCAATGTGATAACCGACGGCCTCCAGCACGGCGCACGTCGCCTTGCCGAGATTTCCCGTGGCGCCGACAATGACGGCGGTCTTTTGTTCCTGCGCGCTCATGGCTCTATTTCACTTTTTCCCAGCGGGCATACTTGGCCAGATAGACCCAGACATAGGACACATTGACGCCCGGCTCCCCGACGACGGGATGATAGCCCATCGGTACGGTGCCGAATGTTTCGTGCGCGACAGGCCAGACATCGTCCACGGCGGAATTGTCGAACCACACGCCGCGGCCTATCTGCAAGGCGCGCATGGGCTTTCCCTTGAGGATATAGAAGAATACCTCTTCAAAACCGGCTTCGGTGTTGAGCTCGAAATCATGTGGCAGGCTCGACCAGGTGCCGGTGCCGCGATGATGGGTGATGCCGACGCGCATGGTCGGCGCCGGGCCGCTTGGCGCAAGATAGTGAAGCACATCACGGGTCGCATTGCCTTCGCCGATCACGTAAGCCTTCGCGTCCTTTGCCGCGATTTCCACGCCCGGCTTGCCCTTGGCCGCGAAAACCACCTTGGATATGTCGCCACCGTCGAGATGGACTACGCACTCCTCGTCCGGCGACTTGAATCTCAGAACGCCATTTTCGCCTTCCGCGGAAAGCGTATCGAGCCTTTTTTCATTGCACCAGGAATAGGTCATCAATTTCTTCCGTTTGATTTGTTCGGCATTGAAGCTTCTTGCACTTAATTCAGGAACTTTCCAACCTGCAGGCTTTCATAGGCCTGGCGCAACGCGCTGGCGCGGTCGGTCCCAGTGCCGGGCGCAAAATCCCTGCCAATGCAGTCCCGGGCGCCCGCTTCGACCCTGGCGAGAACCGCCACCACGCGTTCGGAGTGCTTGTAATGGAAATAGCGCTGCCAATAGGCCTCGTCGAGCTTTTCGCCGATGGCCAATCCCAGGGCGCCGCCGACAAAATCCGCGCCCCGCTGGGGCGTGGAAAATGAACTGTCCCAGCCGCCGGACAGGCGCGGCGTCAGTTCAAGGATCATCGGGCCGCGTGTCGTCAGCATGATGTCCGCCTTCAGGATATGCCCGCCGCGCTCTGTCCCCATGCCCATTGCTTCTCCCGCACGGCGGACAAGCGCCTCCACGTCCAGCCGCAAGCCTGCCGTGTGATCGGCGGGATTGAAATGAGCCAGCTCGATGGCCCAGGACATGGCGCTGTAGGGATCGCTTTGCGGCGTCCAGGGGACTGTCAGCAGGGAAAAATCCTTGCGGAAGAGCCGGTCCACCCAGTTCAACCAGCGCATTTTTCCGTCGTACCAAACCGTTTCAACAGACTGTTCGGCAATTTCGCCCGGCAGCGGAATCAGGAGCTCTTCGATAATGGCAAGGCCCGTCGTCCCGTTCGCCAGCGCATAAGCAAAGCTTTTTTCGTTCAGGTCCGACGCCTGATCAAGACGGGTGAAGCCTTTGCTTGCGGAATTGTCCGTCGCCTTCAACGCGGCCGGAAGGCCGATATCGGCCAGCGCCGACTTGGCTTCCGCAAGATTGCGCACGATGGCGTAGCGCGGCTGCGGAATCCCCGCTTCGGTCAATATCTTCCGTGTCTGGTATTTGTAGCGGCAGGCATGCGCGATAGCCGGATCAATGCCCGGCAAATTCAGCGCCCGCGCCACCTCGGCCACGGTTTCATGGCAGTCCGCCGCGGCCGTGAAAACGGCGCAGATATCGAACGCCCTCACCAGTTCGGCGGCGCGAACCTTGTTCTGCGCAATGTCAAACGTATCCACGGGAAGAAAAACATCGGCGCGCGGCGCAAGAATGCAGTTGGGATTGCCATCCGTGAGAATGAGTTTGAGTCCCCGCGCCTGGACGGCATCCGCGGCGGCGCGTTGCATGCTTCCGCCCGCAAACAGCCATGCCGCCCGGGGACGTTCGGATTTCGCGGTCACGGTCACGCGGCGTTCTTCATGGGCGGGAAAATATTCATGGCGAGGGCTCTGTCAGCACGCAAAAAAATCGGTGAAGTCGAGCGGCGCACGCGCCTTGACATCGCGCGCCAGTTTTCTGCCCATCACCAAGCCGGCATGTTTGGGTTCTATTCCACCCCAGGGGCGCAGCGTTATTACCATGTCCGCGGTCAGGATCTCGTCCGCCTTGAGGTCGCGTGCGGCATACAGCGAGCGCCGCGCCCAGCGATCGTTTATCTCATCCTCCGCATGGTTCTGCGCCACCACCGGTTGCTTGATCCCTGTGCCGCCGAGCGCCCCTTGCGCATAGCGGATTTCCGCCACGAAGCGTGAAAGTTCGTCCGGCGAAAGGGAATTTGGATCGTCATTGCTGCCGCCATCGCGGCTCAGGGTGAAATGCTTCTCGATCACGCAGGCGCCCAGCGCCACCGCCGCCACAGAGGCCGCCGCGAAAGGGGGCGGGGAGTGATCGGAATAGCCGATGGGAAGCTTGAACGCGCCTGCCAGTGTTTTGATGGCGCGGAGATTCAGGTCTTCGGCGCGCTTGGGCGGATAAATTGAGGTGCAATGAAGCACAATGATATTCGGATTGCCTTCTTCCTGGATGGTTCGCACCGCGTGCGCCACTTCTTCCAGATAGGCCATGCCGGTCGAGATAATCACCGGCTTGCCGGTACGCGCCACGGCGCGAAGCAGGATATCGTCAGTCAGTTCGTAGGACGCCACCTTGAAGGCAGGCACGCCGGCCTTGTCGAGCAGCGCCACCGCATCCAGATCGAACGGTGTGGAGAAAAATTGAATGGCGTGCTTGCGGGCATGCTCCATGAGCGGGCCGGTCCATTCCGGCGGCAATTCGGCCGAGCGGTAGAATTCGGAGAAGGCGCCGATATCCTTGCCGTTCCACTGGTCGTAAACGATGGTGTCGGCGGCGATCTTGTTGTGCGTCAGGTGCTGAAACTTCACGGCGTCCGCGCCGGCCGCAGCGGCTTTCTCGATGGAAAGCAAGGCGTGCTCAAGCCTGCTGTGATGATTTGCGCCAACTTCCGCAATGATGAAAACGGGATGGCCACGGCCTACCATCCGCTCCCCGATGGAAACCGCGGCAACCGGTTCGTAGCGCAGATGCTCCGGAAGACTTTGGAAGTATTTTTCGCGCTCTTTGCCCATTTGGAAAAATTGCTTTCTGCGTTCCAATTGATCTTCGCGGTGGAGGCGTGCCGGCCGCCGCCTATTCGCTGCAGGGACAGGATTGTATTAAGCAATTGATCTTTCGTTAACATTAACGCACGCGGTGCCGCCCGGACATCCGGGTCTTTGTGGCGGCCGGTTGATTAACTTTAACGCCGTCTTAACAGGCGCGTTGCGATGATGGCGGAATGCAAGCCGCAATCGCGCCGCAACCGCCTTACGACCAGGGCCTAAAACTGGCTTCGGCGGGACGGCATTTCGAAGCCATCGAATGCTTTGAGAAGGCGCTGGCGCTTTCCCCGCTCGACACAAAGGTGCTGTTTGCACTGGGCAATACCGCCAGCGCCCTGGGCCAGCCCGTCCTGGCGCGCCAATTCTATTTCCGGGTCCTTGAGCTGGAGCCGGGACGCATCGAGGCGCTGGTCAATCTGGCCAATCTGCTGCGCGCCGAAGGCCAGTTCGCAGCGGCGCGAAGCCTGCTCGAGCCGGCGCTGGCGCGCTGCCCCGACAGCCCCGAACTTCAACTCACTTTGGGATCAGCCTGGCGCGAGGAGGGCGACAATGACAGAGCCGCCGCCTGTTACCGCGCTGCCCTGGCGGTCCGTCCCAATTACGCCCCGGCCCTGAGCAATCTGGCCGATCTTCTGGCGGATGACGGCGATATCGAGAGGGCGCGAACGCTGTATGGACAAGCGATCAAGGCCGAACCCGGCAATGCCCAGGCGCGCCTGAACCGCGCGATTCTGCATCTCTTGACCGGCAATCTGAAGGATGGCTGGCGCGATTATTCGGCGCGGCTGGATGTGCCCGGCAAGGTTCCTTCGATTGCCAAGCCCGAACAGCGTTTGGCGGCCTGGAGCGGTGGCTCCCTGAAAAAAATCCGCTTGCTGGTGCGGTCCGAGCAGGGCGTGGGCGACCAAATCATGTTTGCCAGCCTGTTCGGTGAGCTGGCGGACCGCGCGGCTGTTGAAGGCGGTTCGGTCCTGATCGAGTGCGAATCCCGGCTGGTCAGTCTATTCGGCCGTTCCTTTCCGAATGCCACGATCCGCCCCGCCGAATTGAAAAACGTGAGCGGGAAGACGACCGCCGACTATGGCTGGCTGAAATCCGCCGGCGGCGCCAATGCCGCCATCGCCATGGGGTCATTGCCGCGTTATTTGCGCAAGGACATCGCCGCCTTTTCGGCGGATCACGCTTACCTGAAACCCGATATCGGCGAACTGGTGCGCTGGCATGGCGTCTTTGCCGGGCTGGGCGCTTCGCCGGTCATCGGCATCTGCTGGCGCAGCGGCAAGAGCGGCGGCCATCGCGCCGTGCAATATGCTCCGCTGGCGGCCTGGGCGGAATTCATCAAGACTCTGCCCGGCGTGCTGGTGTCCACGCAATATGATGCCGGCGCAGAAGAAATTGCCGAACTGGAAAGGCTCAGCGGCCGCAGGATCTTTGTGCCGCCGGGACTGGATCAGAAGAATGAACTGGACCGGACTTGCGCCATGCTTTCGGCGCTCGACATATTGGTCAGCGCGCCCACGGCCGTGTCATGGCTGGGCGCCGCCGCCGGCACGGCGACTTTAAAAGTCCTTTACGCCGTCAGCTGGACCGGGTTCGGGGAATGCTTTGAGCCATTTGCGCCCAGCTGCAAGCTGGTCATGCCGCAAAACCGGGGCGACTGGGCCAATGCTTTTGCAAAAGCGCGCGGGATTATCGCGCAGCTTTGACGGGTTGATTCTCTTCTTTCAGCGCCTGCGCGAGATCAGCCGCAATGCGCGCTGCGCCGCCGCCATCCATGGTGGCAAGACCCAAGCTGCGCATTTCCCGGCGGCGCCCGGCATTGTTCATCAGGGCGCGCACCGCGCCCAATATTTCCGCGTCGGTCACCTGGGATGCAACGCCCAGCGACGCTCCCATGCCCGCCATGCCAAGGGCGGAGGCCGCGCGGGCGTGATCGTCGGTAAGGCCCAGATAGATGGCGGGCACGCCGAAAGCGGCCAGCTCATAGGCGGTGACGCCGAAGGCGCAAAGCGCCAGGTCGGCGGCGGCATATTCGGTGGACAAGTCGTCGGCGCCTTCCACTGTCTCGTAATTGCTTTTCATCGCCACAATGCGGGCCGCCACCTTGCGGGCATCCTGCATGCCGCTGCCGATGACAAAACGGATACGGAAATTGCCGTCGAGCGGCGCCAGGGCGCGGGCCGCCCTTTCGGTCAGCCCCAGCGGATCGCTGCCGCCCATCGTCACCAGCAAGGTGGGACGGTGGCCCTGGGCCCGCGCGGGGGTCAGATGCGGGTTCAATCCCAGAAGCGCCCATTCCCAGCCGATGCGCGGCACCGTGCGCGCGCCCGCCCAGTTCTGCGCCAGGGCCTGGGGCACTGGCGAATAATAGGCGAAGTCGCAGGCCAGCCGCAGATCCGAGCAGTCATCAACCACCGCCATCAGGGTGACATCGCGGCGCAGCGCTTCAGCCTCAAGCCGCGAAGGACCTTCGCGGCCGTCGAGAATCAGAAGGGCGGGCTTTTGCGCCCGAACCAGGGCGGCAAATTGGTCGTGCGAGGAAATCATGTGCGCCGCGAATCCGGCGCGGCGAATGGGCGCCAGCGCGTCCTCCGTGCCGTTCAGCGCAAAACTGACGCCGAGGCCTTGGCAATCGCGCAAGGCGCGCGCCAGCGCCACCATGCGCTTGACATGACCATAGCCGAACTTTGCCCCGCCATCGCATCGAATAAGGGCCTGCCCGCCGGAGGGCAGAATAGATTTCTGCTTCACATGGGCATTGATGGCGCGCAGGTGAGGCTCGCGCTCCAGCAGCAGCAGAAGATCGGCCAGATTCGCCTCGCCCGCCTTGGCGTCCATGCGTGCATGCACCGCCTCCACAAAGGCCAGGTCGTCTGGCGTATCGATGGTGAGGCGTCCGCCTTTGCGTGCCAGCTGCGGATAGGGCGCGGCGCGGGCCACCTTCACGAAATCGGGATGCAGCTTGAAATAGCCGGTAACATGCTCGCGGGCTACCGGATCGTCTCCGGCATCCATCATCAGCTTGTCGAGGCCGAGGCGGGTGAGCGGGTCCACGCCCTCATGGGCGCAAGCTGCACCCTCTTCCATCACAACATAGTCGCCGCCCTGCTCGATCAAGCTGGCGACCAGATGATCGACATATCCTGCATCCAGGAACGGCGCGTCGGAGCAAACCCGCACCACAATATCGGCATCCAGCACTTCGGCGGCGCGGGCAAAGCGGGCCAGCACATCGTCTTCCGGGCCGCGCACCACGGGGACGCCTTCGGCGGCGCCCCATTCCACAATCGCCTCGTCGAGGGGATTGGTGGTGGTGGCGATGGCGATATCCTCGATCAGCCGCGAGGCCTTGAGGCGGTGAACAATGTGCCACAGCAGCGGCTTGCCCGCGACCGGCTTCAGGACCTTGCCCGGCAGACGGGTCGAGCCCATGCGCGCCTGGATCACGGCGACGATGCGAAGATGTTCTCTCGCGCTCATGGCGCAGGGCCCGTAAAGGCCAGCCCGCGTGCAAGGTGGCGGCCGTGATTGCCGGAGGCGTCAGCAATGAAAAGCGGCTGGGTTTCCATTTAACGCTTTTTAAAGAGCGTATAGCTAAGAAGCGGTTAACGGACCTTGTGCGGCAGCAGGCCGGCCCCGCAATAAGCTTGGAAAATGAGCGCCTTGGCCGCACAGAAACTTATGTAGTGAATTGTTAACGCCGTCCGGCAAATTATGGTTACCGAAATCCTGCCCGGATAGACCATGCGTCCCTGCGATCAATGCGGCCAAGGGCTTTTTATCCGATGAACATTTCTTCCGGCAAAACGATCCTGATCATCTCGGGCGGCATTGAAGCGGTGGACGCCGCCAAGCGCGCCAAGGAGATGGGTCTGACCGTGGTGGTGTCGGATCGCGACCCGCAGGCGCCCGCCTTTGCCTTCGCCGATTCCTGCCTGATCGCCGATGTCTATGGCGCCACGGAAACCGCCGCCGCCGCCGAACGCTACAGCCGCAAGATTCGCAAGATAGACGGGGTGATTTGCGTCGCCGCGGACGCGCCCATCACCGCCGCCACGGTGGCGCAGCGCCTGCGACTTCCCGGCTTGCCGATCCATGTGGCGGAACTGGCCTGCGACAAGCTGGCGATGAAAAAATGCTTTGTCTCGGCCGGCGTGGCGGCGCCCTGGTTCACCGAAGTGCGCACGCCCCAGGAATTGCAGCGGGTCGCCATCGAACGCGGCCGCGACCTTGTCATAAAACCGGCGGACAGCCGTGGTTCGCGCGGCGTGCAGCGTGTGGCGCAGGTGGAAGACCTCACCGCTGCCTTCATGCTGGCCCGCTCCCATTCTCCCACCGAGCGGGTGATGGTGGAGCAGTATCTCAGCGGGCCGCAGGTTTCCACCGAATCCATCGTCATGGGCGGCCGCTGTTTTACGCCCGGTTTTTCCGACCGCAATTACGAATATCTGGAGCGTTATGCGCCCTTCTTCATCGAGAATGGCGGCGACCTGCCCAGCCATTTGCCGGAGGCGGTACAGGCCGAGGTGCGCGACCTGGTGGCGCGGGCCGCCAGCGCCCTGGGCATCACCGACGGCACCGTCAAGGGCGACATCGTCGTGCATGACGGCGAGCCCTACATGATCGAACTGGCGGCGCGGCTGTCGGGCGGATTTTTCTGCACGCGGGAGATTCCGCTCAATACGGGCGTGGATTTCATCGGCGCGGCGATCAGGATCGCGTTGGGCGAGACGGTGGATGAGGCCGATCTGGCGCCCCGGCATTTCGTGCCCGTGGTGCAGCGTTATGCCTTCCCCGCGCCCGGCACCGTGGTGCGCGTCAGCGGCGCGGACGAGGCCAGCAAAATTCCCGGCGTCACGGACGTGATCGTGACCGCCCGCGAAGGCGATGTCATTCCCCCGGCCAGCGACAAGCGCCCCTCCGGCGCCATGATCCTGGCCAGCGGTTCCAGCCGCGAAGCAGCGCTGACGGCGGCCAACGACGCCCTGGCCCTCATCCGGATCGAAACCGCGTGACGGGGCGTTGATGAACATCAGAGCAACCGTCAAGGAAGCGCCGCTGAAACACAGCGATGTCGCGGCAAACACCGGATTGCGGGTCTTTGCCTTTTTTCATTTGAATCTCGCCTTCTCCTCCATTGAGGAAGTACGCCGCGGCGAGGTGATCACGTCTTGTTACTGGCCGCTGCTGCAGCTGGCCGAACGGGCCGGTCCGCTGGGGCTGGAAATGTCGGGCTATACGCTGGAGGAAGTCGCCGCGCGCGATCCCGCTTGGATAGCGGCCGCAAAAAAGCTGATCGCCGCGGGCCGCATCGAGCTGATCGGATCCGGTTACAGCCAGATGATCGCGCCCTTGGTGCCTGCCCGCGTAACGGCGGAAAATCTGCGGCTGGGAATTGAGATTTACGAAAGACATCTGGGTGTGCGGCCGAAGCTGGCGCTGGTCAATGAACAGGCCTATGCCAGCGGGCTGGTACCCCTATATTTGGACGCCGGCTTTGACGCCCTGATCATGGATTTCGACAATCCGGCGGCCAACCATCCCGAATGGCCCGCCGAGACCGCCTTCCTGCCGCAACGGGCGGTGGGACCGGATGGCCAAAGCATCGCCCTGATCTGGAGCAACACCACGCTGTTCCAGCAAATGCAGCGCCTGGCGCATGGCGACATTTCGCTTGAAACCTATGCCGGCTTTGTTCGCGGCAAACATGGCGATGTGCCGCGTGCCCTGTGCCTTTATGCCAGCGACGCGGAGATTTTCGATTTTCGCCCCGGCCGCTTCCGCACCGAGGAAAAATTGTCGGGAACCGGCGAATGGGCGAAGCTGGAACAGGGCTTTGCCGCCGTGATCGCCGATGACGCGGTGATGACGGCGCCGTCGGGCGTGTTGTCGCTGATGACGCAAGCCCAGGGAGGGCAGCTTCTGTCGCTGGAAAACCCCGCCTGTCCGGTGCCGGTCAAGAAGCAGCGCAAATACAATCTGGCGCGCTGGGCGGTGACAGGCCGCGACAACACCGCCATCAATGCCGCCTGCCAGCGCATCTATGAAGGCATGCTGCGCGATGAGGCCGGCGCCGACTGGAAGGAGCTCTGCTATTTGTGGGCCAGTGACTTTCGCACCCACCTGACGGAAAAACGCTGGAACGCCCTGTGCGACCGGTTGAAAGCCGCCGAAGCACGCTGGAGCGCGCCCCTGCCCGCCGTCGCGCCTCTGGCGGGCGAGAAAATGTCCGCGCGGCAATTTGCGGTTCAGACGCCGTCGCTGCGCGCCACACTGGACCGGCGGCGGGGACTGGCCTTGCAAAGCCTGCAATTCACCGGCCAGAAGAAACCGGCGCTGGGCGGTCTGCCGCACGGCTATTTCGACGAGATTGCGTTGCAGGCCGACTGGTATTCCGGCGACAGCGTGTTCGAAGCGCCCGGCGAACATAAACTTACCGACCTGGAATGGTGCGAGGCCGAACTTGCCACCGACAGCAATGGCGATGTCGTCGCCAGCGCCCGTATTCAGACGCCCAAAGGGCCCATCGAAAAGGTTTTGCGTTTCTGTGCGAACGAGCCAAGGGTCGAATTCGACTTGACTTTTCATTGGAGCGACTGGGGCAAGGGCGTGCTCAGGCTCGGCCATTTCACCTTGCTGCCGGATGCCTTCGACCCTGCAACCCTGACGCTGGAAACCTGCAATGGCGGCGGGCCGGAGCGTTTCGCCCTGGCCGGCCAGGTGATCGAACATGGCAGCCCGGTGTCGTTCCTGGTTTCCTCCAGTCACGGCCTTGGCCTGACCGAAGGCTGGGCCATGATCGGCGATGCCCAAACGCGCCTGAAAATTGAAGTTGATCGCAGCACCGCGCCATTGCTGGGCCTGCTGACTCACCGCATGTCGGGAAGAAAACTCTTCTGCCAGTTCGTGCTCTCGGCCCTCGAACTGGATGACACCCGCAAGCCCGGCGCTTATGCACCCGGCCCGCGCCGCTTCCGCTTCTCAGTAAGCGCCGCCTAGCACCGCGCAATACCAACGCCGTAAGACGCGCTGGATTTGGCCTAGCTTTTCTTATGAGCGCAGCGAATTAGAAAAGCTGGCCCCGCACCGAGCGCGCAGTGCGAGGGCGATAGGCCGCCAAAAGCACAACAGACGGGCGGCCCCCCGGCTGCCCGTCTGTTGCTTATTGTCCCACCAGAAGTTCCTTCGCCTCGGGGTGGATGCCGCATTCTTGCGGTCATCCGCATCGATTGGCGCCGGACGGCGGGCCCTCTTGAGGGAGGACCCGCCGCCCTGCCATGGCTTAATGGAACAGAGACAAGATCGACTGCGGCGACTGATTGGCGATCGACAGAGCCTGGATGCCGAGCTGCTGCTTGACCTGCAGCGACTGCAACTGGGCACTTTCCTGCGCCATATTGGCGTCGACCAGATGGCCGATGCCGGTCGTCAGCGTATCGGACAGTTTCTGGGCGAAGCTCCCCTGGATCGAGAACTTCGCGGCGCCGGCCGACAACTGCGCCAGGGCGGAGTTGACGTTGGTGAGCGAGGTCTGGATCGTGGCGATC
>CAIOFO010000038.1 GCA_903857685.1 uncultured Alphaproteobacteria bacterium
GAAACTGCACTCGGAAGTTTTGCATTTGGGAAAAACCCGATCTGGGAATAGCCGTGAAAAATTGAATTTGCGTGATTGCAGCAAACTCAATGATTGGTTAGAAAATCAACTTGAAATATTTTTAGGAAAGCTAAGCGAACCATGCCCGTTCGCTTGGACAGCCAGCGGAATTAGTCGATCCCACCGCTAATTTTATTCGTACGTCATTTTGACGCCTCGATAACCGTCATCGGCAAAAACGCCGGCCAGACTTCTGTCAAATAAGAGCAAAGCGCGGTACAAGCGATTCCGCCCGTTAGCCAACTGCGTCTTGACCACTTCGCAGTTGAGTATCGGATCGCCAAACTGGACCAATTCGTCCGCATTGCAGGCCGGTCCGGCCGCTCGCCGAAGCTCGCGGCGTTCGTCGCTCGAAATGATCCAACTGACCGTTTTGTCCGCTTCGCGGATTGCTCCTCACCCATTCGACAAGCTCAGGGTGAGAAATTGATTGGAGAATTTACTTCGCCAGTTCGCCGCCATTGGTGACGGCGCCGTTGGGGGCGCCCTGGTCGGTGGTGCCGGCATTGGGGTCGGGCATCCTGGATTTCACCTGGTGCAGGGCGGGCTTGCTCTGGCGACTGTGGGTGGCGCGGTGGCTGGCCATGGGTTTCAGATCCATGTCCGGCACGGTTGCCGCCGCGGCGGCCCCGGCGGTCAGGACAAAGAGCGATGCAATGATGAAGCTGCGCATGGAAGGACAACGCGGCAAGGCGCGCACGGTTGCAGCAACCGACGTCAGGGCCTGCCGGGCAGGAAATAAGTCAGCGCTATCGCGGCGACGAGCATGGCCGCGCCCACCGCGATGATCGTGTAGCCGAGCCGGGCGCGCCTGCCCCGCCAGGACTCCCGTGGAACGGCGCCCGTGTCGCCCTGGCCGGCGGCGGCGTTGAGGCGGACAAAGTTCCAGCCAAACACGCCGACACCGGCAAGCGCCGTGACCAATCCGCCGTAATTCAGGATATTGACGAGCGCCCATGCCGCGCCGAGAGCCGTTGCCATGGCGAAGGATAGCACGGAAACCCGTCCTTCGCGGAGCTGCCCCCACCGCGCGGGATGTGGTATATTCGGGCAACCGTGGAAGGAACCCGACCATGAAAACAGCCCTGATCGCGATTGTCATAAGCACGCTGGCCGCAGGCGCGGCGGCGGCATCCGCTGTTGCGCCCATCACACCGCAGGCCGCCCTTGGCTATCGCGGCAAGTGCGTCGCGGTGACGGGCGTGGGCAGCGTGCGGGAGGATCCGCAGCGGCTTGGGGTGGATTTCGACCTGGACGGCCAGGACAGTTCTTTCCTGGGCTTCATCCCGCGCGGCAACGAGGCGCAGTTCCCGGCGTTGAGCAGCATGGCCGGGCAGCAGGTCACGGTGACGGGGATTGTTGAGTTCTATCACGGCCGGGCGGAGATCGTGATGACGTCGGCGCGCCAGCTGAAGGCCGGATCATCGGGCGATGAGGCAAACGGGCTGACCTCGGTCGGCGCGGAGTTTCAGAGATACAACGGGCCTTCGGCCGTTTGTGGCTGACGGCCTTCGGCCGTGTGCGGCTGAGACCGCCCCTCAGGGGCGCTTCAGCCGGAGCATGAAGCGGTCGGTGACGAAGTGGCCGGCTTCGGAATTGCCGGTCGCCCGGTTGTCGGCCGGATTGCGCAGCAGGTTACTTTCCGCATCCAGCTTGAAGCCGGCGGCGGCGAGTTCGCTCTTGGCGAGGTCTTCGTCCATGCGGTGATATTGCGAGGCCGCCGCGACGCCCGCGCCGGGGGCGGCGCTGTGATCCTCGACATAGAAAATTCCGCCCGGCTTCAGATTGTCGAACACCGCCTTGTCGAGGCCGGGGATGTTGGCGGCGGCGCCATTGTGGAAGTCGTGATAATTCTCGGTGGTCCAGAACAGGTCGGCCTTTTGCGGCAGCACCATGGCGGGATAATCGCCGATGACGATCTTCACATTGGGATAGGCCGCGGCGATGGCATTGAGCGCATCGAGCCCGCCGGGCCGCTTGGCCTGCCCCGTGGTCACCACGGCGAAGACCGTGCCGCCGGGCAGCACCGCCTTGGCCAGCAGGCGCGTGTAGTAGCCGCCGCCGGAGCCCAGCTCGGCCACCGTCATGCCGGGCTTGACGCCGGCAAATGCCAGGGCGCCGGCCGGCTTGCGGGTGGCGTCGAGCGCCAGGTCGGCGGCGGGACGGCCGGGATCGGCGACCGCGGCGGCGATGGCGGGGGGCACCGCCTGGGCGCGGGCGGGAGCCAGCGCAAGAAAAGCCGCGCCTGCCAGGGCGCAGGCCGACAATGCCAATTTGTTCATTTCACTCTCTCCCCGATTTTGGCCGCACGTGTCACGCGATGTGACCGGGACGCCCTGCTTTTTTTACAGTCTAGCGCCGTTTGGAATGGCCCGCCAATGGCGGGCGGCGCCTCAGAACTTCTCGCCCACCATCTCTTCGCTCTTGGCCCAGAGCGCTTTGGCGCGGTCCGGGTCGAGGGCATAGGCGCGAACGCCAGTGCGGATGGTGGCGCCCTGGGACGGCTCGGCGACATGGCAATCCTCGCAGTAAAGGCCGCCGACAAGGCCGGCCGGGGCGACAAACCCCGCCCAGAGCGAGGTGGCCGCACCCTGGGGGATGGACTTGTACTGGACCGGCGGCGTGCCCGGGGGCTGGCTGGCGGCGAAGGATTCCATGATCTGTTTCAGCACCTCGGGCGTCATGTGGCGGCCGAGTTCGGTCTGGATCACGCCAGGATGCACGGCGGTGGCGCGCACGCCGCCGGCCTTGTGACGGCGGTCGAATTCCACCGCGAACAGGATGTTGGCGGTCTTGGAGCGGCCATAGGCGGTGAATTCGGCATAGGGCGTGCGGGTGAAATTGGGATCGTCTAGGTCCACATCGGCGAAGCGGTGGCCGGCGGAGGACAGGTTGACCAGCCGGCCGCCGGGCTTCAGCAGCGAAGCGATGCGGTTCACCAGCACGAAATGGCCCAGATGGTTGGTGCCGAACTGGGTCTCGAAACCATCCACCGTGAAGCTTTTCGGGCAGGCCATGACGCCGGCATTGGCGATGA
This sequence comes from uncultured Alphaproteobacteria bacterium, assembly GCA_903857685.1. Taxonomy (GTDB): domain Bacteria; phylum Pseudomonadota; class Alphaproteobacteria; order Micropepsales; family Micropepsaceae; genus Rhizomicrobium. The sequence continues at coordinate 3,098 of CAIOFO010000038.1, forward strand.
TGGCGTCGAACGGCTTGCCGGCGGCGACAAGCGCATCGGCGCAGGCGCGCACGCTGGCCAGCGAGGCAAGGTCCAGTTCCACCAACTCAAGGCCGCCGCCGGGGGCGGCATCCGTTGCCACAATGGCGGCGGCCTTGCGGGCCTTGGCCAGGTCGCGCACGGCGCCCACCACCTGCGCGCCATGCGCCGCCAGGGCCCGCGCCGTCTCAACCCCAAGGCCGGCCGAGACGCCGGTCACCAGGATGCGCCGGCCGGAAAGATCGACGCCTTCCAGCACCTGATCGGCGGTGGATTCAAATCCGAATGTCTTGGCCATGATGGTTTCCTTGCAGGAGTGGCCGCGCCTTGGCTGGCGGGGCGGAGGGACCCAAAGACTGGACCAGTTCCGAAAAGCCTCTGTAGCCCATCAGTCTTCAGTGTCGGCGCCGGACCTTGTAATAAGCGGGCTCGCCGGTCACCCGAAGATTAAAGCTGCCGGCCGCGCCGGTCACGACCGTGACCACGTAAGCGGAAGCCGGCTTGGTCCAATGCGCCCGATAGATATCGCCATCGTCCTGCCGCCATTCCTCACCGTCGTTCAGCGTCACGGTGAAAGTCCCGCCAGCGTCGAAAGCGTAGGAGCGCATGGCCTGCGGCCCGGTGACAGGCTTGTCGCTCCCCAGAAGCCTGCTGATAAATCCCCGGCTCTGCGTCGGTTGCGCCGCATTCGAAGCAGGCGGCAACGCGACCGGCTTCAGCGGCGGCGCCGGCACCAGGCGGATCTGGGCCTGCGGCGCGGACGGAAGACCGAGTTCGGCACGGACGGGATCAGCCGCGCCATAGACGCAGTCAAGAAACGTCCGCTCGTCGGCAATGCTGTTGCAACGGGAAATGCCCGACAGCATGTCGTCGCGCGGCGTCGCGCCTGCCATCGCCGTTTGGAGCAGGAGCACGGCGCATGCGAGCAACCCGAGGCGCATCAGTGCGTCGCCTTCATCAGCGCGTTGGTGACGGCGTCCTGGTAGGCATAGCTGGAGTTGGTGGCCGAGGAGACGACATCCACCTTGGCCTGCTGCGTCTTGATCACTTCGCTGTTGAGGATCGGATCGGCCAGCTGGATGAGATACAGCGACTGGGAGCGGTGATCGGGGTAGGACATGATCTGCACCCCGGTGATCTTGCCGCCGGTGACGACGATCTTCACCCGCAGGTCGCCCCATTCGAACTGCACCCGGTCGCTTTCGAATTCGCCGTCCACCAGCTGGGTGCCGGCGGGAATGGCCGGGGTGGCGCCGGGGTTCGGCGTGCCGGTGGTGATGGGCAAGGGCGGGGAAACGCCCTCGGTGGGAATGAAGGCGCGGATCGCGGCCATGCCGGTGAGGCCCGGCGGCGGCGGCGGCGGCGGCGGGGCGGCGGGCAGCAGCACATTCTGCTGCGCCTGCTGCGCGGCGTTCTGCGCGGCGGTTTGCGGCGCCGCCATGGCCAGGGTGACGGCTTTGGGCGCGGCTGAAGAAGCGGCGCTGTTGGCGGGCGCGGACGTGGGCGCGCTTGGCGCATCCGGGGCGGCGGCAATTGGCGCAGACGTTTGCAGCGCGGCCGGTTGCGCCGGGTCCTGTTGCGCGGAATTGGGCGGCTGGGCCAGTGGCTGAGCCTGTACGGCCTGCGTCTGCATCGCCGCCAAGGCCGCCGCCTTTTCCTGGCGGACGGCACCCCCTTGCCACCAGGCATAGCCGACCGACGCCGCCACCAGGGCGGTGGAGAGCAGAAGCTTGGGCGCCAGGCGTTCGTCTTTGCTGTAGGAACTCGACAAGGCAGATCTCCCCGATCCGGTGGTCATGCGACCGACAGTCCCCGGTTGGTCCGGGTGTGAGCCGACATATATCGTCCTTTGCGGGTTCTTTGAAGCCCGAATTGCCGCCCCGGCAGCGCCGGTCCGGCCGGCAATGGCGCGCGGGCGGCTTTGCCTGTATCAGGAAGCCGGTTTCCACAGGGGATGACGCAGATGAGAAAGCAGATTTTTTGCGCCGCGATCGTGGCGGGTTTGATCGGACTGGGCGGATATGGACTTGGCGGAGCGATGGCGCAGACCCCCGCGCTGCTGATTCCCGGCGTGGACCCGACCAAGGATGTGCCCGGCGCCAAGGAACTGCCCGATCCGGGCATCGTCTACAAGATCGTGTTCGACCTGGCCGAGGCCGCGCCCAAGCCGGGCGACATCAATCCGGGCCTGGTGGGCGTGGCGCATTACGTCAACACGCTGGGCAAGTACAATATTCCCGCCGATCACAGGAAGATCGTGGTGGTGTTCCATCGCGGCTCGACCCCCATCGTCGTCAACAACGAGACGTACAAGGCGGCGCATGACGGCGCCGACAACCCCAACATCGCGCTGATCGCGGCGATGAAGAAGGCGGGGGTGGATTTTCGCGTCTGCGGCCAGTCGGTGCTGGCCAACAAGATCGATCCCAAGACCATCAATCCCGACATCGAGCTGGATCTGTGGGCCGGCATGACCATCACCAACCTGATGATGCGCGGCTATGCCCATCTGGGTGGGGCGCTGTAGCCGGCCACGCTTTCCGGATGGCGCGCGGGATCCCCGCCCAAGGCTAGTTGGTCACCCACTTGTCGATGCGCGAGGCGTAGAGATTGGCGAGATAGACCGCCTTTTCATCCGGGCAGGCGATCTGGTGGATGGAGTCGATGGTGCCGGGCATGCGGCCGGGGCGGCCGAACTGGCCCAGGATCTTGCCGTCGAGCGACATCTTGTAGACTTTGCCGACGCTGCCCACGAACATCACCTGATTGGGGCCGTTCGTCAGGCACAGCGACCAGGGCGCGGTGGGAAGGCGCCAGACATTCTTCAGCTTGCCGCTGGTGTCGAAAGTCTGGATGCGGCTGTTGCCGCGGTCGGCGACATAGATGGTGTCGTTGTTGTCGATCACCAGGGAATGGGGCGTGTTGAAATCGCCCGGCCCGCCGCCGCGCTCGCCCCATTGGCGCAGGAAATTGCCGTCCTTGTCGAACGCCACCACCCGCGAATTGCCGTAGCCGTCGGAGACATAGGAGTTGCCCGCCTTGTCCCAGCCGATGTCGGTTTCCTGGTAGAAGTTGGCCTTGCCGATGGCGGCGCGCTCGATCACATGCGTCAGCCAGGTCCAGGGTTCCGGGTCGTTGCCCAGCGTGCCGACGGTGCGGCCCTCGGCGTCGAAGCGGAAGATCATGTCGTCGGCGGCGTCGATGTACCAGAGGTTGCCGTCACGGTCGAAGCGCAGCGAATGGGCGCCGACGAACATCTGCGAGCCCTCGCCCCAGGAACCGGTGAAGGTTCCGTCGGATTTGAACTCCATCACCGGATGGGAGCCGCGGTTGAGCACCTCGATATTGCCCTTGGGGCCGACCGCGACGCCGCTGAGGCGGCCGATGGCGTAATGGGCGGGATATTTGAAGAAGCCGTCCACGGGATGGAACGGCAGTTCGGGAATCGGGGTGCGCGGCGCCCCGCCGCCGCCGCCTTCATCCTGGGAGCGGGCCGGACCCGTCAGGCAAAATGCCATCGCGGCGCATGCAAGCGTCGTCAAGCTGCGTGATTTCATGATGGGCCTCCCCAGCCATTATTCTTATGGCGGCAAGCTTAGGCCCTGGCCGGGGGCGCGGCAATCGCGCCCGGGCGAGCCCGGAGCGGGTGGCCGATTTGAGCCAAATGCCCGATTGCGTGGAACCTTTGGCGGGTTGGCGGGCTGTGCATAGGGGCGCTTTTCGCCACCCTCCAGCAGGCAGGCATGATGCGACAGGCTTTTTGGTTCGTTGCCCTTGGAATCTCCGCGCTTGCCCTTGCCCCGCAGGCGGCGGGCGCGGCGGACGACAAGACCCGGGCGCGGTGCGCCGAAAGCGACGACGACAATGTCGTCATCGCGGCCTGCGGCGCGGTGGTGCTGGCGGGGAATGCCGCGCCTGCGGAACTTGCGATTGCGCACACCAATCTGTGCCTGGCCTATAACGACAGGGGCGATCACGACCGCGCCATCCTGGATTGCGACGAGGCGATCAGGCTGAGCCCGGATTCCGTCCAGGCGCACCTGTTTCGCGGCCATGCCTATTTCAACAAGGGCGATTACGACAAGGCGATCCAGGATGACGACCAGGCGATTGCGCTGGACTCGCACACCGCATCCACCCTTGTGGAGCGGGCCGCCGCCTATCACAGGAAAGGCGACGAGGCCCATGCCATCGCCGACCTGGACCAGGCGATCCTGCTCGATGCCAACGATCCCACCGCCTTCTATCTTCGCGGCGTGGCCCACCAGGCGCAAAGCGACAATGACCGCGCGATAAAGGACTATGACGAGGCGATCCGGCTGGCGCCGCATTTCTCCGCGACCCTTTACCGGCGCGGAACTTTGCGAATCCAAATGGGTGATTCCAAGGGCGGAGCCGCCGACATCGCGCTGGCCAAGACGATCAATCCGCGCATCGGCAATTAGGCCGCCGAATATCGTTCCGCAATGGAACCGTCATTATTTTCTCTATTTGGTCCAGAACACGAAACGCGCCCGCAGCCAGCCGCGTTGTCAATTTGGATCTTTGGATCAACAGATGCGGAGCCCAACCTCTGGGGAATGGTCCTCACCGGAACGGCCGCAAAGCGGGTAGGTGTTTCATGTTTAAAAATCGTACAAAAATCGCATTGCTGTGCGCGACGTTACCTCTTGGATTTCTGCTGGCCGGTTGCAGTGGTGCTAGCGATATGGGCATCGGCAATGCCGGCGTCCACGACGTGGTTGCCGGAAACTGGACGGCGGCCAAGGAAGACTTCAACGAGGATTATTCCAGCCATCCCCAACATCCCATCGCTGTGTTCAACATGGGCACGGCCTATCACCATGACGGCAATATCGACAAGGCCGACTCCATGTTCGGCGAAGCCGTTGAGCGCGGCCGCGACACCCGTCCGCCGATCACGCTGGAGCCGCAGGGCGCCGGTCTGACCGTGACCGAACATGCCTGCAATCGCCTGCACCGCGACAACAAGCTGGATGCCAATTGCGGCGACCAGATCGTCGCGGTCATGACGCCTCCCCCGGCGCCTATCGCCGAGCCCGCACCGGCTCCGGAAGCCGAAGCCACCGTGGTTCCGGCCCCGAAGCAGGACCGCCACTAAAGCCGGCTTGGCCAGGGGAGATGCAGATGGTCCACAGGCTGCTGCGCAACATCGCCGCGATCACGGCCGGGCTCCTGCCCGGCCTGGTCGCGGCCGGTTTGCTGTCCCTGCCCGCGCGGGCCGATGACGTCGCGCCGCAGGCAGGCGCAGCCGGACCGGCCGCGCCTGTGCCGCGCCGGGCACAGTTCCTGAATTCCAAAGTGCCCGACGCGCCGCGGCTGATGGCCGACTGGGTGGCGGATTCGCGGGACAATGGCGGCATGCCTTTCATCATCGTGGACAAGCCGGACGCCAAGGTCTTTGCCTTCGACAGCAACGCACAGTTGCTCGGCTCGGCATCGGTGCTGGTGGGCCTAGCGCGGGGCGACGATTCCGTACCCGGAATCGGGACCATGCCGCTGACGGCGATCACGCCCGACATTCGCACCACGCCGGCGGGCCGCTTCGTGGCGGGGCTGGGCCATGACCTGGGAAAGCTGGACGTGCTGTGGGTGGATTACCCGGACGCCATCTCGCTGCACCGGGTGATCAACACCGAGCCCGCCGAACACAGGCTGCAGCGCATCGTGTCGCCGGCGCCGGCCGACCACCGGATTTCCTATGGCTGCATCAATGTGCCGGCGAAATTCTTCGACAGCGTGGTGGACCCCGCGTTCAAGGACACCAAGGGCGTGGTCTATATTCTTCCCGAGGTGAAACCCATGCAGGCGGTGTTTCCGCATTTTTATGAGGTGCAGGACCAGCTTGACGCCGCCGAGGCGCAGCGCCCGCTTGCCGGCACGCCCGCCGGGTATGAGCAAGGCGCCGGATCAGTTGATGGTCATGACCTGGCGGGCATTGTCCATTGACCAGGAATTGAGCCGGCTGAGAAAGCTCTGGCCCAGCAGCAGGTCGCTATTTTCCGCCGCGATGCGGACGGTGACATTGCGCATCACCAAGCCGCCGATGCGCAGCGAAGCGATGCGGTAGATATCCGAGGGCACCTTCGAGCCATCGGCCATCATATAGACCTTGCTGCCCAGGAAATCGGCGCCCGTCATGGTGCCCAGCTTCTGGAGGGCCAGGGCGACGTTGGCGGGAATGCTGACATCGGCGGCGCCGCTATCGACGATGAATTTTTCGGTCAGCACGTTGTTCAGCACAACGGGAATGACAAAGGCGCCATTGTGGGGTTCCACGGCGACGGTTTGCGGCGCGTCCATGGGCGCCGCCACGGCCGGAACGGCCGCAAGCGCAAGCACCCACGCAGCGCAGATCAGTTTCAGAATCGTCATCAGCCCATGCTCTTCGACGGAGCCTGTTTAATCCAATTCGCGGGTGAGAGCAAAAAATCTTCTTGCCGCGAAAGTTCCTGACAGGGAACTTGATCGTTCACCTGGCCGCCGCGATTCACTGGCCGAAGGAATACTGGACGTAGAGGCCGAGCTGGGGGCCATAGGTCAGGCGGCGGTCCTCCAGCTGGCTGTAGGTGCTGGTGCCGCGATTGCCGTTCCAGATGTAGCGTTCGCGCAAATTGCGCGTGTCCAGCACATTGCGGACATAGGAGCGGATCAGCCAGACCGGCGTGGGCTTGTACTCGGCGAAGAATTCGGTCTGCGGATCCTGGGAATGCATTTCCTGGAATTCGTTGAAGCGCCAGGCATTCTGTCCCTGGGGCCAAGTATAGCTGCCGCCCAGGCGAACTTTCCAGTCCGGCAGATCTTGGGTGAGGGCAATCTTGGCAACCCAGGGCAGCGGACCGGAGAGCGAGCGCCGCACATGGGTCTGGGGATCGGTGACGCTGCTGAAGCGATAAAGGGCGTTGGCCTGGACGGTGATGCCGGACCAGGGCCAGCTGGAAGGATAAATCAGGCTGGCCTGGAACTCGGTGTTGCGGCCGCCGCCGATATTGCCCAGCGCGTCGAAGTCGCCCGCCACGCCCTTGATGGCGACATGGTCCTGGGCATGGCTGAGAAGCTGGTGGCGCGCGGCAAAGACGATGGAGCCGCCGGGAAGCGCATGTTCCCAGTCCACTTCCCCCTGCCACAGGGTCTGGGGCACCAGATCCTTGTTGCCGCCATTGACGTTGTTGACCTTGACCTCGACCGTGGTGACGAAATTCTGGAAGTTGAGCTGGCCGGCTTCGCGCTCGACCAGCAGGCGCAGGGTGTTGCTGCTATCCAGCTTGTAGCTGGCCTTCACGCGCGGCTTGAGATAGCCGAACACGCGCGTCAGCTGGCTGTCGCCGGTCTGCTTCATGCGCGACATTTCATAGCGCAGGCCCGCTTCCACCGTCAGTTGGGGCGTCGCCTGCCAGGTGGTGGTGGCGGTCCCCTCGCCCCGCTGCTCGACGATATGGACGGCGGCGGCAGGCAGCGGAATCTTGACGCCGTTCTTGGCCAGCTCCACGAAATTTTCCAGCATGTTCAGAGTGGCGTCGAGGCCGACCTCGAAGGAGAAAGCGCCGGCCTGCTGGCGGAAGACATTGTGCGAGATGGATTCGCTGGAATGGGCATGGGTGACCGAAACATCCTGTTCGGTGCCGACATAGGCGGTCTGGAAATGATGATCGAGCTCGGCGCGGCGCAGCAGTGCGACTTCCAGCTCGGCGGCGGTCCAGACCGGGTGGTTGTACTGGACGCCGACTTCGCTGTCGGTCTTGAACTCGGTGTCGCCGCCGGGCGCGACGTTGACGACGGGCCAATATTCGGAATCCAGCAGGGGCGCGAAGCTGCGCAGTTCATTGTAAAGGCCGGTGACATGGACCGTGCCGCCGAACAGAGGCTGGCGATAGCCGCCGGTCAGGTTCCAGACATCGTCTTCGCGCTTGATCTGGTAGCGGTCGCGGCGCAGCACGGTGGCGGTGTCGAGCGCAAAATTGTCGCGCTCACCATAGCCGGCGCCGGAGTCGGGCGCCTTGCGCGAGGCGGTGAAGGTCATGTCGAGCACGTCGGTGGTGCCCCAGGTCATCCGCGCCGTGCCGCTGGGATTGGAGTGGCCGTGGCGCATGAAGGCATCTTCCAGCGCGACCTGGCCGCGCGGCGCATTGTTGGGCTTGAGCACAACATTGGCCAGCAGCGGATAGCCCTGAAAATCGAAGCCGGAAGCGCCGGAGCGCAGCAGCTCGATGCGCTCGACGGAATCCGGCGTGATGCGGCCCAGGATGACCTCAAGGGTTTCCTGCTTGCTGGTGGGTGGCCGTCCGTCAATCAGCACATTGCCGATGGCGCCGGCATAGCCGCGGACCTTGGGATCGCCGTCAACCAGCTGGAAGCTGGGCAGCAATCCGACCATTTCGAGCGCGGATGAGGGATGCGAGCCGGTGAAATACTCCGGGCGATAGGAATCAATGAAGGGCGTTACCGCCGTCTGGGCCTGGGCCGCGGCCATGGGCAAGACAAGCAGCAGAAAAGGCAAGCTGACGTAAGCCAGATTCTTGATGCCGGTAAGACGCCCCATGAAAAGCACCATGAATGAAAATTAAGCCGAAGCAAGGAGAGAATTGATATTTTCGGATCAGCCCTGGAATACCACTTGTTGCGCTGGACGCAAGAAAGACCGCAAACAGTTTTGGGCCAATATGTGTTGGGTACCAGATGCGCGAGGGATGGATTTATCCGATCTAGCCGCCGTTCGAATTGTCCCCGGGGATCCGGTCTTACTCGCCGAATGAGCGCTGGACGTAGAGCCCGATCTGGGGGCCGAAGGTCAGGCGGCGGTCCTCCAGGTAACTAAAGGGCGTCGTGCCGCGATTGCCGACCCAAAGATAACGTTCCTGCAGATTGCGGACGTCCAGCAGGTTCCTGACATAGCCGCGGATCAGCCAGATCGATGTCGGCTTGTATTCGGCAAAAAACTCGGTTTGCGGGGCTTGAGAATGCATCACCCGGTATTCGTTGAAACGCCACGTGTTTGAGCCGTTGGGCCAAGTATAGCTCGCGACAAGACGCGCCTGCCATTCCGGCAGATCCTGCGTGAGGGTAATCTTGGTCTGCCAGGGCAGATTTTGCGAGATCGAGCGCCTGGTAAACGTCTGGGGATCGGTGACGCTGCTGAAGCGATAGAGGGTATTGGCCTGGACCGTCAGGCCGGACCAGAGCCAGGGTATCGGAGAGACCAGGCTGGCCTGGAATTCGGTGTTGCGGCCGCCGCCAATATTGCCCAGCGCGTTGATGTCGCCCGCCACGCCCTTGATGACAATATTGTCCTGCGTATTGCTGATGATCTGATGGCGTGCGGTCAGGACCAGGGAGCCGCCGGGCAGCGCATGTTCCCAGTTCAGCTCCGCCTGCCACAGGGTCTGGGGCACCAGATTCTTGTTGCCGCCATTGACGCTGTTGGTCTTGGCATCAACCGAGGTGACGAAGTTCTGGAAATTGAGCTGGCCGGCTTCACGTCCGATCAGCAGGCGCAGGGTATTTGCCTCATCCAGCTTATAGGTCGCCTTGACGCGCGGCTTGATATAGCCGAACTGCCTGGTCAGGACGCTGTCGCCGGTCTGCTTCATGCGCGACATTTCATAGCGAATGTTCGGCTCGATCGTCAGGCTCGGCGTCGCCTTCCAGGTCAGCGTGGCGCTGCCCTCGCCGCGCTGCTCGACAATATGGACGCTCGCGGCCGGCAGCGGAATCTTGACGCCGTTCTTGGCCAGTTCGACGAAATTTTCCAAAGTGTTCAGCGTTGCGTCGAGACCGCCTTCGAATGAGAAGTCGCCGTCCTGCTGGCGGAACACATTGTGCGAAATGGTTTCGCTGGAATGGGCATGGGTGACCGTGACGTCCTGTTCGGTGCCCGCATAGGCCGTCTGGAAATGATGGTCGGATTCGGCGCGGCGCAGCAGGTCGGTTTCCAGCTCGCTGGCGGTCCAAAGCTTGTGGTTATACTGGATGCCGACTTCGCTATCGTCCTTGAATTCAGTATCCCCGCCTGGCGCGGCACTGACGACGGGAAAATATTCGGAGTCCAGCAGCGGCGCGAAGTGACGCAATTCATTGTAGAGCCCCGTGACATGGACGAGGCCGCCGAACAAAGGTTGGCGATAGCCGCCGGTCAGGTTCCAGACATCGTCTTCCTGCTTGATCTGATATCTGTCCTTGCGGATGACCTTACTGGTTCCGTCAAAATTGTCGCGCTCGCCGAAGCCGGCGCCGGCGTCTGGCGCCTTGCGCGAGGCGGTGACAGTCATGTCCAGCACATCGGTGGCGCCCCAAGACAGGCGCCCCGTGCCGATGGGATTGCTCATGCCATGGCGAAAGAAGGAATCCTCCAGCGAGACCTGACCGCGCGGCGCGGTGTTGGGCTTGAGCACCACATTGGCCAGCATCGGATAGCCCAAAAAGTCCACACCCTCGGCGCCGGTGCGCAGGATTTCGATGCGCTCGACGGAATCGGGGGTAATGCGCCCCAGGATGGTGGCGAGGGTTTCCTGCTTGCTGCTGGGTGGACGGCCGTCAATCAGCACATTGCCGACGGCGCCGGCATAGCCGCGAACCGTCGTATTGCCCTCGACCAGCTGGAAGCTGGGGAGCAGCCCCACCATCTCGTAGGCGGAGGACGGATGGGAGCTGGTGAAATATTCCGGCCTGTAGGCGGTGACGCCGGACTTTACCTCGGTCTGGGCTTGGGCCGCGGCCATGGGCATGGCGAGCAGCAAAACGAATAACGTTTTGCGCGCCAGTCTCAGAACGTGTGTGGCCCCCCCCATGGGGCGCAGAATGTCCGAAAAGTTACCAAAAGCAAATGTTTTCGATGACCACGTTCATGTTTCTGACGGCTTCAGCGCGCGGAGAATTCCTTGCGATACCGGCGATATGCGGAAAACCCGGAAAAAACCGCTCAATTGTTGGAGAGATAGGCGGCCAGTTCCACCATCTGCTGCTGTGTCATGTCCCAGGTGTGGCGGTTCATCACCGTTCCGGGGCGCCCGGCGAAATTGAAGTCTGCGAGTTGCTGCATCAGATACGTGCGGTGCTGGCCCGCAATGCGCGGCGTGCCGCCCAATCCATCGCCGTCGGGGCCGTGGCAGATGGCGCAGGCGGGGGTGGCCGGGTCGGCGCCATGCAGGAAAATCTCGGCCCCGGCTTGCGACTCAATGCCTGACGCGCTGCGCGGGGTTGGCGTCTGCCGGCTGAAATATTGCGCCAGGGCCACCGAGTCACTGTTGCTGCTCGCGGCGGCATTGCGCGTCATCGGGCTGGCGTGCGGCTGCTTGCGCGACGGATCGCGAAATTCCTTGAGCCGAATGAGAATATAATCGCTCTTTTGGCCGTTCAGCCGCGGCACTTCGGGTTTTTGGCTATCGCCGCGCGCGCCGTGGCAGCCTTCGCAGCCTTTGACCAGGGGCGATGATGCGGTCAGATCGTCGGCAGCCATCGCGCCGGGAGCCACAAACACCGAGCCGATCAAAACCGCCAGAATTCCGAAAAGCCGTCCCGTCATGGTTGCGCCACTCCCTCAAAAAAATAACATTGCTGTAATGCCGCCAACCTAAACAGGATCGCGGGCCCGAGCAAATCCCTGTTCACCGCCGGCCCGGGTGAAACGGGACGCCGCGCAGGAATCTGGCGACAGGCCCTGCTCAGACGAAGAGCGAGAAAATATAAGACAGGAGCAGGACGCCGATGAAGACCAGACTGACATTGAAGACGGCGAGATAGCCGTTCGGTTCCGCGGGCGTGACGGGATTGTCGTGATGATCCAAGACTGCCATTGGCGAAGCTCCCTGATCGATCGTTGGGGAGATTCTAGCACCACGGCGCCGCGACGGCAGACAATTCGATTCCGCAGTGCGGCATGAACCGGCTGTTTACGGCACGCTGAAGGAGGGCTTGCGGCTGCAAAAGACGATGGTCTGGCGGCTGGGCGGGCAGAAATCGGCCAGCAGCGTCTTCATTACCGAGGTGCGGCCATCGGTGACCAAGGTGGTAGTCATATAGCCGTCGGAGACTTCTTCATTGGCGGTGAGCTGTAGCGCCGAACCCGGCCGCAGCGAGAAACAGTGATGCTGGAAACTGCCCGCGGAAATATCGCCGAACAGCGCGTCATTGAAGCGGCCCCCGTCAATCGTGACGTTTTCTCCCAGCCGGATGCAGCGGGAGATGGGCGCATCGGGATCGCGGGCGTCCTCGGTGGCGCTGAAGGTGCGCAGGCCCTTGCCGCCGGTGTCGATGATCTTTTCGTCGCTGACGGGCGGAATTGCCAGGCCGATGAAATCATGGCCGGCATCGCTGGGGAAGCGCACATTGGTGATGATGTGGGGCGAGGTGAAGATCACCGCGCCCCACCATCTGGGGCCCAAAGTGTCGAGCGCCGCCAGCGCATCGCTCATGGCATTGACCCCGCTCTGCGAGGCGCGGTCCGGCAGCTGAATATCCTTGCCGCCCAGCCAGTCGAGCAGGAATTGCACCCCGACCAGGCCGCGGCGCTGTTCGTCGGGATTGAACTTGGCGCTGATGACGTCATCAATCTGGCCCACCCGCGCGAAGCGCCCGGGGCTTGCGGCGCGGTGATAGCAGGCGAGGTTCAGTTTCTGGCACACGGCGCTGAGATAGAGATCGGCGAAATCGTCGTCATGCTGCTTGCTGTTCTGCGCCGGGCGGGCGCCCTGCATGAATTCGAGCACCATCACCCGGATGACGGCGGTGGCCGAAGCGATGGTGTCGGCGCTGATCACGGGTTTCAGATCGCGGGCCTTGCGGGTGAGAAGCACCGCCGTCGCCTCGCCGTCCGAAGGATGGGTCACCAGGAAAGCGGCCTGCGAAGGATCCACGCTGCCGAAATCCTCGGTCGAGGGAATACCGGCGGAAAAACTGGGATGGGTGTGCATTTCCCCGGCGGCGGCGTTGCTGCCGCATTTCAGCCGGATGCCCATCTGGTTGCCGCGGGCCAGGGCGAAGACATCGACATCGGCGCCGGCCTTGGCGATGCAGAAGCCGTGTTCGCGGTTGTCGAGCAGGGTTTCGGCGCTGGCCTCTTCGAGTGCGTCCGACAAGGTGGGACCCAGGGTCAGCTCGCCCGGGGCGAAGCGGGCGTCGTCGGGCAGGTTGCCGCTGACCAGCATCTCGTCAAGGCTTTGCGCCCATAGTGGCCCGGGCAGCACGAGCCCGAGGCACACCAAGCCGACGGCAAGCGGGGTATGGCGCTTGAACATCACTGAATCGCCCTCGATTCACGCTAACGCTATATTATGTGCAACTGCAACACGATTGAAACATCAATGCCGCAAAGACCGGATCGTTCCGGAAGACTGCCACCGAAGCAGGCAGATTGCCTAGAGCCTGACTCCCGGGTCCGCGCCCACGATCCGGAAAGGTGCCGGAAATGGGCGGCGGCACGGCGGTCCCTGGCCGGCGGCAATGACGCGAAAGCCGCCCGGCCCGCGCCTAGAAAAACCACAGCAGCGAGAGCACGCCGGCGGCCAGGCAGAAGAGCGCCGCCGCCGCCACAAAGAAGGCCGAGATTTCGGTCTCCTGCGTTTCCTTCTGCAGCTTGGTGGTGAGAAGCTGGTAGATCTTGGTCAGCTCCTGGGCGCTCTGGGCGTGGTAATATTGGCCATTGGTCATGGTCGCCATCGCCTTGAGCGTGGGTTCGTCCAGCATGGCGCGGATGGAGCGGCCATAGAAACTGATCATCTGTCCGTTGGCGGTGCCGAAGCCGATGGTGAATATCCGCACCCCCAGATTGGCCGCCACCCGCGCCGCCTCGATCGGGTCGGGGCCGGTGGTGTTGCGCCCGTCGGTCATCAGCACGATGGCGGCGGAACGGTAGGAGCCCGGCTGCACCGGCGGCGGCGCCGCGGGCTTGGGCGCGGAGACATCATTGAGCGAGGCGCCGCTGGTGAACTGCTGGCCGCCAAAGCCCGGCAGCATCATGTCGACATGGACATCGGGAAAAATCGTCTGCAACGACGTCACCACGGCGGCGCCGATGGCGGTGGTGAATTGCGGGCGCAGCCCGCCGATCGCCGTATCCAGCGCCGCCGTGTCGGTGGTGGGCGCCTGCACCAGGAAGGCGGCGCCGGAGAATCCCACAATGCCGATGCGAATCTTCTCGGCGCGGTGATCCACGAAATCCTTGGCGGCGGCTTGCGACGCGCTGATGCGGTCGGGCAGGACATCGGCGGCGCGCATGCTGCCCGAAACGTCCATCGCCATGATGATGGTGCCGCCCTCGGACGCCAGGGTGACGACGGCGGACGGGCGCGCGCTGGCCACCACCAGCAGGCAGAAGGAAACCAGAAGCAGCGCCGGGGGAAGATGGCGGCGCCAGCGGGCGCGGCTGCCCAGTCCCCGCTTGACGAGCGCCAGATCCGAGACGATGAGCGCGGCCTTGCGCCGCCGGCGCAGCACATAGATGTAGGCGGCCACCAGCAATGGCGCAGCCAGCAGCCCCCACAACATGTCAATCCAGAGAAAAGTCATTCTGCCGGCCCCGGAAAAACAGCGCCAGGGCGCTGGTCTGGCGGCGACTATAACCGGCCTAGGGCGCCGGTGACCATGCGGCGGCCCGCGCCTGGGCGGCGTCCCAGTTTTTTTCGTTGAGCGCGCCGTCCAGCCGCACCTGCAGAGCCGGGGCGATATCGGGCAGGCCGTACATCCGGCGCGCCGCATTGTCGTGATAGAGCAGCGACCATTTGCCGGCCTCGACCGGATCGGCGGTCACGCCCTCGCCGTCCAGATACATGGCAGCCAGCCCGTTCTGGGCGTTGGGCAGGCCGCGATTGGCGGCCTTGAGGGTCCAGTCGGCGGCTTCGCGCTTCATGGCCTCGGCGGTGGCGGCATCGGGCGCCTTTTTGGCGGTGTCCAGCAGGCAGCGTCCCAGGTTGAATTCGGCCAGTTCATAGCCGGTTCCCTGGTTTATCAGGGCGCGATAGATGGGAATGGCCACGTCGCAGCGGCCCTGCAGCCGCCAGCCGTCGGCCTTGGCCTCCGGTTCGGGCGGCAGGCTGTTGCTGCGGCCGGGGGTGAGATCGGGTTCCGGCATGATGCCGCCGCCGGCGCCGGACCCCTGCGCCAGCGCCTCCGGGGACAGACCGGCCAAGGCCAGTTCCGCCAGGATCAGGCAGATTGCCAACGGTACAATTGCGGCTCGGCGCTTCATGGGATGCCCGAAATGGGTTTTTTTGGGCTTTATACCTAGCGCGGCCCACGGGTTAAGGCAATTTTTTGCCTTTCGGGAGTAGGGCTGCGCCCCCGCATGGCGTAACATGCGAGCCAGCTTCACAAAGGATTCGCGTATTGGAAAACCGCCCCAGCGTCGTCGAGCGCGCTTTCCAGATTGCCAAGAGCGGCAAGGTGGCCAACATCGCCGCCCTCCGGAAGCAATTGGCGGAAGAAGGCTATTCCAACGCCGTCCAGGCCCTGGCCGGACGATCGCTGGCCAACCAGCTGACGCGCATGATCACCGATGCGCGCACGCCCCGCACGCCGTAACGCGCGCCTCATCGCACGGTCCTGAAAAAAGCGCCGACGCCGAAGGCTTCGCCATCATCATCCAGCAGCCGCCAGATGGTGACGTCCTCGATGACGAAGAGGCGGCCCTTGCGGCTGATGCGGCGGCCCGAATAGCCGCGCACGAAATTGTCCCGCGCCACTTTTTGCATCACCGCGTGCCGGGGGCCGATATCTTCCGGCGGCGCGGTGGCGGCGGAGGGCGTGGCGGTGAATTCCGCCCAGCTGGATTCCCACAGGCGCAGCGCAAACATGTTGCCGTAATTCAGCATCGCCTGGTCGTCGCCGCGATGGGTGAGAAGCGCAAAATCGCCCAGCCAGGCGCCCTGCCCCGACAATCCGGATTGCAACAGCGGCGCGCCGGTGACGCGGGCGAAGGAATCCGCCACGCACCGGATATAGGCGTCCTGGTGGAAATTGGCCTCGGCCGGAAGTGCCAGAACGGGACCGATGCTCATGCCGAATGAATACCTGCTTGCCGCGTCAAATCCTTGCCGTCTTTGTACGCCACAGTCCGCATGCTAGGGAGTGGCGGCATGGAACCCATGATCAGCAAGACCGGCAACGTCTTTTCCTTCTCCTGCGGCGTCAGCGTCAATATCCGCGCGGGGGCCGGGGATATCTGGCGGCTGCTGAGCGATGCGCAGAATTATCCGCGCTGGAATTCCACCGTCACGCGCATCGAGGGCCGGATCGCGGAGGGCGAAAGCCTGAAGCTGCATGTCCCCGGCACATCGCGCGTCTTCACGCCGAAAATCACGGGCCTGACGCCGGAGCGCGGCATGACCTGGAGCAGCGGCGTCCTGCCGCTGTTCAGGGGCGTGCGGGTATTCACCCTGACACCGCAAGAGGGCGCCAGCACCAATTTCGCCATGACGGAGCGGTTTTCCGGACTGATGGCGCCGCTGGTGAAAGGCGCCATGCCCGATTTCGGGCCGATCTTCACGCGGTTCGCCGCCGACCTGAAGACGGCTGCCGAGGCCTGACGCCCCCGGTCCGTTGGCGCCCGTCAGTTGGCACAAGACCAGACTTCGATCTCGCAGCCCGCGCCGTGCGCGCTGCTGCAAACGCTCATCGCCCTGGACTGGCTTTGCGCCCTGGTGGCGCCCTGCCCGACCGAAAACACGCTGCGGCTTTCCACCGCGGCCACGGCGGCGCAGCTGTTGGAATAGCTGGCGACGATCCTACAGTCATTGCCGTGCGCCTGGCAGTTGGCCATCGCGGTGTGGACGGCGTCGGCCATGTTGCCCTTGCCATAGGCATAGCCATTGGCGGTGCTGCGCGCGCCATAGGCGATGGCGCCATAGAGCAGCGACGGACCCTTGCATTGCTGCACACACAGGTCGCGCAATTCGGTCGAGCCGCCCATCTGGGAGGGTGAAAAAGTGCCGAAGCAGCGGTCGATGCAGGCGTTGTCGGCGCTCGCCGGAAGGGCAGGCACGGCAAGCCCGCACAGAAGCAATGCGAAGGAATAGCGGAGCATCATGGCGATTTTTCCACGGCGGCCACGGCGCAACACTGCCACCCAAGCCAGGCGGCGACAAGCATGACCAGGCGGGGGTGGTCATGTTAAGGCAGTCCTGCAAATCCGGAGCGGACAATGAAGCAGCGCAAATTGGGTTCCTTCGCCGTCTCGCAGATCGGCCTGGGCTGCATGAGCCTGTCGGACGCCTATAGCCCCGCGCCATCGCGCGATGCGGCCGAGCGCGTGCTGCTGGGCGCGCTGGATGCCGGCCACACATTCTTCGACACCGCCGCGGTCTATGGGCTTGGACATAATGAGCGGCTGGTGGGCGAAGTGCTGGGGCCACGCCGCCACGAAATCGTCCTGGCCTCCAAATGCGGCCTGACCAATGGCGAGGAGCGCGACCTCAATGGCGCGCCGGAGCGGTTGAAAAAGACCTGCGAGGAAAGCCTGAAGCGCCTGAAGGTCGAGGTGATCGACCTTTACTACCTGCATCGCTGGGACAAGAGAATGCCCATCGAGGACAGCGTCGGGGCGCTGGCCGAGCTGGTGCAGGCGGGCAAGATCAAAAGCATCGGCCTGTCGGAAGTCTCTGCCCCCACCTTGCGCCGCGCCCATGCGGTGCATCCCATCACCGCGCTGCAGACGGAATATTCGCCCTGGACGCGCAATCCCGAAATTGCCGTGCTGGCGGCCTGCCGCGAACTGGGAATTGCCTTCGTCGCCTTCAGCCCGGTGGGGCGCGGCTTCCTGGCCGGCGCCTTTCACAGCGCCGCCGACATCCTGCCGGGCGATTTCCGGGAGGACATGCCGCGCTTCCAGGGCGAGGCGCTGGCCGCCAACCTGAAGCTGCAGGAGAAATTCACCGCCCTGGCGAAATCGGCGGGGGCAACCCCGGCCCAGCTTTGCCTGGCCTGGCTGCTGGCCAAGGACCCCATCATCATTCCCATTCCCGGCACCACAAATCCCGCGCACATGGTGGAGAACGCCAAGGCCGACGCCATCATCTTGTCGCAAGATGTCATGGACCAGGTTGAGACATTGGTGAATGACCGCACTGTCAGCGGCCTGCGCTATGGCGCGGCGATGCAGTCCTGGGTGGACACGGAAATGTAAGGCCCCGGCTTGCCCAAAAAAGCGGCGGGCTTAGCGACAAGAAGTCAGTTGCGGGAAATCATCCCGAAAACCGGGAAAGCGGTAGCCATTTTCATATCGCAGTGCAGCAAAACCCCTTGTGTTACTGGTACAAAAACGGTGACGGCGATGGCCGTGCACTTGCCAGTTTTCGTCCGATATGGAAGGCTAATCACATAAAATGGAGGGGACGAGGGCCGTTCCTTTTCCCCCCTGATCACAGGGGAAACACATGCAAAATCGTAAAGTTCTGATCCGACGCTTGTCGTCAGTTGCGGCGATTGCGCTTGCGCCTTTCATTCTCGCCAGCCAGTCCGGCGCCCAAACCGCGCCCTATGGCCAGCCCTCCACCGCCAAGGGCGACTGGTACATGTATTTCGCCGATCCCACGGGATCGCGCTATCTGCCGTTCGATCAGATCAATGCGTCGAACTTCAACAAGCTGGAAGTGGCCTGGCATTTCAAGACCGACCAACTGGGCGCCCATCCGGAATACAAGCTGGAAGGCACCCCGATCGAGGTCAACGGCACCGTCTATACCACCGCCGGCTCGCGCCGCGACGTGGTGGCGCTGGACGCCAAGACCGGCGAACTGAAGTGGGTCTATTCCATGAATGAAGGCCTGCGCGCCGCCGTTGCGCCGCGCCAGCTATCCGGCCGCGGCGTGTCCTACTGGACCGACGGCAAGGGCGATGACCGCATCAACTATATCACCACCGGCTATCGCCTGGTGTCGCTCAACGCCCATACCGGCCAGCCGGTGGAAAGCTTCGGCGAGCACGGCATCGTCGACCTGAAGGTCGGCGCCTATCACGGCGTCATCGGCCAGCCCGGCAAGTATGAGCAGATCGACCTGGTGACCGGCGAAATCGGCCTGCACACCACGCCCACCGTGGTCGGCAACACCATCCTGGTCGGTTCGTCCTTCAAGGAAGGCTCGCAGCCCCTGGAGCAGAACAACACCAAGGGCCTGACGCGCGCCTTCGACGCCCGCACCGGCAAGTTGATCTGGACCTTCCACAACATCCCGCAGCAGGGCGAGCCCGGCTATGAGAGCTGGGAGAAGAACTCGGCCGACTTCAACGGCAATACCGGCACCTGGTCGGGCATTACCGTCGATCCGGTTCTGCACAGCGTCTATATGCCGATCGAAGACCCCACCGACGACGCCTATGGCGGCGCGCGTCCGGGCAACGACCTGTATGGCGACAGCGTGGTCTGTGTCGACCTCGATACCGGCAAGCTGAAATGGTATTTCCAGGCCACCCATCACCCGATCTGGGACTATGATATGTCGTCCCCGCCGCTGCTGATGGATGTGAACATCGACGGCCAGCCCCGCAAGATCGTGGCCGTGCCGACCAAGCAGGCGTTCCTCTATACGTTCGACCGCATCACCGGCAAGCCGATCTGGCCGATGCCGGAAAAGCCGGTGCCGCAGACGAACGTGCCGGGCGAGAAGACGTCCAAGACCCAACCCTTCCCGACCAAGCCGGCGGCCTATGCGCGTCAGCAGATCGCCACGGATGATCTGATCGACTTCACGCCGGAGATGCGCGCCCAGGCGGTGGATATCGTCAAGAAGTACTGGAAGATGAGCCCGATGTATGGCCCCGCCGTGGTCTCCAAGGTCGGCGGTCCCTATGGCACGATGGACATCGGCACGCTGGGCGGCGGCACGAACTGGCCGGGCGCCAGCTTCAACCCGGAAACCCATGTCGTGTTCGCCCCCGCGGCCAACAACGGCGTCTCCATGATGGGCCTGGTCGAGCCGCCGGCCGGCCTGACCGACCTGAAGTATCTGGAAGGCATCGGCGGCCAGCCCTTCCGCATCAATGGCGGTCCGGGCTTCGGCTCGTCGTCGGATGCGCCCAAGGTCAGCGATGACGACCGCAGGCTTGCTGCTGCGCTGGCCGCGCATCCGCAGACCGCCGTCGAAGCACCGCCGCCGCGCGCCGTCAACGGCCTGCCTTTGGTCAAGCCGCCCTATGGCCTGCTCACCGCCATCAACATGGATACCGGTGACACGCTGTGGCAGGTGCCCAATGGCGACACGCCCGACGAGATCCGGAACAATCCGGCGCTCAAGGGCATGACCATCCCGCGCACCGGCATGGGGGCCCAAGACGGCGTTGCCCTCACCAAGACGCTGGTGATCCAGGGTGACGGCCAGTATGTGACTTCGGGCGGCCATCCGCGCGGCGCTTACCTGCGCGCGTATGACCAGAAGAACGGCCAGGAAGTGGGCGCCGTCTGGATGCCCGCGCCGCAGAGCGGTTCGCCCATGACCTACAGCTATGATGGCAAGCAGTACATCATCGTTGCGGTCAGCGGCGGCAACTATTCCGGCGACTACCTCGCCTTCAGCCTGCCGGGCGGCAACTAGTTGAGAACGGCAGGCCGCTCCTTTAGATAGGGGCGGCCTGCCGGCCTCGCCGGCGATCTTCCAGGGAAACACGTCATGAGAATGCGTTTGCTTGCCGTCGCGGCTGTTTCAGCAGCGGCGTTGCTGGGAACTTCAACCATGCCGCAGGCGCAGGGCGCCATGCGCTCGGTGTGGGACGGGGTTTACACCAGCGCCCAGGCCGACAAGGGCAAGGCCCTGTTCGGCGACAATTGCGCCAAGTGCCATGGCGGCACATTGGACGGCAATGACGAGATACCGGCCCTGAAGGGCTCGCACTTCATGGCGGACTGGGAATCCCAGACGGCGGCCGAGCTGATCAACCGGGTCCACACCACCATGCCGATGGACGATCCGGGCAAGCTCAGCACGCCGAGCGCCACCAGTGTCGTGGCCTATCTGCTGCAGCAGAACGGCATTCCGGCCGGCAATAGCGAGCTGACCGATCTGACCGCTTCCCAGGCCCGCATCGACGCCCAGAAGCCGGGCAGCTAGCCGCCACTTTCCGGTCACGATCCGTTCATCCGCGCTTCAGCTTGGCTTTCGCATAGTCGAGGCCGGAGCAAGATGAGGGATTTCGTGATGAACAAGCGCATTTTCACCATTGCCGTTCTGACCGGGGCCGTGCTGCTGGGCGGCTCGACCCTGCTTTACCCCTGCGCTCGGCCTGGAGCGGCGTCTATAGCGGCGCGCAGGCCGACAAGGGCAAGGCCCTGTTCGAGGAGAATTGCGCCAAGTGCCATGGCGGCACATTGGACGGCAATGACGAGATCCCGCCCCTGAAAGGCGCGCACTTCATGGCCGACTGGGAGACCCAGACGCTGGCCGACCTGATCGGCCGCGTCCATGGCACCATGCCGCTGGACAATCCCGGCAAGCTGAACACCGAAAGCGCCACCGCCGTGGTGGCCTATCTGCTGCAGCAGAACGGCATGCCGGCCGGAGCCACGCCCATCACCGACGGCACGGCGGGCCAGATCCGCATCGATTCCGTGCGGCCCGCAAACTTCCCGGCTCCGGCGGCGGCCATGGTCCCGGCTGCGGCCAAGCCGCTGACAACGGCCGCGGCAACACCGGCTGCCGCCAAACCGGCGGCAAAGGCCAAAGCCGCGACCAAAGCCAAGGCAAAAGCCAGGCCGCCGGCGAACTGACGCGGATCATTTCTCCCAGAGAAGGACCAGGCTTCCGGCGGTGCAACTGTCCGGGCTGGCGGGGCAGCTGTCGAGATGGGCGCTCAGGCGCTGCGACGCATGGCTGAACGTTACGATCAGCTTGACGCCCGCGCCCGTCATCTCGCTCTGGTTGTTGGCGCCGTCGAGCGCGAATTTGCCGGTCACCACGCCCGAGGCCGCGCCGCTGGCGGAATTGGCGTCGCCGGAGGAATCGTCCATCTCCACCGTGCCCGTGACCTGAACGCCGCCGACCGCGGCGCTATAGGGAATTTCCACGGCCTGCGCCGCGCCGCAGGAAAACCCCGCCAGCGCGACGGCGACCAGGCTGCTGCTGAAGAAGGATTTTCTCATCACCGCCAAGTGTGGCGGCGCACGCCGGGGCCGTCAAGAAAGGCCCAAGAGCGGCAGCGTCCTGATTTGAATTCAGCCCCATGCGGGAGCGGCCAATCCACCGGTCAACAGGCCTGGTTCGTCGTCGGATTTTTTGGGACGGGCAGCGCCTTTCTTGCGGAACAGGGCACTGACGTTGCGATGCTGCCGAGTTCCAAAATGCCGCAGACTTCTTGACCAGTTCTGAAGGGCCAGTCTGACCGATCGCGCCACAGCACCGAACGCCCGGCCCACATGTCCCTGGGCGACGAGGACAAACACGGCTGTGGCGATTTCCAGATAAGCGGTGACATCGATATAAAACAAAAAGGTCAAATCGAGCGATACGATTTGCTCGAAGTACATCAGGAGCGCCGCGAAAAGAAAAATTTGCAGAACAATTCGCATGGCAAGCCGAAACGTGAGCCGCTCAAGATGCGCCAGCAACGGCACGGCCACATAGGCCCAAAGCCAGTCAACCAGCGCGCACGGCCAATCAACGGTCAGGTTCCACCAGAATGCCTTCATATCGTCCTCGTCACGCGCCGTGGAATCTCCATTTGGACCCTACCCCAAAAGCAAACGGGCCGCCCCGTGAGGAGCGGCCCGTGCTTTACGCTATCGAGGCAACCGCGATCAGCCGCCGCCCGGCAGGCTGAACGCCAGGTAGGTGCCCGAGATGTTGCCGCCCGAGACCGCCACGATGATGTACTGCTTGCCATCATAGCTGTAGGACATCGGCGAACCGCTCTGCGGCGCCGGCATCCAGACTTCGCCGACCTGATTGCCGGTCTTCTGGTCATAGGCGCGCAGCATGGCGCCGCGCGGATGACCCGCGGAGGTCGAGAAGGACGGATCGCCCATCACGACGATGGACTTGAGGACGACTTCGCCGACATTGCCCGCCTGGCCGGTCTTGGGAATATTCAATCCCTTGAGGGCCGGGTTGTTCTTGATCTCATCGGGCGTGTCGCCATGCGCGACCTGCCAGGTGATTTCACCCTTGTCCATGTCGATGGCGGTCAGCGTGCCATAGGGCGGCTTGACGAAGGGAAGTCCGTCAACCGACCGCGGCGGCGGCTCTTCGACCGCGGTCTGCGGATGGGCCGCCAGGGCGGCAGCCAGACGCTGATCGTCGGTGCTGACCTTGGGGGCGTCCGAAGCCGAACCGAAACCGGGACCGGCGCCGATGCGGAAGGGCTGGCCGGCAACGCCTTCGAGATAGCGATTGTCGGTCAGGCCGGCCGGAGGCTCGACCAGGCCCATGAGCGAAATGCCGGCGTTGAGCGCGGGCAGGAACGCAACATGGGTTTCCGGATTGAAGCCGGCGCCCGGCCAGTTGGTGCCGCCCGCCAGGCCGCCGATATCCAGCGTGGCATAGGGACCGCCGACCTTGGAGGCCACCGAAGGCCCGAACATCGGGGCCATCTTGTAGTACTTCTTGATGATGTCGACCGCCTTGGCGCGCAGCTCCGGCGTGAAGTCGATCAGATCATCGTTCCCGATGGCCTGACGCGAATAGGCCGCCGGCTTGGTCGGGAAGGGCTGGGTCTTGGCGGTCTTTTCGCCAGGCACCGTGGACTGCGGCACCGGCTTTTCGACGATCGGCCAGATCGGCTTGCCGGTGATGCGGTCGAACATATAGAGGAACGCCTGCTTGGTCGGCACGGCGACGGCCTTGACCGGCTTGCCGTCCACCACGATGTCGGCCAGCAGCGGCGGCGACGACATGTCGTAGTCCCAGATGGGATGATGAGTGACCTGATAGTACCACTTCAACTTGCCGGTATGGATGTCCAGGCAGACGATGCTGTCGCCATAGAGATCATTGCCGGGGCGATTGCCGCCGTAAGCGTCGTTGGTCGGATCTTCGACCGGCACATAAACCAGGCCCGCTTCGCGGTCCACGGTCATGGAGGCCCAGGTGCCGGTGTTGCCGTTGAAGTCGGCCGAGTTCTTTTCCCAGCTCTCATAGCCGGGCTCGCCCTGCTGCGGGATATTGTGGAAGACCCAGAGCATCTTGCCGGTCTTGGCGTCGAAGGCGCGCGTCAGGCCCTTGGTGTTGTTGGATTCCAGCGGCTGCGAACCTTCCTTGAAGGACGAGCCGACCAGGATGACATTGTCCACCACGGTGGGCGTGGAGTGCAGGCCGATTTCGCCGGTCACCAGGTCGATCTGCTCATACTTGCCGGGCTGGCCCTGCACGCCGTGATAGGCGCCGACTTTCAGGTCCACGATGCCCTTTTCGCCGAAGCTGTCGATCGGCTGGCCGGTATGGGCGTTCAGTTCCACCAGGCGATAGCCGGTGGTGATGTAGATGATGCGGTCATCGCCGGCGCCATCGCTCCAGTAGGACACGCCGCGGCCGGAAAGCTGGCGCGGCGCAACGGCGGCGCGCAGGCCTTCATTCATGGAATAGACCCACTTCAGTTCGCCGGTCTTGGCGTCCAGCGCCACCACGTCGCGGCGCGAGCCGGCGGTGGTATAGAC
>CAIOFO010000039.1 GCA_903857685.1 uncultured Alphaproteobacteria bacterium
TGGAATTGGAGCCGTCACCCCAGCCGAGAACTGGAAGGAACGGGCAGCTAACATGGCCGCGAGCACGGCTGGTGGAATGGCAGGGCAAAAAGGCGGGCAAATGCTGGGCGAGATGTTCGGAAACAGGCTTGCCAATCAAACTGCAGATTTGGCCGGCCAGCAGTCGCGCAACGCCACCATCGATGCAACCCGTCGCGCCGCTGTCGAGGCGGGTTATCAAATCCCGCCAGCCACCATCAATCAGAGCTTGTGGAATCGCGCCAAGGAATCCTACGCTGGGAAGATTCACACCCAGCAACTCATGTCCGGGAACAATGCCGACGTAAGCGATATGCTCGCTAGACGCGCGGCAAGCCTTGGTCCAAACGATCAGATTACAGGCGTGAACCTGGCGGCGGCTCGGGATAGACTGGCGCAGCCATACCGGGATGTGGTGGCGTTGCCGCCACGCGAACAGGTCTCCCCAGCGTCCAGCTATACCGATTGGGACTACCCGGTACAGGCACAAAAGGGCTATGACCCTGCTCAAGCACTGACTGATCTCATGCAGGCTCGCGCCGATGCAAAACTGCTTTGGAAGCGTCACGCTGGGCCAAGTGGGCAATCACCTGAAAGCCGGGATGCTGCTCAGGCCATGACCGATAAGGCGAATGGACTGGAACAGGGGCTCGAAGATTACGCCACTCAAAGCGGAAGTCCGGAACTAGTAGACAGACTCCGAGCAGCACGCCAGGCCATCGCTAAGAACTTCGACGTAGACACGGCGATGATCGAAGGCGGTGGAAGTGTCGATGCGCGGGTAATCGGTCGCATGGCACAGGCCGACAAGCCACTCACGGGAGAGTTACGCACAATGGGTGATTTTGCCAATAATCATCCAAAGCTGACCCAGCCGGATAAACTCGTAGGAAGCCCTGGAGTAAGCCGGCTAGATGCCATCGGAACCATGCTTCTTGGTGGTGGCGGCGCTGCGGTCGGTGGACCGGGTGGAATAGCAGCCGGCGCACTCTGGCCGGCGAGTCGGTGGGCGTTGCAAAAATATCTGCAATCTCCCATGGCGCAACGATCCATGCTGCCATCCTATGATGCCTCGCTCGGTTCACGCGCTATGGCGGGCTTACTCGGCAATCCCGAAACGCAGTGGATGGAGCGGTCGCTTTTGCCTTCACTGTTACTCCCATCGGAACAATAACCATGAGCGAACATTGGAAAACCCTGGCGAATCACCTGCCCCTGGTCACCCTGATTTCTGGCGACCCCCGGATCGACTGGAAAGCCATTCTCAACCTGGTCATTACCGGCGCGATTTCCGGAATCATCGCCAGCCAGGTCATGGTAGTGCGTTTGGAAGAACAGGTCGCGGAAATCACCCGCCGAGTCTCCCTATGCGAACAGTCCATCACCAGCCACGTAATCGCCGACGCGGCGGAAACAACCATGATGCGGGAGCGGCTCGCCACCTGCGAGTCGTATCACAAGCGGAATGAAAGATGAAAATCCAGGTCAAGCGGATCCACAAGCAACCCGACTACACCATCGGCGAGATATCCATCGACGGCCGCGCGATGGGCTTCACCGACGAAGATGCCGTGCGCGAGATTCCTGACCGCCCGGTGGCCGACTGGAAGGTGCCTGGACATACCGCCATCCCCGCGGGAGAATATGAAGTTCAGGTGACCACTTCGCAGCGATTCGGCCGCCAACTCCCACAACTCATGGCCGTGCCAGGCTTCACCGGGGTACGCATCCACCCCGGCAACAGCAGCGTCGATACTGAAGGCTGTCTCCTGGTCGGAACCACCTGGGGCGGCGGTGACTGGATCACCAACAGCCGCGCCGCGTTCAACAGCATCTACGCGCTGATCCTGGGCGCCTGGTCGCGAGGGGAACGCATCACCCTGGAGATCGCATGAAAATCACGGACATCTTCACCGAATCGGACAA
>CAIOFO010000040.1 GCA_903857685.1 uncultured Alphaproteobacteria bacterium
GGCAGTGGTGTAGACGGTGCCGTTAATCTCGATCGGGGTGCCTTCCAGCTTGTACTCGGGATGGGCGCCGAGCTGATCGGTCTTGAACTGCCAGGCCACTTCCAGCTTGTTGAAGTTGGAGGCGTTGATCTGGTCCTGCGGCGAATAGCGCGAGCCCGACGGATCGGCGAAATACATCGGCCAATCGCCCTTAGCCGTCGAAGGCTGTCCATAGGGCGCGGTTTGCGCCCCTGCCGGAGCGGCAATCGCGCCGAGCAGCAGTGTAACCGGCACCGTGCAAAACAACCCACGCTTCAACGATTTTATGACCGACATTGCGCTTCTCCCTGAGATTTTGAGTGGCTTACTTTTCCGAATTCGAGCCGAAATCGCTGAAGATCACGTCGCGAAGTCAAATTCAATTCCTCGGCGCTTTCTGGCCGACACATAATCCCGTTCTGGGCGACTTGATCGGCAGGCATCATGCGAAAGCTTTGAAAAAAAGCTCGGCAGATCGCTCCGCCGAGCTTTAGGAGAATCCTGGTCGAGGAAACCACGATGCCCCGTCAGCATCACATGAAAGGCACGGAAAAAGAGTTGATTCAGATCAAATCGCGACACCGTGCCGTCCAGGTTTTTTGGGCGTGTGTGCATTGCGGGATGCGAGGCGCAATTGCACCGATTCTGTCGGCCCCTGAAATGGCTGAACCTAGACATCCTGGCGGCTGGACCCGGTAGCGTGTGCAAGTGCGGCCGGATCGATGACCTGGATGAAATGGGATTTTCGTCCGACCGCTATGATCTCGTCACGGGCAAGGCTTGTAAGCGTCCGCGATACGGTCTCAATCGTCAGGCCGAGGAAATCCGCAATTTCGGCCCGGCTCATCGGCAGCATCGCCCACTGCTTCTGCTTGATATGATCGTGCAACGATCTGTAGCCGTAAAGCATCAGGAAGCTTGCAACCTTCTCTCGCGCAGTCATGCGGCCAAGCATCAGGGCCTGTTCCTGCGAGGCGGTGAGCTGTTTGAAGCTCATGAAAAGAAGACGAGTCTGCAATTCGGGATATGTCCGCAATTCATTCTCTAGGCCTGCGCGGGAGAAGCGGCACACGGTGCCACAGGTGATGGCTTCCGCGGACGAGGTGTATTTTTCTCCTTCCGCAATGCCGAAAAATTCCCCCGGCTGGCGAAATCCCACAATCTGTATTCGGCCACTCGGCAGGGAACGAAGCAACTTCACCACGCCTGATGTCACATTGAAAAAGGAATTGGCCGGCTCCCCTTCGACAATGATCGTTTGCCCTCGCTGAAATTCCATCGTAGTGCGCTGTTTTGAGAATGCGTCAAGATCGCAATCCGTAACGGCGTTGCAGAAACTGGTCTCTCGAATGGGGCACGCTGTACAACCTGAATCCATGCTGTCTCACCTAAGTTCTCGGCTTTTTCGCGGCGAGCGAGGCACATACACCGCTTCGACCCGATTGCCTATGTGGGTGACTATAACGCGGCGAGATTGTCGCAATTTGATTCAGATCAATATGCAACGGGCTGCAATCAACTCTCGTAGAAATATGGCGCGACACGGTGACCCGATTCTGAAGCTATGGTCGCCCCGGCGCGCAAGCCAGTTCGCCCCGCTTGGGCTGATGTCTCTGGCGTTGACGCATTTGATGGATGCGATAAGGCGCAACCATCCGGACCTGCTTGAACGAATGGGAAGCGGCGCTTCCGCAGTATTTCTGATCGATCCGGTCGATTTGCCGGTGGTTTTCCGAATACAGCCCATGACGTCGGGAATTGCCGAATGCTGTAGCAGATCGGCCCCCTGCGTTTGGGACGCGCGCGTGGCGGGACCCATCAAGGCTCTTCTTGGAATGATTCACGGAAACCTGGACGGCGATGCGCTTTTCTTTTCCCGCGATATTTCGATAGAAGGCGATACCGAGGCTATCCTGGCGCTTCGCAATGCGATTGATGCCGCCGAAATAGACCTGGTCTCGGAGTTCGCCGGACTTTTCGGGCCATTTCGCCCCCTTGTGGCCAGATCCGCATCGACCGTGATTTCGATCGCGGAACGGCTGACCGGCAACAAATCATTGCGGCAAGCAACTTGACCAGAAATAGCGGCCGTTCACGATTGGAACTTGTCTGTCCTGCCGGGACGCCGGCCGCGCTGCGGGCGGCCATAAAGTCGGGCGCTGATTCCGTCTATTGCGGATACCGGGACGCGACCAATGCGCGAAATTTTCCGGGACTGAACTTTTCCCGGGCCGAGATGGAGGAGTCGATAGCGTTCGCTCACGACCGGGAAGTGAAGGTTTTTGTCGCAATAAACACCTTCCCAAGTCCCGGTGCGGAGCGGATCTGGCACGAAGCGATTGATGACAGTGCCCGGTTTGGCGCGGACGCATTGATATTGGCCGATATCGGATTGCTGGATTACGCTTCCAGGCGCCATCCGGGTTTGAGGAGGCATCTCTCGGTCCAGGCCGCGGCCGCAAACGCCGACAGTATCGGCTTCTATGCCCGCACATTCGGGGTCAGGCGTGTCGTTCTGCCTCGCGTGCTGACCATTCAGGACATTCGCGCCATCAACGACGAGATCGATTGTGAAACGGAAGCGTTCGTATTTGGCGGGCTATGCGTCATGGCGGAGGGCCGCTGTTCTCTGTCGTCCTATGTAACCGGGGAATCGCCGAACCTGAATGGTGTCTGTTCGCCGGCCGGCCACGTCCAATATCGCGAAGAGGGAGGATTTCTCGAATCGCTGCTTGGCGATTTCATCATTCATCGCGTCGGATCGGGCAGCCCGGCGCCATATCCGACGGTCTGCAAGGGGTGCTTCAGCGCGGGCAAGTATCATGGCCATGTGTTTGAGGACCCAAAGAGCCTTGATGCGTCGATCCTGATCCCTCCGTTGGCCGATGCAGGGGTGACCGCGGTCAAGGTCGAGGGGCGCCAACGCAGCCGAGCTTATGTTTCTGCGGTCGTGCGCGGCCTACGCCGCTGTATTGACAACCATGCGGCGGGACTGCCGATGGAACATTTGCAGTTTTACCGCCTCAGCGAAGGCCAGGCGACAACAGAGGGAGCATACCAGAAGAAATGGCGGTAGATTATCGATTGACGCGTGTTGCGGGATCGCCCAAGTGTCCGTGATGGATCGCGACGCGGCGGCGCAACATGTCGGGCTGACGGTAGGTGCCCTGCTCTTCAACTGGCCCCGGGACAAGTGGCGCGATTTTTACGCGCGTCTTGCGGACGAGGCGCCCGTGGATGTCGTATGTCTTGGCGAAGTGGTATGTTCGAAGCGAACTGAAATCAGTCCGGACGTCATTGCCGAAACGGCGGATCGTTTGCAGAGAGGCGGGAAGTCCGTCGTCTTGAGCACCGGCGCATTGATCACGCTTCTGCGCGAGCGCAAGGAATGCGCCGGCATCGCGAACAACGCGCATTTGGAATGCGAGATAAATGATTTTACCGCTTTGGCGTATCATCGCCCGGGGCAGCGGTTCCGGATCGGCCCCCTCGTCAATGTCTACAATGAAGGGACATTGCAGTTTCTGTCGGGGCTTGGCGCATCATCGGTATGTTTGCCGCCGGAGCTGTCCCTTGGGGCCGTGGAATCGCTGGCCCAGGCCGCGCGCGGGCTGGATATGGGATGCGAAATTTGGTCATTCGGCCGGATACCGCTGGCCATATCGGGGCGGTGCTACCACGCGCGGATTGCGAGCAGAACCAAGGATTCCTGCCGCCTGGTATGCCTGCAGGACAGCGACGGGCTCGACGTCAAGACAATGGACGGCAAAAACTTCTTGTCCATAAATGGCGTGCAGACCTTGTCTCATTCCTATTGCTGCACCGTGGATGATATCGACAAGCTCAAGGCCGCGGGTGTTACGTCGCTGCGGCTATCACCGCATAGCTGTGACATGGTGACGATATCCGAGATATTCCGGGCCCGGCTTGATGGACACATGGATGCTGACGAGGCGTGGAGCAGAATACGGAATGTGTGTGGCCCGGTGGGGTTCACCAACGGATTTTTGTCCGGTGGGGCCGGTGCGGGTCCCAACCACTGAAAGGCCTTGCCGCTACAGAGCGCCGCCTCCAACCGATTGATTTACAAACCGATTATCGGTCTTTTGCGAGGGGCGCGTAACGGGACTTGGCCTATTTCGCGGCCTGCTTCACGGCATTGATGCGAATCTGGCCCGCCATTCCCGCGTCGGGGGAAAGTTCGGCGCTGCCGGCCGGCATCTGGTTCTGTTGCAGAAGGTAAGCCACCACATCCGTCACGGTCGCGGTGCTGAGCGCGCCGGGATTGTCAATCGGCATGGTGGAACGGATGCGTGTCACCAGTTCGGCAACCGTCTGGGTTTCCCAGTCGGCGATGAAGTGAGGACCTTTCAGCCCCGGTATTTCATCCATGCCGTCCAGCGATCCCGCGTGGCATTTTTCGCAGTTGCTGGAATATGCCGTCTTGCCGCGATCGGCCTGGGCCGAGGAGTAGACGCCATCCCAGATCGAGCGCGTGACGTCCTGGGCATATAGCGTGGTTGAGGAACCGAGCATGGTCGCTGCGGAAAAAACCGCCCCCAAAACCCAATGCATTTTCATGGCATTCACCTCTGAAATCGCTGTCAAAGCGATGATAGATTGCCCCGGCGCAATATTCCTTGATCTGAATCAACCCTCGTCACGGTTCGAAAAATTGCCTCTTTTTCGCACGCTTGTGAGAAGGGACCGGGCAATGACCCGCTGCAACGCCGGACTCTTCCGGCGTTGGTCACTGGGATGCCCAGGAGGCGATCCGGTTGGCTCTAATGTCCCTTTGTTTCTTTCGGCAGCAGGGCGAGACGATCGCGAATATCTCCCAGCAGCGGGTCATTGGGCGCGATTTTGGCAAGCGCCTTGTTCCACATCGCGCGCGCCTGTTCCTGTCGGCCGTTTTCCTGCTCTTCCACGCCGATAAAATAGAGCGCCGTGGAATTTGACGGATCGAGCTTGAGAACCTTTTGCATGGTAGCCAGGAAATCAGTGGGTGTTTCGCTTCCAGGCGGGGCGTCAGCCTTCTGGATCTTGGCCAGCATCAGAAGAATCGCCACATTGCGGGGCTGCAGCCGGACGGCGTGGTCGATGGCCTGCCGGGCTTTGTCCTGCTCGCCCAGCACATTGTAGGCATTCGCCAGGCGTCTCCAGCCGTCCGCGTCACCGGGATTTTTTTCCATTTCCCCGGCAAGCTTGGCCACCATGCCCTGAATCGTCATGTCCTGGGCTGCGCCGGGCGCCGCCGCATCCGCCGGAGCGGCCGCCGCCGGGGCAGGCGGCATTGTTCCCGCGCCGGTCTTGTTCTGCAGCGCACTGCCCATGGCGGAAATCGCTGCGGTCATGGCGCCCGGATCAGGCGGGCTGGGCGCCACCGAAGCGGGATCGAAGCCGCCTTGCTTGGAAAAGAAAGTAATATGTTCGCGCACCATGCCCATCCAGGGCGCGCCGGGATCGCTGCTTTTCTCCAAATCACGCCAGATGGCGACGGCCTTTTTCAGATTGCCGATCTGTTCCTCGGCAAGCCCCATGTAAAAGCGGGAGCGCTCACTGCGCGAATCCGCATTGAGCGCGTGGGTGAAGGCCGCCATGGCTTCGGGCACGACCGAGCCGTTATTCGCCATCACGACCGATTCGCCAAGCGCCGACCATGTCGCCGCGTCGGTTGAGCCAAGATCAATCGCGCGCCGGTAGGCGGAAGCCGCTTCGGGATAATTGTGGGCGGAAAAATACATGCTGGCCAGGTTCTTGTAGCCATCCGCGGTGGGGCTTGCCTGCAACTGCGCTTTCAATTTGTCCGCGGCGGAGAGCGCCACGAATTGCGCGTCGTTGGTCATCCGCGAGGCATAGGGCTTTCCCGGCAGCTTCAGCGAACCCAGGAAGCCGTAAACCGTGCCGGCTCCCGCCGGCACCATGATGACGATGGCGGCGATGACCGCCAGCTGCAGGCGGCGGTCTTTCCGCGCCGGGGCGATTTTCAAATCGGCGTCCTCGGCGGCCAGCATGCGGCGGTGAATTTCGGCGCGCGCCGCTTCGGCCTGGGATTCGCTCAGGAGACCGCGCTCGACCTCCTGGGCGATTTCCCCCAGCTGATCGCGATAGACGACAATATCATACTCGACGCGGGCCATCGCCTCGCCGGATTTTCTGATCAGCAGGGGAGATATCAATACCGCGAGGACGACAAAGGTCAGTATTGCAAAGACGAGCCACAACATCGTCATGTTCCCCCAGTTTTGGTTGAATCTTCTCCGGTCAGAGCGGCAAGGCGCCGTTTTTCATCCGCAGAAAACTGCGTGGCTTCCTGCGGCAGCAGGGCGCTGCGGCGATAGAACACCGCGGCAGCTCCCGCCGCGCACACCAGAAATCCCAATGGTCCGAGCCACAGAAAAACAGTATCCAGATTGAAGGGCGGCTTCAGAAGGACGTAGGTCCCGTAGCGGGACACCATATATTGCTTGACTTGCTCATCGGAATCTCCCGCCAGCAGGCGTTGGCGCACCAAAAGGCGCAGGTCGTGCGCAAGGTCGGCATCGGAATCATCGATCGATTCATTCTGGCAAACCAGGCAGCGCAGCTCGCTTCCGATGGCCCGGGCCCGGGCTTCCAGCACGGGATTGGCCAGCACCTCGTCCGGCCGGATCGCCCAGGCAGGCCCGGCCGTGCCGCCCACGAACAGCAGCAGCGTCAGGATTGCCGTCGCCAGGGGGATAGACCGGCCGTGCTTCACTTGTTCAGCTTCTCCGCCAGGGGGATCAACTTGTTCTTGATGTCGTCCGGCGTCAGCGGTCCGGTCTGCTTGAAGCGGATGACGCCCTGCTTGTCGATCAGATAGGATTCCGGCACGCCATAGACGCCGAAATCGATCCCGGCGCTTCCCTTAAAATCGGTGGCGATCAGGTTGTAGGGATTGCCCAGCTCCGTCAGCCACGCCGTGGCGTCTTGCGGACGGTCCTTGTAATTTATTCCAACCAGAATTATTCCCGCCTTCGTAATCTGCGACAGGACCGGATGCTCTTCCCGGCAGGGGGCGCACCAGGAAGCGAAGAAGTTCACCAGTGTGACCTTGCCTCGCAAGTCCGCGGTCTTGAGGCCGGGCTTGCCGTCGAATAGGGGCGGCAAGTCGAATGCGGGCGCCGCCCGGTTGATCAGGACCGACGGAATCAAATCCGGCGTAAATCCCTCTTCGGCGAGATAGAGCCGATAGACGAAAATTCCCGCCAGACCGACAAACGCCAGAACCGGGACGCGATAGACCCAGCTTCGCGACGGCTTGGGTCCAGTGGGCAAGACAGCCATGGCTGCGGCCGCAGCCGTTGCTGCTGCCGGTTGCGGCTGGATCCTGGCCAGCGCCCGGCGCAGCGGCGCCCCGACGCGATGATGCCTGTCCGTCAGGGAAACGACGCCGCCCAGCACCAGCAGGAGCGCACCCAGGAAGAGCACCGGTATCAGCGGATTGTGATAGATATGAATGACAAATCCGCCTTTTTCGGCGGGGTCGCCCAGCACCACATAAAGATCGCTGATCAGATTGGTGTGAATCGCCACGGTCGACAATGGCTGGGGCGGATTGGCGAACATGCGCCGCTCCGGCTGAAGATCGGTAATGTAGCGGCCTTCGCGGGTGACGATAAAGGTCGCGCGCGTCGAGACATAGTTGGGACCCTGGATCCCGTCTTCGGTGCCGAGGAATTTGAGCTGGTAGCCTGCCACCTGGGCGCTTTCGCCGGGATGCATGACCTGCAGATACTCGGTCCGCCACGCCAGCGATCCGGTGACGCCAAGCAGCACGACCGCCAGTCCCAGATGGCTGATCGTCATGCCATAGGCCGCGCGGGGCAGATGCAAGGCCCGATGAAAGGCATCGTTCCAGGAACGCTGGAACAGTCCGATGCGCGACGTCCATTCGCTCAGGGTGCCGAAGAACAGCCAGGCGGCCAGTCCCACGCCGCACGCCGCCAGCAAGCCGCGGGACGACAGGCCAGTGGCCCACAGGGTTGCGACGATCGTCACAACCATGACGGCAAGGGAAAATCTGAGCTTCGCCATTGCCGCCGCGAGATTTCCGCGCTTCCAGGAGAGCAGCGGTCCGATGGCCATTACCAGGATCAGCGGCACCAGCAGCGGCGTGATCACAAGGTTGAAATAAGGCGGCCCCACTGACACCTTGCCCAAATTCAATGCGTCGGCCAGGAGCGGATAAAGCGTGCCCAGCAGCACGGTGGCCGCCGCAATGCTGAGGACGATATTGTTGAAGAGCAGTCCGCCCTCGCGCGAGATGGGCGTAAACAGTCCGCCGGCTTTCAAGGCGGGCGCCCGGAGAGCATAGAGGACCAGGGAGCCGCCCGTCACCGTGATCAGCAGGCCCAATATGAAGGTGCCGCGCCGCGGATCGACGGCGAAACTGTGCACCGAGGTCAGAATGCCCGAGCGCACCAGGAAGGTTCCGAGCAGCGATAGCGAGAATGTGATGATCGCCAGGAAAATCGTCCAGGATTTCATGGAATCGCGTTTCTCGACCACGATGGCGGAATGCAGAAGCGCGGTTCCCGCCAGCCACGGCATGAAGGAGGCATTCTCGACCGGGTCCCAGGCCCAATAGCCGCCCCAGCCCAATGTGTAATAGGACCACCACGACCCCATGGCGACGCCGAGCGTCAGCGCGCACCAGGCAACCAGTGTCCAGGGGCGTACCCACCGGGCCCATGCCGCGTCCACGCGGCCCTCCAGCAGAGCGGCGATGGCGAACGAGAACGCCATCGAAAAGCCGACATAGCCCAGATAGAGAAAGGGGGGATGGAATGCGAGACCGGGATCCTGCAACAGCGGGTTGAGACCGTTGCCGTTAAGCGGAGCCGGATCGACACGGATAAAGGGGTTGGAAGTCAGCAGGATGAACAGCAGAAATGCAAAGGCGATCATCCCCTGCACGGACAGCACGCGCGCGCGCAGTCCGGGCGGCAGGTTGCCCCCGAAAATCGAGACAGCCAGGCCGTACAATACGAGAATGAAGGTCCAGAGCATCATGGAGCCTTCGTGACTGCCCCAGACGCCGGTAATCTTGTAGAGGAGCGGCTTGTCCGTGTGACTGTATTCGACCACGTTCAGCACGGAAAAATCGCTGGTGACGTGCAGCCAGATCAACGCGCCGAAGGAAAAGCTGACAAGAAGGAACAGCGCGATAGCCGACGGACGGTCCACGCTCATCAACACGGGGTCGCCCCTGCCGGCGCCCACAAGGGGAACGGTCAACTGAACGGCCGCCACCAAAAGCGCCAATATCAGCGCAAAATGTCCGATTTCAGCAATCATTCTCTGGAACCCGATTGTCCCGTAAGCCGGACAGCGACTTGCATTGTCGAAAAGCCTTCCCTAACCGATGAAACAATGAGTCTATTTCGCCAATAACGCGTCGCAGTTGCTTGATTTGAATCAATTGGCTGAAAGTATTCTTGCCAAGGCAAGGCGCTGGTCTGGCAAGGCATGAGCCTTCTATACCATAGACGCGCCAGCAGCCACAGATGGTGCCGGATTTGGCGGCTTAACGCGTTGGCACCTGAGCCGGGCCGCCCGCCGTGAGCCGCCAACACCCCCCGTTTGGAGCGCCGCGAGGCGGCCTCTATGGACCAAAGCCAATATCCACTAGAGCTTGAGGGTCAATCCCGCCGACACCGTGCTGATATTGTACTTGGGCGCTAAATCGCCGGTCAGCACAAAACCCGCGAGTTTTCCGACCAGGGCAAAATCCGTCATGCTGACGCTGTCGAACTGATACCCGAGATACAAGGTCGTGCGCGGTGAATATTCGTAAAGGGCATGAACCTTGACCTGGTTGTCCGCGTCCTTGGTGGAGAGTGACGGATCGCCCTGGAAATTGAGGTTCCAGGTGCCGCTCTGCGCAAATGCCTGGCCAGCGTAGGAGAAAGTGTAGTCGCCGACAATTTTCAATTGGTCGCTTGCCTGCCAGGTGCCGCCCGCGCCCACGGTATGGATGTCGTAGGTGCTTGCCACCGCATATTCGTTGCTGCCGCCAACTACCGATTGGGCATTCAGGGCCCGCATGTTCCGGTATTCGCGCAGGAACGTATAGAAGAAGTGAACCTCGTCGGTCGCGTCAATCTGGTAGGCCAGATCCGGACCGGCCTGGATGCTGTAATCGCGGTTGAGCCCGACGCTGGGATTGGTGGTGACGGGCAGGCTGGCGCTCGCCTGATAGACAGCCAGCGGATCGTGATAGCTGTCGTTGTTGTATTTCCCGAACAGGGTAAAGGACGTCTGTTCGCCGAGCATTCCGGTCAGATTGCCCTTGACCGTATCCTGGACGCGCGCCGCCTCGTAATAGGGAACTTGCTGGCATCCCAGCCCGACAAGGGTGCTTCCGCAGTCAGACTGAATCTGCGTCAGCCACAGGCTGTAGTCCGGCTTGGATGCCGAACGGTTGGCATGAAGATAGCTGAGCGACCCGGTAATTCCCGACGACAGCGAAGAGCGGATATCCGCGGTAAATTCATTGTCCTCGGCGACATGCGTGATGGCGTTGGACCGTACCGCGTCCCGGTAGGTGTAGCCGACAGAGACCTTGGTTTCAGGCAGGAGATGATAGTCCGCGGTCAGCGAGACTTCCTGCTTGGTCCAGGATGCCGGCACCGCCTGGCGGAATTTGAGCGCGGTCGTATCCGTCGGGTCGCCATAGATGAACTTCGCGCTTGTATGGGGGGAACGCGCATCGACCTTGTAGCTGGCCTTGACATTCAATTTGGGTAGCGGCTGGGCCGTGAATACGACATTGCCGAAGAACGTCTCAACCAGTCCATTGAGCGATGTCGGATTGGATCCCAGCTGCGCCGCCAGCGGCTGACCTGGCACGGAAGCTATGTATCCGATATCCGTCGACTCCACGAAAGACGCGTTCTGCATCTGGATGCCGTAGACGGCGGTCGAGGCAATGCGCGTCGTCGAGTCAAAATTATAGGCAAGCTCTCCCGTGAAAGTGTGTGCCTGGTTGCTGGCCGGCAGGCTGTAATTGCCGTTTTTTGCGTAGCTGGTGAAGGTCTTGGCAGTGGGATTGTTATAGGCGGAGAAGTTCCATCCCTGGAACGCATAGCCGGCGCCGTTGTGATCGACGAAGTTCGAATGCTGATAGGAAAACTTCGCCTGAAGGTTGTCGGTATCGTAGGCGGCGGCGGCGGTATAGATGGTGGTGTCGTAATTGATCGGCATCGGGAACGCGACCATGCCGGCATTGTTGCCGCCCGTGGTCATGGTCTGTTCGAGCGTGCCTTCCTTGTGCTCGTCGCTGAGGCCCGTGGTGATGGACCAGTCGCCGATATAGTAGGCGCCGTCCAGGCTGCCCTTGTCGCGGCGGGTGCCGATTGTGTCCACCACCATGTTGCCGGGGCCATAGGCCGTGATCGGGTTGGCGGTGGCGAGATGGGTGCTGGCGTTGTAGGCGCTGAAAAGCGTGCCCGGACTTGCCGCGACATTGGTGAAATAGGCATTCTGCTGGATGAGCGCGTTCTGATAGCCGGTGACAAGATTGCCGCGCGAATCCAGGATGGTCGTGAAGTTGTTGCTCGCGGCATAGGTCATCGCATCATAGGATGCGGACAGTTGCCATGCGCCCTGCTCGCCGGTCGTGAAACTGGCCGACGCCTCGGGCGCAATCTTTCGCAACCCGGCACTGATGTTATCGCCGGTAGAATTCCAGAAATTCGTTCCGCCGCTGTCCCAGGCATCGCGCGAGCGCAGATTCCAGCCGCCGGTCAATTCGGCGCCCGAATTGGCCAGGCCGTTGTAGCGGCCGAAGGCGGCGGATGTGTCCGTCACCCCTACCGCTCCCAGGGTGACCTCGCCCAGGGATACCTTTGGCGCTGCTGCTGCGGCGGCAGCGCCATTATCTTGGGCCTGAGCGGCCCCAACTAGCGCCAGCAGGCTGACGCTTGCGAAGGCTGCGATTCTAAGTGCTGAGAGCCTTGACATATTATGCCTTTCTTAGCGGAAGAAAGTAGAGCCTCTGGGGCTGTTCGAACCGTGGATCTGGGAGTGGCAGTTCAGGCAGCTGCGATCGCCCATGGTGTAGAACTGGGCGCCGCCGGCCAGACCGGCATGGGAGACACCTTCGCCGCCCATATCGTTGGTCGCCGCATGGCAGTCAAAGCACAGGAACGGCACCTTTTCCTTCAGCAGCCGCGGATTCGCGGAGCCATGCGGATTATGGCAGTTGGTGCAGTCTTCGCGAACCGGCTGGTGCTCCCACAGATTCGGGCCGCGCTTGTCGGCGTGGCAGCCATAGCAGAGGTCGGTGACGCGCACATTCCGCAGCATATTGGGACCGGCCGAACCATGGGGGTTGTGGCAATCCGAGCAGACCACCTTGCCCTCGCGAATCGGGTGATGCGAGTTCTGCAGGGTCAGCGCACGCTGTTCGGCATGGCAGGTGAAGCACACTTGCGGCTGCGTCGCCTTAACCAGCACCGGATCCTTGGTGACGTGGATGGTGTGGCAGCTGACGCAGGCCAGATCGTTGATCTGATGCTTGCTTCCGACCCAGGAGGCATGGTCGCTGTCCTGGTGGCAGCTCAGGCAGACTTGGTTGCGCACGGCGACAGGAGATGTATTGGGGCCCTTGAACACGATGCTGGGGGAAGCGGGCTTGCCGGCGGCGAACCCGGAGGCATGGGCGTCGCTGGGTCCGTGGCAGGATTCGCATTCATGCTGGCCGAAAGGCGTACGCGCGTCGCCTTTGGTTCCGTGCGGCGTCTGCAGGATGTCCGTCACCGGCGCCTGGCCGTGGCATTGCAGGCAGGTGGCGGAGCCGCGCTGGGAATACATCGCGCCCGGCGGCGCCGCATCGGCGGCGGCCGTCGATTTTGCGACTGTAGAAGCCGCATCCGCCGCCATGGCAGGATTTGCCGCGCCCAAACACAGGACACCCAATAGAAGCAAGACAAAGAATCCGCTGCCGCGAACTATTTTCAACATCTTCCGAACCCCGCCCTCATAGCAAATCCCGTCGTTCTCGTGTCGTAACTTCACTTCAAAGTGGCAAGATAGGCCGCCACATCATCGGCATCGCTTTGCTTCTTGATGCCCGCGAAAACCATTTTGTTGTTGGGAATGAGGGTCGCGGGCGACATCGCGTACTTCGCGATCGAACCCTCGTCCCAGGTAATTCCCGAAGCCTTCATCGCCGGTGAATAGGCATATCCGGCCAGGGTGCCTGCCTTGCGTCCGACGACACCGAACAAATTCGGACCGACCGGATTGGTGCCGCTCTTGGTCACCGCGTGGCATGCCGAGCAAATGCTGGTCTTGAAGACATTGGCGCCGTTCGCCGCATCGGCCGCCAGGGCGCTCGATGCACTGAGGCCTGCCGCGCTGGCGATAACGATGGCCGTGTATTTCTTCAGATTGATTACCATGTGACTTGGGCTCCATTGTTGAATGAGATTTCGCCTTGCATGGCGGCGGCCTCCCAATCTGATACCTCTCCAAAAATCAACATTCGCCAGTTCGGTTGCTAAGTCTATGACCAGGGCAGGCTATTTTCGTCATACCAGTGCTTTTCTCTCTGCGATTCCGTGCTGCGGCCAAATTCAGCAACGATTTCCGTGACCTGCCCGGCTCTTTTTGTACCAAGCGAATTGATAGAAATTGGCTTGGAAAGGAGCTTGGACATGCCGAAGAAGAGACCGACGCCGGAGCAGATTGTGACGCTGCTACGGCAGATTGAGGTGGCGATGTCACAGGGCA
>CAIOFO010000041.1 GCA_903857685.1 uncultured Alphaproteobacteria bacterium
AGACCTTGAGCAGCGCTTCCGGCGATACCAGTCCCAGGCCTTCCCACCAGTGATTGTCCGGCTCACGCACGGCCAGGGCGCCGATCTTGTGGCTGCAAGTGGGAATCTCGGCCTGCTTCTGGGCGGTCTTGTCGCCGATGGATGCCGCTTGGCTGGGCACAGCAGTGAATGTCAGGGACACGGCGCAGACCGATGCCGCCGTCGCAAGCAGGGTAACCAGACGCATGATGCACCTCATCTCTTTGGTTCAAACAAAGCTGGCAATTTGCCTCTCCAGCCAAGCTCAGTAGTTTAACGCTTAGCTTGGTGGCGGCTGATTTGTTCGGCATTGATCCAGGTCAATGATCCGGCGATGCGCATATGAATTGCTTTATTTTGTGCGGACGTCCCGCCCGTCCGTTTCCATCTTCCCACCCTCCGGCCGGCACGAAGCATCGTTCACGTTACAGCATGCCAATGCGCTGCGCCAGACTGTGCAGGATTTCGAATGGCTGATCCTGGATGACAGCCCGGAGCCCTAGGGCTTTTTTTCCGGCCCGGGCGATCGGCGCGTCCGCTATCAGCTTCGCGCCGGGCCGCGCCCGACCATCGGTGCCAAGCGGAACCTGCTGATCGAGCGGGCAATGCCGGACCTGGTCATCCATCTCGACGATGAGGATTTTCACGCAGCCCATTATCTGGCGACCATGGCCGCGTCCCCGGCCGCAGGCGCCGACACCGCATATTTTCTGCGCGCCTTTCCGCGGCCAATTCTCCAATTGGTATAGTTCCCTAAGGCGCTGGGACTGTTCCGGAATTTCCAAGGCTGGCGGCCATGCGACACCGGCGCCGCGGCCTCGCCGCCTCCCGGAAAGTCAAAATTAACCATAGCGGGCCAGCATTGTCCTGAAGGGCTGCATGCAACCTCGCCATTTCGCAGCAACGGCCAAATGGGACTCCTGAAAAAGGCCCCTGCCTCCAATGCCGTGCCAGCGCCATCGCGCGGCCGCGAACCCTTCTGCCTGGCTCTGGTGCGGCAGAGGCTGGAAGTCCTGCTCACCAGCGGTGGCGATGCCCGGTTGAACCTGACCCGCTCCGCCGGCCGCAACAGCTATGGCTGCACGCCGTTTCCACGCCCGGACGTGATCGATTTTGCATCGTCCACGGCCAGCTCCATCTCCGAACGCGGCTATGCCCGGGCGAATGACGCCCGCACCCGCCTATGGTCTTCGCTGGCGGTCCAGCCGGACTTGCTGGGATTTGAGGACGCTGTGGAAAATTCACGCAACGAACTTCGCGGCCAGCTGGGGCTGCGCGATGTCGAGGTCGTGTTTTCCCCGTCGGGCACCGATGCCCAGCTTCAGACCCTGTTCCTGGTGAAGGCCTTGCTCGGCACGCCTCTGACCACGATTGTCGTGGGCGCGGACCAGACCGGCAGCGGCACCGTCCATACCGCGCGCGGCGAACACTTCAGCGACCGCACGGCGTGTGGCGTGGCGGTGGGCAAGGGCCTGCCGGTTGCGGAACTGGCCGCCGGGGTGCGGACCGAGGCGATCAATTTTTGCGACGGCCAGGGGCATCTTCGTTCCAGGGACGAGATGGACGCGCAAGTGCGCCGGGTGGTGACGGCGGCGGTCGGCAGGGGTGAAAAGGTCCTGCTGCAAATCATGGACTCGTCTAAGCTGGGCTGGACCGCGCCCGGCGAAAACTGTGTTTCCGCGCTGGCGCAAGCCTGGCCGGACGATGTCTGCATCGTCGTGGACGCCTGCCAGATGCGGCTCAGCCGCAAACAGCTGGAGCAATATCTGTCGCATGGCTATCTCGTCATGATCACGGGTTCCAAATTCTTCACCGGACCGGCCTTCAGCGGCGCGCTGCTGGTGCCGCCCGCGCTGGCCGAGCCAGCCCGCGCGATCCGTGCCGTTCCGCAGGGCTTGCGCGATTACAGTTCAAGGTTCGACTGGCCGCTCTGCTGGCCGGGATTGCGCGCGGCGTTCGCGCCGGAACCGCATTACGGCCAATGGCTGCGCTGGGAAGCGGCGCTGGCGGAAATGGCGGCCTATTTCGAAATTCCGGCATCGTTCCGGCAAGCGCTGTTCGAATGCTTTGAGCAAAGCGCCCGCCGCATGATCGGGCAATCCCGCCATCTGGAACTTCTGGAAAGTCCCGGTGCAGACGGCGGGCATGACGGCGAATTTCGCCACCAGACGATTTTTTCCTTCCTGCCGCACCGGCAGGGCACAGCGCTCAACCTGGAGCAATGCGGCCGGCTTTACCGCGCCATGGGTGAGGACGTTTCCCGCTTCCTGCCGTCCGGCGCGGATGACGATGAGCGCCGCATCGCGGCGCGGCTCTGCCAGATCGGTCAGCCCGTGGCCTTGCGCCATCGCCCAGGCGCCGCGCTGCGCTTGTGCGCTTCCGCGCGGCTGGCGGTCCGTTGCTGGTCGCGCGGCGAAGCCGGCGCCGGGCAGGCGCTCGCGCCAGAGTTGGCCGATCTTGCCGCCGCCATCGAGAAGCTGGACTGGCTTGTCGATCATCCCGAAATCCTGGAAAATTTCCGTCCATGAGCGACCGCGTAATTCTCAGCGCCAACTGGGATGACATCTGCACCTCGCGTATTGGACTGGCGAGCTTGACGCGAACCGCCTTTGGCGGTGGCGATCTGCGGCCGCTGTGGCACCAGCTGATGGACAAAGTCACCGAGGATGCCGCCGGGGCCGGCATGGGAATGGACCTGTCGGTGATTTCCCAACTGCTCGGCGATCAGCCCACCGGGTTGGCGCTGCAACTCGAATCGCTTTCGCATCGGCGTCTTTATCGGTTGCCCTGTGGGGTGAAAAGGCCCGGCTTGCGCGTGTTGGCCTTTGCGGCCGTGACGGATATCGGCGGCAACACACCGCTCGAGTTCCTGCTCGAGGGGTCGGACATCGAACTGGCCACCTGTTATGTCACGCCGGGAATGAAGCTGCCCAGTCCCATGCCGGATCATGACATTGCCATCGTCATTGTGCCCGACGCGGACGCCACACGCGATGTGCTGGCCATGCTCGACGCCTTGGCGGCGAATTGGCCGCGCCCGGTGCTCAATCAGCCGCGCCGGATCGGAATGCTGGACCGTGATCGCCTGTGCGGCCTTCTGGACGGCATTGCGGGCCTGGATGTTCCCGGCACCGCGCGGCTGGGGCGAAACGAGATGACGGACCTCGCCGCCGGGCGTTTGTCCTTGCGGGACGTCCTCCGGGACGGCGTATTTCCGCTGATCGCCCGGCCCACCGGATCGCATGCCGGTTTCGGACTTTGCCGAATCGCCGATGCCGCCGAATTGCAGGCCTATCTCGCCGGCAGGCCGGAAGAAACCTTTTTCATTTCGCGTTTTGTGGATTATGCCAGCCCCGACGGCATGTTCCGCAAATACCGCATCGTTTTTGTGGACGGCAAGCCATATGCCTGCCACATGGCAATCGCGGATGAGTGGAAAGTCTGGTACCTCAATGCCGACATGGCGGTCAGTGTGCCGTATCGTCTGGAGGAAGCGAATTTCATGCGCGGCTTTGACCGGGACTTTGCCATCCGTCATGGCGCCGCCCTGGGCGAAATGAACGCCCGGATCGGCCTGGATTATTTCATCATTGACTGCGCCGAGACCCGCACCGGCGCGCTGTTGCTGTTTGAAGCGGACAACAGCGCCATCGTGCACGACATGGATCCGCCCAGCGTTTACCCCTACAAATCCGGCCAGATGCAGCTCATCTTCCAGGCCGTGCAGGCCATGCTTCATCGCCGCGCCCGCCGGGATTCTGCGAGCGCCGCGTGACGGATTTCCCGCCGGACCCGACCCTGGATCCGCAGAACTGGCCGGGCTTCCGCCGCCAGGCGCACCGCATGCTGGACGACATGATCGATTATGTCGCCGGGATCCGCGAGCGGCCGGTGTGGCAGCCGATCCCGTCTACTGTGCGCGACCATTTCCGCGAAGCCTTTCCCTGGTCGCCGGCCGCGCTCGAACAGGTTCATGGCGAATTTCTGGATTACGTCCTTCCCTATGCCGGCGGAAATGTGCATCCCGGCTTCATGGGCTGGGTGCAGGGCGGCGGGACGCCCGCCGGAATGCTGGCGGAGATGCTGGCGGGAGGATTGAACGCCAATCTTGGCGGCCGCGACCAGGCGCCGATCGAAGTCGAACGCCAGATCGTGGCCTGGATGCGCGAACTGTTTGAATTTCCCCCGGAGGCCAGCGGCCTTTTCGTCACCGGCACCTCGATGGCAAATCTTCTCGCGGTCCTGGTGGCCCGCCATTCCAGGCTGGGCCCTGAAGCGCGGCGGTCCGGCATCGGCGCGGCGGGCAGCCAATTGCGCGCCTATGCCTCTCAG
Organism: uncultured Alphaproteobacteria bacterium; assembly: GCA_903857685.1. GTDB lineage: Bacteria > Pseudomonadota > Alphaproteobacteria > Micropepsales > Micropepsaceae > Rhizomicrobium. The sequence continues at coordinate 4,351 of CAIOFO010000041.1, forward strand.
ACCGCTCATGGCTGTGTTTCCCAGGCGATGGATCTGGCGGGACTTGGCGCCGCCAGCCTGCGCCTGATCGCGGCGGATACAAGATTCCGCATCGAGATCCCGGCATTGCGGGCGGCGATTGCCCGCGACCGGCAAGAGGGCCTCACCCCTTTCCTTGTCGTGGCTTCGGCAGGCACCGTGGATGCGGGCGCCGTCGATGATCTTGACGCAATTGCCGCGCTCTGCCGCCAGGAGGGTTTGTGGTTCCACATTGACGGCGCCTATGGGGCGCTCGGCATGTTGTCGCCGGCGGTGGCGCCGCGCCTCAAGGGCATCACCAAGGCCGATTCCATCGCCTTCGATTTTCACAAATGGGGCCAGGTGCCTTACGACGCCGGTTTTCTGCTGGTGCGCGATGGCCGCCAGCACTACGAGACGTTCGCATCACCGGCCGCCTATCTGCGCCGCGAAACCCGCGGGCTTTCCGCCGGCAGCCCATGGCCCTGCGATTTCGGACCCGATCTCTCGCGCGGCTTTCGCGCCCTGAAGACCTGGTTCACCCTCAAGGTTCTGGGCGCGCAGGCCATCGGCGCCTCCATTGCCCGCAGCTGCGCCCTGGCGGAATATCTACAGGCCCAGATCGAAGCCGAACCGGCGCTGGAACTGCTTGCGGGCGCCCAGCTCAACATTGTCTGCTTTCGCTATCGCGCCTCCGATCCCGACCGGGTCAATGCGGCGATTGTCGTGGACATCCAGGAATCGGGGATCGCCGCGCCGTCAACCACAAGCATAAACGGCAAGCTGGCGATCCGGGCCGCTCTCTTCAATCATCGTACCCAGAAGCAGGACATTGATGCCTTGCTGAACGCTGCCTTGCGCTTCGGCAAGGACCGGCAATAAGCGGCTCGCGTCTCAGCCAAAGACCTTTTTCAGCAGGTCGGTGGTGCGGGCCACGGGATCGGTGCGGATCGCGGCCTCTTCCACCGCCAGGTAATGGAACAACCCGTCCAGCGCCTTGCCGACAGTGAAATCGGTCAAATCGAAGCTCCCCACCTTTTGCCCCACAAAAGGGATGCTGCTGGCCCTGGCCTGGACGGCGCCGAGCGCCTTGACCGCGCCCACTCCCGACAGCGCCGTTTGCACGATAGGGTGAAAGGATGTCGTCAGGGAGTCCGAGGTGGTGCGGCGGAAATACTGTGTCGCAGAATCCGCTGCGCCGGTCAGAATTGTCCGCGCATCGTCGAAGGTCATGTTCGAGGCGGCATTGACGAAGATGTTGAGAGCCTTTGGCGCCGCCTGTTCCGCCCCCCGGTTCATTTTCAACTGCAGATCGTCGAGCAGGGAATTGGCCCCGATGGCCTGGAGCGGCTTCTGGATCTGTTGTAGCGGCCCGGGCAGGGGAATGCGGATGGCGGCATCGCCGTTATAGCCGTCCACTTTGCCGACCCGGCCGATCACATTGCGCGATGCCACTTTCAGCGCATCCTTCAGCCCCAGGCCGATTTCATTCTGGCTCAGATTCGCACCGCTCGCGCCGGCGGCCCCGTTCTGGCCGCCCCCCTTTTGAAACTGGTTCAGCAGGCCGCCGACATTATTTGGCAGGGTGATCTGGGCCAGGGCCTTCAGGGGCGTCAATGCCAGGATTGCGCCGATGAAAATGCGGCGCGACGGAACGTATTGGGTCATGAAAATATCCTTGCAAGAAAATATCGGCTTCGGGAAAACGATCCGGCCCGCGATGGAAACGCACAGAACCGTTAGCATGCAATGGCAGTCCTGATATCACATCAGACGGCAAGCCGCGCCGCTGTCCTTTCCAGATTGCCCGCCGTTGCTCCCAGCATTTCGGCCAGCGGTTTTTCCGTTTCGTTGATGGAATAGGCCGAAGTCAGGCCGATGGCCCGGATCTGCTCGGGACTGGCCGACAATTTGCCGCACAGGGCGATCACCGGCACGCTTCTCGCCCTGGCGCAGACACCCTGGATCAGTTTTCCCTGGCCACTCTGGCCGTCAATGCGGCCTTCGCCGGTGATGATGAGATCGGCCCGCGCCGCCGCCGCGTCAAAATTCACCAGGTCCAGCACCATGTCTATGCCGCGCTTGAGGGTGGCGTTCATGAAGGCGAGGGCGCCAAAGCCCAGGCCCCCGGCGGCTCCCGCGCCCCGGATTTGCGCAAGACCCGCGCGGCCGCTCTGCTGTTCCACCAGCGCGGCGATATGGCGAAGCCCCGCATCCAGTTGCGCCAGGCTCCGGTCATCGCCGCCTTTCTGGCGGCCGTAAATCCAGGACGCGCCGTCCGGGCCATAAAGCGGATTGGTGACGTCGCACAGCACATCCATCTGGGCGAAAGGCATTTTCCCGGGCGGAATGATGCGCGCGATATCCTTGAGGCTGCCGCCGTCCGGTTTCACGGCCGCGCCCGTCCGGTCGAGAAACCGCCAGCCCAGCGCCGCGGCGGCGCCCACGCCGGCATCATTGGTGGCGCTGCCGCCGATCGCCAGCAGAACCCTCCGCACCCCGCGCGACCGGGCATCCGCCAGGAGCTGACCGGTGCCGAAGGTGGAAGTGAGAAGCGGATCGCGCTCTGCCGCGCTCAGGCGCTGCAGTCCGGATGCCTCGGCCATCTCCACCAGCGCGGTGGCGCCGTCGGCGGAAATGCCATAGCTGGCTTTGACAGGACGGCCCAGCGGATCGGCGACTTCCAGTTCCACCGGCGTCAGCGACAGGGTCTGCCGCAAAATGTCCAGGACGCCTTCGCCGCCATCGGACAACGGCATCTGCGTGGCTTCGGCGCCCGGATGGGTGCTGAGAAAGCCTTTGGCGATGGCGCGGCACACGTCGTTCGCGGTCAGGGCGTCCTTGAAGGAATCGCACGCGATCAGGACGTGCATCGCTCAGGTCAGGCCCTGGCCGATGGTGATGCGAATCAGGTCGGCGGTATGCGATACGCCCAGCTTGTCCTTGATGCGGCTGAGGGTGTTTGCCACGGTCTTGTAGGCCACGCCCAGCGCATCGGCGATCTGGGCCAGGCTTTTGCCGTCGGCCAGCAGGCGCAATATTTCCATATCGCGCTGGGTCAGGGGACGCAGATAGGCATCTTCTTCCGCGCCGCGCGTGCCCAGTTCCTGGGCGATGTCGCGCTCGATCGCGGTGCCGCCGGCCAGCACGGTCTCGATCGCTTCCAGCAATTCCTCGGGCGCGGCATTCTTGCTGATATAGGCGCGCGCTCCCGCTTCCATGGCGCGAGCGGCATAGACCGCCTCGGTGTGAAGCGAGAACACCAGCACTTTCAAGCCCGGATAGGCCGCCAGAATCCGGCGCAGCAATTCCAGGCCGCCCAGCCCCGGCAGATTGAGGTCCAGGATCAGAAGATCAAATTCATTGCCCCGCAGTTCCAGCAGCGCCGCCTCGCCGGTCGCCACCTCCCTGAGGGCGATGTCCGGCAGGTCCGCCAGCAGCTTGCGAATGCCCGAGCGCACGATGGCGTGATCGTCAACCAGCAATATGGCCGTCATGCCTCTTCCATTTCCCGCGCATCGGCGCGCGGCAGCTGGACGCAGACGCGCACGCCGCGTTCCCTGTTTTCGATGGTGAACTTTCCGCTCAGGGCCTGCACCCGCTCGGCCATGCCCTTCAGGCCCATGCCGCTTTGCGCGCCCGTCGCACCCAAGCCTTCTCCGTCATCCTCGACCGTGAGGCGAACGCCGTCTTCCGCCTCCGCCAGCGCGATGCTGACGACATGCGGGCGGCCATGGCGCACGGCATTGCTGACGCTTTCCTGCACGATGCGATAGGCGGTTTCCTCGCTGCGGCGGTCAAGATGGATGCCGAAATCGATCCTGCGCTCGAAGGTGATGTCGGGATGACGCCTTTTCCAGAAGGCGATCATGTCGTCAATCGCCGTTTCCAGTCCGAAATCCAGTCCGGCCACCGGCCTGAGCTGGCGCAGGATGAATTTCACATGATGCTGGATATGCAGCGCCGCCTCGCGGATGGCGCCGGCGCGTTCGCGGGTCTGGGCATTGCCGGACTTGGCCACCGCATCGGCGTCCACCTGGATGGCAAACAGATAAGGTCCGACCTCGTCATGCAGGTCGCGGGCGATTTCGGCGCGCTCCTCCTCCTGCAGGCTGAGGATCTGCTTCTGAAGGCGATGGTTGCTCTTGCGGTAACTGGAAAGCCGCGCCGCCATGTGGTTGAAGCCTTCGGCCAGGGCGGCGAACTCCGGCGGCCCGCTGGCGGTCAGGCGGGCGCCGTAATCGCCCTCCGATATGATGCCGAGCCCGCCCTGGAGGCGGCGGAAGAATCCCATCGCCCGGTCCACGATCAGCCAGACGAACAACAGGGTGATGACCGAGAACAGCGTCATGGCGGCGAAGGCGTCGCGCACCAGCTGCCAGATTTCACCGATCTCGTTTCCGGCATCGCTCTGCAGCAGCAGGACACAGGGAAAGCCCGGCAGCGGAATCGCGATCCGCGCCGTCAATTGCGGCGGAGCAATCAGGCTGGCGAACCAGGCGGGCGCCGGCTCGCCGACGGCGGCGATGCGGGAGGCGGCGACGACATTGTTCTGCTCGTTCAGCAAGAAGCCGCGGACATTGCGTCCACCATTCAGGGCGGCGATCACCTGGCGCATGGTCAGGGTATGCTGGACGTCGCCGGCCAGCGTGGCATCCACTTCTTTCTGGGCGCCCGCAAAGGTGGTGCGGATTTCGTCGCGCACCGCGGCGCGGGCCTGCCAGCACAGCACCGCGCCGCCCAGCAAGAGCGCGAACACCAGGAGGGCGGCGACGGAGGCAAGAAGGCGAAGCTTCAGCGACATGGCGCCAGATTATCGCCAAAAAACGCAAAAGTCTTGCTGCCGCGAACCGGATTTAGAGCTTCATTTCCAGGCTGCAGACCATGCCCTCGGGCAGGAATTGGAAGCAGGAACGCCCCTCTTCCTGCCGCAAGGCCCGTTCAATCAGGGTTGAGCCGAAGCCCTTGCGTTCCGGTGCTCCCACGGGCGGGCCGCCATTCTCGCGCCATTCCATGGCAAGTTTGCGCGCATTGCCCGTGCCGCTGATGCTCCAGGCCAGCGTCACGGTGCCGGTTTCGTTGGACAGGGCGCCGTATTTCACCGCGTTGGTCGCCAGTTCGTGGATCGCCATGGCCAGCAGCAGCGCCGGATTGGCGCGCAGAATGACATCCTCGCCGGAGACCTCAAATCGCGCGGTGCATTTTTCCCGGAAGGGCGTCAGGGAGCGCTGGATCATGTCGCGCATTGATACATGGTCCCAATCCTGCTGGGTCAGAATGTCATGCGCGTCGGACAGGGCGCGCAGGCGTCCGTTGAACGCGTCGCGATCCTGCCGCAGGCCGCCGCGAAAGGTCTGGGCGGCGATGGCCTGGACCGTGCCCAGCGTGTTCTTCACCCGGTGCTTGATCTCGTGCAGCAGCAGGTCCTTGGCCTGCTCGGCGCGTTTGCGCTCGGAATTGTCGCGGGCGATCTTGGACGCGCCAATCACAATCCCTTGCGCGTTCTTGACGGGCGAGACGGTGAGGGAGATATCCACCAGGGTGCCGTCCCTGTGCAGGCGCAGGGTTTCGTAATGGTCGATGCGCTCGCCGCTGCGAATGCGCTCAATGATGCCGGGCTCTTCGTTCTGGCGGTCCTGCGGAATCAGCATCGAGACATGCTGCCCGATCGCTTCATCGGCGCTATAGCCGAACAGGCGTTCGGCGCCCTTGTTCCAGGACAGGATAATGCCGGACAGGTTCTTGGAAATGATTGCGTCGTCCGACGATTCAACAATGGCGCCCAGATGGCCGTTGGCGCGGTCGGCATTGATGCGGTCGGTGATGTCCACCAGGATATTGATGCCGCCGGTGACGCGGCCCTTGGCGTCCTTGAGGGCGGTCGGATAGGGCATGAACTGAATGCGGCTGCCATCGGGCCGCTCCAGGATCGCTTCGGCGCCGCGCACCGCCTCGCCGGTCTTCAGGGTCGCGGCCATCGGGCATTCGTCATGGGCCATCGCCCGTCCGTCGGCCCAGTAGAGCTTGTGCGAGCCGCACCAATATTCCTCGCCCAAATGCGGCCTGCGTCCCCACAGACTTGCCGCCGCCTCGTTGAAAGCGGTGATGCGTCCTTCGGAATCGGTTGTGTAGGCGGCAAAGGGAAGGGCGTGAAGCACATCGCCCCCGCCAGGAATGTCCAGGGTTTGGGGCGGGGCTACCAAATGCAATGACATGCGGCGCCCCACCGGCTTGTGGGCGAAACCGTACAGGGTTCTTGCCAGCCCGAAGCCGGACGGTCAATGTGCCCGGAACCCTGCGTTGACAATGACTTAAGGGAAATTTGGCTGCTCAGCCCCATGATTTTTCTCAACCCGCGCACGATCATAAACGCGACATTTCTGCGAAGGTTCCTGCCTTCGGGAGCACGCGATCCCTGGCGGAACGAAACCCAGCAAGGCCTGTTCGGACTCTACGCAGCATGTGGCCGGGAATGACGAATACGCAACCGACAGGACTTGTGGTCGAGGACGAATGGCTGATCCGCCTTGAGCTGGCGGAGGAGCTTACGGCAGCCGGCTGGACTGTGCGGGAAGCGGGCACGGGCGAAGACGCCCTGAAATTCATCGCCGGGGCCCAGGCCGATGGTGAAAGGCTGGATTTCCTGGTCACCGACATCCGGCTGGGCGGCGCGGTGGACGGCTGGGACGTAGCCGATGCCTGCCGCAAGGCTTGGCCCGGTCTGCCGGTGATTTATGTTTCCGCCAATCCGATGGTGGAAAGCCGCAGGGTGGAAGGCGGCGTGTTGCTCTCCAAGCCGGTCGCGGTGGACAGCCTGATTTCGCTTTGCCGCAGCCTGATAGCGGACCGGCCCTAAAGATGCGCCATCCCTTGCTGATGTGCCTGGCGCTGGTCCTTATGGTTCTGGCAATGGGCCATGCCAAGGCCGACACCTTCCGCGAATGTCCGCAATGCCCGGAGATGGTGGGCGTACCGGCCGGAAAATTCCTGATGGGCAGTCCGGCGCATGAGCCTGGCCGGTTCGATTCCGAGGGACCGCAGCACGCGGTGACCGTGAAAGCCTTTGCCCTGGGAAAATACGATGTCACCAGCGAGGAGTTTCTCACTTTTCTGCGCGCCAGCCGCTATCAACCGGCGCCGTGCAATCCGCTGCTGGGGCTGGGCTGGAAATTGGAGGGCCGCGAATTGGCTTATCCGCCGTCGCAGGACGAGCCGCCGCGCTGGCCGGCGGTTTGCCTGTCCTGGAAAGACGCCCAGGCCTATGTCACCTGGTTGAACGCGCAGGTGAAAGCGGCGCATCCGGTGCTGGCGAGCCGGGCCGGACCATACCGCCTGCCCAGTGAGGCGGAATGGGAATATGCCGCCCGTGCCGGAACCGGCACATCGCGCTGGTGGGGCGAAGACATCGGTGTCGCCAATGCCAACTGCAATGGCTGCGGCAGCGAATGGGACAATCATGTTTTGTCGCCGGTGGATGCCTTTTCGCCCAATCCTTTTGGCCTTTACGGCATGCTGGGCAATGCTTGGCAATGGACGGCGGATTGCTGGCACCCCAGCTATGCCGGTGCGCCCGCTGATGGCGGCGCCTGGCGGGATTCGCCGGCCGGCGGTCCTGCGAATGACTGCGCCAGGCATGTGCTGCGCGGCGGTGCCTGGAACAATGTTCCGATCTTTGTCCGCGCGGCGTCACGCAACGGCGCCGCTCCCGACGGCGATTATGACTATTCCAGCCTGGCGGGATTCCGGGTGGCCCGGGATCTGCCCTAGTGAAGCACCGCCTTGGGATCGAGCGTGATTGCGATGTCCGTCACCGCGTCATATTTTCCCGGCGGCAGTGCGATCGGTGACGCGAGGATCGCCGCATTGCGGGCGCTGAGCGCCATGCCGTGAAATTGCTTGTCGGTGTTGAAGCGCTGTTGATCGAGGATGCGCACATCAGAAATCACGCCGGCGCGGGTCATTTTCAATCGCAGCGCCACCGGCGTGCCGCGCGCAGCACCCGTATCCAGGTCCGGCCACCAGCGGCGCAGAATCTGCGCCCGCACAAAATCGGCCAGGGCATAGCCGCCGCCATCACCGGTGCCGCCCGTGGTGCCGTCATTGTCGGGCGCGGGCAGGGTGCTGGCGGGCATGCTGAGATCGGCCAGAGCGGCAATGCGTGCCTCCAGGATATCGGGCGGCGGCTGGACGGATTGCGGCCTGACCCCGCTGATGCGGGGGGCGCTGGCCGGATGCGGCCGCGCGGTTTGCGGCGCGCCGCCCGCGATGCCTGGCGCCACCACCGGCAAATTCACCAGATCCACCAGCATCGCCTTGAGCGGCGGGGCCGTCTGCACCGGATGCTGCAGCGACCAGGACAACCACACCGCCAGGGCCAGGATATGCAGCAACACGGAGCCGGTGACGCCGGCCCGGTTCTGCCGCCATGTTGCGCGCGGGACCATCCCCGGCATTTTAAGCGCGCCGGGTGCAGGCTGGCAAAGCCGGCCCACGTTCCGTATGGTTCCTGTATGAAGATTCACCTGCACAAGGGCGATTTGCCGGCCGGCCTCGATCTGGGTCCGCTGGTGGCCATCGATACCGAAACCCTGGGACTCAATCCCAACCGCGATCGGCTCTGCCTCGCCCAATTGTCGGCCGGGGACGGCGTCTGCCATGCGGTGCAGTTCGCGGTGGGCCAATACGCCGCGCCCAACCTGAAAAAACTGCTCGGCGACGCCAAGGTCACCAAGCTGTTTCATTTCGCCCGCTTCGACATCGCAATGTTCCGTCGCTATCTCGGAGTGGATTGCAAGCCGGTCTATTGCACCAAGGTCGCCTCAAAGCTGGTGCGCACCTATACCGACCGGCACGGCCTGAAGGATCTGGTGCGCGAATTGCTGGGCGTCGAAATCAGCAAGGAACAGCAAAGCTCGGACTGGGGCGCCGCCGAGCTCAGCGAAAAGCAACTGGCCTATGCCGCTTCCGACGTGGCGCATCTCCACCAGCTCAAGACCATTCTCGACACCATGCTGGCGCGCGAAAACCGCAGCCATCTGGCCAAGGCCTGTTTCGATTTCCTGCCGACCCGCGCCGAACTGGATTTGGAAGGCTGGGAAGAGACCGACATATTCGCCCATTGAGGGCTGCGGCCGGGGGCGCAAGCCGCCAGCCCGGCCGGCAAAATCGCGCGCTCCCGCCCAGCCCTGCGAGCGTCCCTGTACAACCACAAGACACATTACAAATTGGTCGTCTGCGGGCTTCGGCTTGAACCCCTTGGTCTATTGGGCCAAATTGGCACGAATTTCGCGTGTGGCGCCGCAGCATCTGGTACGGTAGGCTGCAAGGCAAGAATCCGGGAGCAATATCAAGGCAATGGCGCCAAGCAAATCCACCCTCACGCCGCTCAAGGCCGCCCGCGATGGCGACCTGGGTGCTGCCGACCGGGTGCTGGCCTATGCCGCCGATGCCCTGGGGGCGCTCGCCGCCGTCCTGGACGGCGAATTCATCCGCGCGGTGGACGTGATGCTGGCGGCAAAGGGCCGGGTCATTGTCAGCGGCATGGGCAAGTCGGGCCACATCGCCCGCAAGATCGCCGCCACCTTGTCGTCCACCGGCACGCCCGCCTATTTCGTCCATCCCGCCGAGGCCAGCCATGGGGATCTGGGCGCCATCGCGCGCCAGGATGTTCTGCTGATGCTGTCCTGGGGCGGGGAAACCGCCGAACTTGGCGATTTGATTTCCTACGCCAAGCGCTTTCGCATTCCGGTGATCGGCATTGCCAGCAATCCCGACTCCACCCTGATGCAGGCCGCGGACGTGAAACTGCTGCTGCCGCGCGCGCCGGAAGCCTGCCCCAATGGGCTGGCGCCCACCACCTCCACCACCATGATGCTGGCCCTGGGCGATGCTCTTGCGGTGGCGCTGATGGAGCGCAAGGGCTTTTCGCCCGACCAGTATCGCGACATTCATCCCGGCGGTTCGCTGGGCCGCGCCCTGATCCGCGTCGCAGACCTGATGCACCGGGCAGATGAAATTCCGCTGGCGCGCGAAGACGCCAGCATGGGCGAAGTGCTGCTCACCATGGCGTCGGGCCGTCTGGGCTGCGTCGGCGTGGTGGATGGCGCCGGCGCGCTGGTGGGCATCGTCACCGACGGCGATGTCCGCCGCAACGCGGGCAAGGATCTGGAAAGCCGGACCGCCGTCACGGTCATGAGCCGCAACCCGAAAATCGCCCATCCCGGCCAGCTCGCCGTCGAGGCCCTGGCGCAGATGACGGACAACAAGATCACTCAGCTTTTTGTGCTGGAGGCGGGCGCCGGCGCCAGGAAGCCGGTCGGTGTCCTGCACATCCATGATTGCTTGCGCGCGGGGCTGGGATGAATCCGGTCACCGAGCGCGATCTGACCGCGGACGCGCTGCGCCTGCCGCGCCACGACTGGTCGGCACGCGCCCGCTCAACCGCTCTGGACGCTCTGCGCTACAGCAAATTTGTCGGCGTGATGAAGCGGGCCTTGCAGGTGGCGGCATTCGCGGTGATCGCCGCGGTGCTGGCGTTTTTCTTCATCCAGCGCCAGCCGGCGCGTGTCACCATGGGCTTTGAACAATTGGGCCATCTTGATAACGACCTTGCCATGATCAAGCCGCGCCTGAGCGGCCAGGACGGCGAGGGCAATCCCTTTGTCATCACCGCCGAAGCTGCCGTCCAGGACGCCAAAAATCCCAAGCGCGCCCGCCTCACCAAGGTCGAGGCCGACCTTGCCCTCGACCGGGGCAGCTGGATCAACGCCAACGCCTCAAGCGGCCTGATCGACATGCAGGCGGGGTCGCTGCAGCTGGCTGGCGGCATCAACGTTTTTTCCGATCAGGGCTATGAACTGCACACCGCCACCGCCGCGGTGGACATCAACAAGGGCGTGGTGCATGGCCGCGAGGAAGTCACCGGCCAGGGCCCCAACGGCTCGCTGCGCGCCGACCAGTTTCAGATTGACCGCAACAACAGGCTGCTCACCTTGATCGGTCATGTGCGGATGACAATAGTCGGAAAGAAAGCATGAGATTCGCAACTTCCATTTTGCTGATGGGTTTGAGCGCCGCTCTTGCCGCCGGCCTTGACGTCAGCCTGGCGCAGGCGGCGGAAGCACAGGCCGCGAAACCCTCGCTGCTGGGCAAGCATGATGCCGATGCGCCGATCAACATCGCCGCCGACAAATTTGTCGCCGACGAGAATGCCAAGACCGGCACTTGGTCCGGCAATGTGGTGATCACCCAGGGCGATATGCGGATGCGCGCCAATTCGGTGCGGATGAATGTGGTGGGCAAGGACAACAAGCCCGACAAGATTTTCGCCCAGGGCAATGTGGTGGTGGATTCCCCCACCAGCGGCACCGTGACGGGCGACAACGGCATCTATGATGTGGTGCAGCGGTCGGTGAACCTGACCGGCCATGTCGTGCTGACCAAGCAGAACAATTCCATGCGTGGGGCGCAGATGACGGTCAATCTGGTCACCGGCATCGCCACCTTGGGCGGGGGCGCCGCCGCGCCCGGCACGGCCAGCCAGTCCGGGCGGGTGCAGGGCATTTTCACGCCGGCAAACAAGGGTTCCGGACGCAATTAGGGCTTCCTTAAACACGAACAGGCATGATTTTCGCATGAAGAACGACGACAGCCAGATTAGCCCGGAAAATCCCGCCGAAATCGGCGACCGTCCGCGTGTGGTGGAAGGCGGCCGCGGCCTGGTCGCCACCCGCATCGGCAAGAGTTTCAAGCAGCGGCCGGTGGTGCGGTCCGTCAGCCTGTCGGTCAAGCGCGGCGAGGTTGTCGGCCTGCTGGGTCCCAACGGCGCCGGCAAGACCACCTGCTTCTACATGATTTCCGGGCTGATCCCGGTCGATACCGGCACCATCGAGGTGGACGGCCATGACGTCACCAGCCTTCCCATGTATCGCCGCGCCCGGCTGGGCATCGGCTATCTGCCGCAGGAAGCCTCGATCTTTCGCGGCCTCACTGCCGAACAGAATATCCGCGCCACCGCCGAACTGATCGAGCCCGATCCGATGCGGCTGGAAGCGGCGGTCGAAGCCCTGCTGGCCGAATTCGGCATCACCCATATCCGCAACACGCCGGCCATCGCCTTGTCGGGCGGCGAGCGCCGCCGGGTGGAAATCGCCCGCGCTTTGTCCACCCATCCCTCCTACATCCTGCTCGACGAACCCCTGGCGGGCATTGATCCCATCGCGGTGGGTGAAATCCGCGACCTGGTGCGGCACCTGAAAGACCGCGGCATCGGCGTGCTGATCACCGACCACAATGTGCGCGATGCGCTGGAAATTATCGACCGCGGCTATATCCTGCACGAAGGCCGCGTCCTCAAGGAAGGCACACCGTCCGAAATCGTCAGTGATCGCGATGTGCGCCGCGTCTATCTGGGCGAGAAATTCTCGCTTTAGGATGCATTGAACATGGCGGGCGTCGGGCAAAGATTGGAAATTCGGCAGGGGCAGTCCCTGGTGATGACGCCGCAATTGCAGCAGGCGATCAAGCTGCTGCAATTGTCCAACATCGAGCTCACCGAATATTGCGAAAGCGAGCTGGAAAAAAATCCGCTGCTGGAACGCGATGACAACGCCGCGCCCGAGGCCGAACGCGAGCGCGTCGAGGTGGCATCGGAGCGCGCCGATGAATCGCTGGCCCGCGAGGATTTTTCCAAGGTCTCGGATATGGACCAGGCGGCGCATGACAACATGTATGACACCGGCGATGCGCCCGCGCCGTCGTCGGGCCCGACACAGAATTCCCTGACCGACTGGACCACGGTGAAATCCGGCGGCAGCTTCGATGGCGACGAAGATGGCTTCGAATCCAACATCGCCGACGGCGCCACGCTCAAGGACCATCTGGAAGCCCAGGTTTCCATTGCCGCCCTCAATCCCGATGACCGCCTGATCTGCATGGCCCTGATCGATGCGGTGGATGAAACGGGCTATCTCCGCGCCGACCTGAAGGAAATTGCCAGCCGCCTGGGCACCGATATCGAGGATGTCGAGGCCGTGCTGGGCGTGCTGCAGGGTTTCGAGCCGGTGGGCGTGGGCGCCCGCGACCTCGCCGAATGCCTGACCCTGCAACTCAAGGCCAATGACCGTTTCGACCCCGCCATGCAGGCGCTGGTGGGGCGGCTCGACCTGCTGGCCCGCCGCGACATGGCGCAATTGTCGACGTTGTGCGGCGTGGACGCCGAAGACATTGCCGACATGATCGCGGAAATCCGCCGGCTCAACCCCAGGCCGGGCATGGCCTTCGGCAGCGAACCGGTAACCCCTGTGGTGCCCGATGTCTTCGTGCGCGTCGGCAATGACGGCGCCTGGCTGGTGGAACTGAATTCCGACACGCTGCCGCGCCTGCTGGTCAACAACCAGTATTACGCCAAGGTGGCCAAGGGCGCGCGCGACAAGGATTCCAAGAATTACCTGGCCGATTGCCTCAACAACGCCAACTGGCTGGTCAAGAGCCTGGATCAGCGCGCCCGCACCATCCTGAAAGTGTCCAGCGAGATTGTGCGCCAGCAGGACAGTTTCCTGACCTATGGCGTGCGCCATTTGCGGCCGCTCAATCTGCGCACCATCGCCGACGCGATCCAGATGCACGAATCAACGGTCAGCCGCGTCACTTCCAACAAGTATATTTCCACGCCGCGCGGCGTCTTCGAACTCAAATATTTTTTCACTGCCTCGATCCAGGCGGTGAATGGCGCCGAATCGCACAGCGCGGAAGCCGTTCGCGACCGGATCCGCGAGATGATCGAAAAAGAGGAGGGCGTGGAAATCCTCTCCGACGACCGCATTGTTTCCATGCTGACGGCCGATGGCGTGAATATCGCGCGCCGCACCGTGGCAAAATACCGGGAGGCCATGCGCATTCCTTCCTCCGTGGAACGCCGCCGCCAGAAGGGCAGCTCCGAAGCCGCGTTCCGTTAACGGCCAGGGGTTACAGCGGCTTTCCGGGTCCGTTGACTTTCGGCAGGGGCGGGCCTATTGAACCGCCCGCTTTTGGGAGGCAAGCGCCTCCCGCGCATGGCTGGGAACCAGGCGACTTCTTTTTGGCAAACCCGGCCCGTGCGCGGCCTTCAATGGATATGCAATGAATATTTCCGACCTGCTCACGCCCGAAGCGGTGATGCCGGCATTGAAGGCCCAGAACAAAAAACAATTGCTGCAGGAACTGGCTGCGCGCGCGGCGCTGCTGACCCGCCTGCCGGAAAAACGGATTTTTGAAACCCTGATCGAACGCGAGCGCCTGGGCGCCACCGGCGTGGGCCAGGGCATTGCCATTCCGCATGGCCGCATGGCGGGCGTCAGCAAGATCACCGGCGTGTTCGCGCGCCTGGAAAGCGGCATTGATTACGAAGCGGTGGATAGCCAGCCGGTGGATCTGGTCTTCATGCTGCTGGCGCCGGAAAATGCCGGCGCCGATCACTTGAAGGCCCTGGCGCGCGTGTCGCGCCTGCTGCGCAACCAGGTAGCCTGCGAAAAGCTGCGCACCGCCAGCACGGCGGAAGCGCTTTACGCGGTGCTCACCGATCGCGGTTCCTCGTCCCAGGCTGCCTGAGCCTATTTTTTCTTCTTCGCAGCCGGCTTGGCGGCCGGCGCCGGCGTGGGATCCGTATAGGTCCCGGGCACGATCGTCACTTTTGAAATCAGCACCGGCACCAATGGCGCCTGGCCTTCCATCGGGCCGAGGCCGCCGGTCTTCACATGGTTGATGGCGTCCACCACGGATAGGCCGCCGATCACTTTGCCGAACACGGCATAGCCGGTGGTGTTGCCGGGCACATCCTTGGCGGCATCCAGCGGCGATTCATCGCCCACATTGATGAAGAAATCCGCGCCCGCGCTGTCGGGCTCCTCGCCGCGCGCCAGGCCGACCGTGCCGCGCACATTGGAAAGGCCGTTCTTCACCTCCAGCGGCACGCGCTTTATTCCGACAGGGTCGGCGCGGCCCTGACCCTTTGCGTCCCAGCTTCCCATCTGGATCAGCGCACCCGGCACCACGCGATAGAACACGGTGCCGTCATAATGCCTGGCCTTCACATAAGTCAGGACATGTTCCACGCTTTTGGGCGCCCGCACCGCATCAAGCTGCAGGGTGATGTCGCCCATCGAGGTCGCGATCAGAAGCTGCGGTCCGGTCATGTCCGGGATGAAAGGGTCGATCGGTCCGGGTCCGGGCGGGGGCGCCGGGGCGCTGTTGTCGGGCGGGGCCGCGTTCGTTACGCTGTCGCTAGACGAACCCGCCGGCGCGGCCTGAGTTGCGGTCGCCGGGGCCTGGTCTTGTGCCGCTGCCGCGCCCGTTTCCAGGCACAGCATTGCGGTCAGAATGAAAATCGCCTTGCGCATGAAATTCTCCCTGCCGGCACTCTAGCCGCGAAACAAAAAAGCCGGAAGCGGGGCTTCCGGCTTTTGTTTCTCGCGGTGCCTGCGTTCTAGTGCAGGCTCACCGGGGTGAGTTCATTTTCCACCGCCGCGCCATAGGCCGAGGCATAGGCATCGGTGAACCCCAGCACGCTGCCATCCTCGGCATGCAGCACATAAAGTTTCATGCCCTTGGGCAGCTCAATATTGTCGGGAATAAGGCCAAGACGATGCGCTTCCTCGCTGCCCGTGGGCTTGATGTAGGCGATCCGGCCCTGGGCCTGGACCACGGTGTCTGTTTCAAGGTTTTGCATCACTGGCCTCCATTCTGAATTTCTACGACCCGCACCCCTGGCTGGATTTGCGGGCGAACCAAATCAATTCTCAACAATCCATTTTGCAACGCGGCAGTTTTGACATGGATGCCTTCTGCCAGCACGAAGGCGCGCAAAAATTGCCTGGCCGCGATGCCGCGATGAAGGAACGTTTTGTCCGCAGGCTCCTGCTGGCGGCCCCGGATCACCAACTGATGCTCCTCGACCGTGACGCTGAGCTCCTCCTTCGAGAAGCCGGCGACAGCCAGGGTGATGGCGATTGCGCCATCCGAAGCCGTTTCGATATTGTAGGGAGGATAGCCTTCGCCCGCGCTGCGCGCGGTGCGTTCCAGCAGCTTTTCCAGATTTTCGAAGCCCAGCAGAAATGGGCTGTTGAAGAAACGCGTCATGTTCGGCCCCCCTTTCGAGCGGCCTCCTCCTGGGTGGAGGAATCAGGACCGGCCCCTCCTGGGCACCGGACCTCTCAATAAAATGGTTGTCCCTTGGCCCTGATTCAAGCCCGGCGGCACAACTCCAGATTGCAGTTCCCTCGGACCCGGAAGGCAGGCAGAAAGCGGCCATGCTGGTGATCTTGGACGGCAAAAATGAACGGCTTGTTTTCCAGGGCCCGCAAGCGGTGATCCGCGCCGACAGCGCGGGCGAGGTGCCTCCCGCACTCGCCGCCATGGAAGCGGCGCGGACGGCAGGGCGCTGGCTGGCAGGCGTCTTCGCCTATGAGTTGGGTTATGCGCTGGAGCCCCGGCTCGCGGCCCTGATGCCGCCAGGACCCTTGCCAGGCCCGCTGGTCCAGTTCGGGGTCTATGATGCGCCCTTGCCGTCAGCGCCGGCGGCGGCAGGGCGCGCTTATGCCGGGCCGCTGAGGCCCGAATGGAACCAGGACGATTATGGCCGCCGTTTCCGGGCGGTGAAAGCGGCGCTTGCCGCCGGCGACATCTACCAGGCCAATCTGAGTTTCCGCGCCGGCTTTGCCTTCGCGGGAAATCCCCGTGCGCTCTATGAACAATTGCGCGCCGTCAGCGCGGCGCCCTGGTGCGCCTTTGTCGACGACAAGGAGCGGCAGATTCTCAGCCTGTCGCCGGAACTTTTTTTCGAAATTGAGAGCGGCCGCATCCGCGCCCGTCCCATGAAAGGGACCGCGGCGCGTCACGGCGACGATGCCGCGGGCCGGGCGGCGCTGGCGGCATCGCAAAAGGACCGCGCCGAAAATCTGATGATCGTGGATCTGATCCGCAACGATCTGGGTCGTATCGCCGGGATCGGCAGTGTGGGGGTGAAGGGCCTGTTCGTGGTCGAGACCTATCCATCTCTGCACACCATGGTCTCCACCGTCACGGCGCAGCTGCGGCCCGGCACCGGCATTGCCGCAATGGTCCGGGCGCTGTTTCCCTGCGGCTCGATCACCGGCGCCCCCAAGATCAGGGCGATGGAAATCCTGCGGCAACTGGAATCTTCCCCGCGCGGCACCTATTGTGGCGCCATCGGCCATTTCGCGCCGCCCAACGGAAAAAATGACGGCGATGCCCGTTTCAACGTCGCAATCCGTACACTGACGATATCGGGAAATGCCGGCACGCTGGGCATTGGCGGCGGCGTGGTCCAGGACTCGCAGGAGGCCTCCGAATATGCCGAATGCCTGCTCAAGGCGCGCTTCTTCGAGGCGGCGCGCCGTC
Source organism: uncultured Alphaproteobacteria bacterium (assembly GCA_903857685.1). Classification (GTDB taxonomy): domain Bacteria; phylum Pseudomonadota; class Alphaproteobacteria; order Micropepsales; family Micropepsaceae; genus Rhizomicrobium. The sequence continues at coordinate 21,742 of CAIOFO010000041.1, forward strand.
CCCTGGAGCTGATCGAAACCCTGCAATGGCGGGACGGTTTTGTCCGGCTGGAGCGTCATCTGGCGCGCCTGACGGCGTCCGCCGGCGTGTTCGGCCTGGCATTCGACGGCAACCAGGCGCGCAAGGCGCTGGCGGATGCCGTGGCGGGCCGGGCCGGTGCGCTCAGGGTGCGTCTGGCGCTGGATGAAGCCGGACTTTTTCAATCCGCCGCCGCGCCGCTGGCGGAAAATCCGCCGCACTGGACCTACGGCATTTCTTCGCAGCGCCTGGACAGCGCCGATCCGCTGCTGCGTCACAAGACCAGTTGGCGCGATCTCTACGATGCCGGGCATGACGGGGATGAAATTGTTTTTCTGAACGAGCGCGGCGAAGTGGCCGAAGGCGCGCGCAGCAACATTTTTGTCCGCCGCGAGGGAAAATGGCTGACCCCGCCGCTGTCCGCCGGGCTGCTGCCGGGCATCCTGCGCGCCGAGCTTCTGGAAAGCGGGGAATGCCAAGAGTGCGTGCTGACGCCGGCGGATCTCGCCGGCGAAGTTTTCTTCGGCAATTCGCTGCGGGAACTGATCCCCGCGAAGCGGCTCTAGCCGAACTGGGCCGCCATCGCCGAATACAGCGCCACGCTGTCCGGCACCACCCAGCCGCCGGCCTCCATCACCCGCCCCGCCCTGGCGTCGGCGCGCGCCCGCCGCGCCAGATCAAAGCCGGGCTGGCGCAGGCGCGCCGCCAGCGTGGCGGCGTTGAAGTGCGGCATGGTCCGCGTCACCGTCCGGCCCAGGGTGACCGCCGGACGGCGATCCACGATCTGGTGCAGAAGGTCGTCATAGGGCGTGGGTTCGTACCAGCCGCCGAAGACATGATGATAGCCGGCCGTGGCGGCCGCCA
>CAIOFO010000042.1 GCA_903857685.1 uncultured Alphaproteobacteria bacterium
CCCCCCCCATGCGCATTCTCGTTGTCGAGGACGATCGGGAAGCCCAGCGTTATCTGGTTCAAGGGCTGAAGGAATCGGGGCATGTGGTGGACGATGCCGCGGACGGCGATCTCGGCCTCAGTCTGGCGCTATCGCGTCCTTATGACGTGGCGATCATTGACCGCATGTTGCCCAAGATGGACGGTCTGGGTGTGGTGGCCGAGATGCGCGAGCATGGCAACACCACGCCGGTGCTGTTTCTCTCGGCCCTCTCCGAAGTGGACGACCGGGTAAAGGGCCTCAAGGCCGGCGGCGACGATTATCTCACCAAGCCCTATGCCTTTGTCGAACTGCTGGCCCGGGTGGATGCCCTGATGCGCCGCCGGTCGCCGGTGACGGTAAAGACACGGCTTCAGGTCGGCGATCTGGATCTCGACCTTCTCACGCGCGCCGCCAAGCGCGGCGACCAGATGATTGACCTTCAGCCGCGCGAATTCCGCCTGCTGGAATATTTAATGCGCCATGCCGGCCAGGTGGTGACGCGCACCATGCTGCTGGAAAGCGTGTGGGAATATCATTTCGACCCCCAGACCAATGTCATTGATGTCCATATATCGCGTCTGCGCGCCAAGATCGACAAGGGCTTCGACACGCCGCTGCTGCACACCATCCGTGGCGCGGGCTACATGATCCGGGCGCGGTGATGCCAAGCCGGGGGGCCTCATGACGCGAGCCAGTTTTGGACTGCTTCGCACCCAGGCATTCCGCATCGTCCTGGTTTATGTGCTGCTTTTTGCTTTTTCGGTCAGCGCGCTGCTGTTCTTCACCTATTGGAACACCCGCCGCACGCTTGACGCCCAGACCGACCAGATCATCGAGGCCGAGATCACCGGCCTGAATGAGCAATATCAGCGGCTGGGCATTCGCGGGTTGGACGAGAGCGTGATGAACCGCTCGCTGCATCCCGGACAGGCGCTTTACATCCTGGCCGATGCCCAGCACCGGGTGCTGGCGGGCAATCTGGATTCCTGGCCGTCCATCACCGCCGATCCCGGCAATTTCGTCGAATTCGACTATGAGCGGCGGCTGAGCGGGATTCAGGATACCCGCCGCGCCCGCGGCCGGCTTTTCCCGCTTCAGACTTCTGCGGGCGATTTCTATCTGCTGGTTGCCGAAGATGTGCATGACCGTGATCTCACCCAGCGCATGTTCACCACCACGCTGCCCTGGACCGTGGCACTGATCCTGGTATTCGGTTTGCTCGGCGGGGCGCTGATGAGCCGCAACATGCTGCGGCGGCTGGATTCCATCAATCGCACCTCGGGCGAAATCATCGCCGGTAATCTCACCCGCCGCGTGCCGCTGACGGGCGCGCATGACGAGTTCGACTTATTGGCGGAAAATCTCAATCGCATGCTGGATCGCATTGAGCGGCTGATGAAGGGCCTGCGCGAGGTCACCGACTCGGTGGCGCACGATCTTCGCACCCCGCTCAACCGGCTGCGCCAGCGGCTGGAACAGTCGCAGGCGCGGCTCAATCTTCAGGGCTCCGATGCCTCCGAGATCGAACGCGCCATCGCCGAAACCGATCAGTTGATCGCCACCTTCAACGCCCTGCTGCTGATCGCCGAGACCGATGCGGGCGCGGCGCGGGGCACCATGACGCCGCTCGACCTGGCTTCGGTCGCCGCCGATGTCTGCGAATTGTACGAGCCGCTGGCGGAGGAGAAAAACGTCAGCCTCACTTTGATCGGGTCCTTTGGCGCCAGCGAGACCATGATCGAGGGCAATCGCAGCCTGATTTCCCAGGCGCTGGCCAACCTTGTGGACAATGCCATCAAATACACGCCGCCCGGCGGGCGGGTGACGGTCCGGCCCGGCCTGGGTTTCCAGAGCGTGGATGTCAGCGTCGCCGACAGCGGCCCGGGAATTCCGCCGGAGGAACGGCCGCGCGTGATCGAGCGCTTTGTGCGGCTGGAAGCCAGCCGCAATTCGCCCGGCACCGGTTTGGGGCTTTCGCTGGTCGCCGCGGTCGCGCATTTCCACAATGCCCAGCTGCTGCTGGAAGACAATGCGCCGGGACTGAAGGCGACTCTGCGCTTTCCCCGCCCGGCCTCACGCCTTGTTCCCGGCACGGTCCCCGCCAAGGCGCCGCAAATCCCGTCCCGCGACGCAGCTGAGTGAGGACGCCTCCCTCGCTGCGCTCGAAGAGGGGCCAGCCTTTCTAAGCTCGCTACGCTCCCCAAGAAAAGCCAGGCCAACGCCCTGTGCGCAAGCGAAGGGCCGGCATGACCTCAGGCAATACATTGTCTAAAGTTGGGATGATGTCCGCCCTGCGTATTCCCCCGTTGCCTTTCGAACCCGCGCGCGTGACCCGCGCTTTTGCGGCATTGGCCGAACGCGGCTTCACTCCGCCGGACGAAACAGCGGGCGGCCTTCTGGCTGGCGCATTCGGCAATAGCGGATTTCTGGTCCGCCTGGCGCTGCGGGAAACCCAGGCCCTGGCCGAATATTTCACCGCCGGGCCGGGAGAAATTGTCCAAGCGGCCTGCCGCCTGGCGCTGACGCCGGGGCCGGACGAAGCCCGGATGATGGCCAATCTGCGCCTAGCCAAACGCCGGGCGGCGCTGGCCATTGCGCTGGCCGATGTCAGCGGCGCGTGGAAATTTCATCAGGTGACCGGCGCCCTGACGGAGCTGGCCGATGCCTGCGTCAGGGGCGCGCTGCGGTTTCTGCTGGCGCGCATGGCGGTGCAGCAAGGCCAAGCCGAAGGCGACGGCGCGGTGCTGGAAAACACCACCGGGCTTACCATCCTGGCGATGGGAAAATACGGCGCCCACGAACTGAATTACTCCAGCGATATTGATCTGGTCGTGTTTTACGACGAAGAAAAATTTCCCTTCCGCAAGCGCGATGACCCGCGGGGCGCGGCGGTGGAGCTGGCGCATGGTCTGGTCAAGCTGATCGCCGAAACCACAGCCGACGGTTATGTCTTTCGCGTGGACCTGCGGCTGCGCCCCGACGCGGGGGCGACACAGGTGGCGATTTCCACCGCCGCTGCGCTGGATTACTATGAAAGCCAGGGTCAGAATTGGGAGCGCGCCGCCATGATCAAGGCGCGACCCTGTGCCGGCGATCCGCAAACCGGCGCCGCTTTTTTGGCCGGGATCGCACCTTTCATCTGGCGGCGCAATCTCGATTTCGCGGCGATCGAGGATATTCATTCCATCAAGCGCCAGATTCACGCCCATGCCGGCCATGGCGATATCGCGGTGGCGGGCCACAATATCAAGCTGGGACGCGGCGGCATTCGCGAGATCGAATTTTTTGCCCAAACGCAGCAATTGATCCTGGGTGGCCGCAACCCGGACTTGCGCGCGCGCGCCACCCTGGAGGCGCTTGCGGCGCTTGCGGCGCATGGCGTCATCACGGCGGAAGCAGAAGATGATCTGCGGCGCTGCTACATTTATCTGCGCACCCTGGAACATCGCCTGCAGATGATCGATGACCAGCAGACTCACAAGGTGCCCGAGAGCGACGAGGGCGTGGCCCATGTCGCCTGTTTCATGGGCTATGACGGTGCGGACAAATTTTGCGCTGGCCTGACCGGGGTGCTGCAGACCGTGCAGGGCCATTATGCCAGGCTGTTCGAGCGCGAGCCGGAGCTGACCGACAGCCATGGCAATCTTGTCTTTACCGGCGTCGAGGACGATCCTGAAACTCTCGCCACCCTCTCGGCCATGGGGTTCGGCGACGCGCCGCATGTCTCGGGCGCCATCCGCGGCTGGCATCATGGCCGCATCCGGGCCATGCGTTCCGCCCGCGCCCGCGAGCTTCTGACCAAGCTGCTGCCGCGCATTCTGATGGCGCTGGCAGCGACGCCCGATCCTGATGCGGCCCTGGTCCAGTTCGACCGCTTCCTGTCCGGCCTGCCGTCGGGGGTGCAGCTTTTTTCGCTGTTCCTGGCGCGCCCGGAGTTTCTCGATCTGTTGGCGCGCAGCCTGGGTTCGGCGCCGCGCCTGTCGCTCTATCTGGCGCGCAATCCGTCCACCCTGGATGCCTTGCTGGATACAGATTTCCTCAGGACGCTGCCTTCGCGCGCCCAGCTCGATGCGCGCTTGGCGCGCCAGATGAGCGGCAGCTACGAAGAGATGCTGAATGGCGCCCGCCGCTTCGCGCGGGAAGAGATTTTCCGTGTCGGCCTGCAGATCGTGGATGGCGCGGCCCATGCCGATCAGGCCGGCCCCGCCCTGGCCGATATCGCCGAGGCGGTGATCAATGGCCTGCTGCCGCGTGTCGAGGACGAACTTGCCGCCACCGCCGGCCGGCTGCCGGGCGCCAGTTTTGCGGTGATCGCGATGGGAAAACTGGGCGGCCGGGAAATGACGGCCAGTTCCGATCTCGACCTGGTGTTCGTCTATGACGTGCCGCCGGGGCTGGAAAATTCCACCGGCCCCAAGCCGCTACCGCCGACACTGTATTTCGCCCGTCTCGCCCAGCGCCTGATTGCGGCGCTCACCACCCCCACCGCGGCAGGCACGCTTTATGACGTGGACATGCGGCTGCGCCCCACCGGCAACAAGGGCCCGGCAGCGGTCAGCCTGAAATCCTTTGTGGATTATCATGCCAGCGAGAGCTGGACCTGGGAGCATATGGCCCTGACGCGCGCGCGCCTGGTGGCAGGACCGGCCGATCTGCGCGCACGCCTGGCGGGGGAGATACGCCGCCGCCTCACCACCAGGCCCGATGCCGCCAAGATCAGGGCCGATGTCCGCGACATGCGGGCCAAGATCCAGACCCAGTATCCCGGCGACAGCATCTGGGATCTCAAATATGCGCCGGGTGCGCTGATGGATATCGAATTCATCGCCCAGACTTTGCAATTGCTGCACGCCCATGCGCGGCCCGAAATCCTGGACGCCAACACCGTCGCGGCGCTGAGGAAACTGGCCGCGGCGGAATTCCTCAATCCCGGCGATGCCGCGCTGCTGCTGGATGCCGCGATGCTGCAACAATCCCTCACCCAGACGGCGCGCATTGCGCTGGACGAAACCCTGAGACCGCAGGAGGCGACGCCGGCACTCAAGGCGCTCTTGGCGCGGGCGGGCGGCGCCCCGGATTTCGCCGGCCTGGAATGGCGCCTGGCGGAGCTGCAGCATCAGGTGCGGGCGGCCTTTATCCGCATCACGGACCCTGCTTGATTGGGGATTAACCGGCCCGGCAATATCTTGGCTTGAAGTCGGCGGGGCCTTAAGCGATAACCCCCGCCTTCGACTTGGAGTGCGGGCGTAGCTCAGGGGTAGAGCATAACCTTGCCAAGGTTAGGGTCGACGGTTCGAATCCGTTCGCCCGCTCCATTTCTTCAATTAAAACATGATGTTACGGCCTGCGGCCGGCCGCCTGCCGCAGCCGGGCAGGCGCTTTTGTCCTCAATCCGGTACAGAATGGCGAACAATCGGAGGCAGCCGGCTTGTCCGGAAATGACAACACACCTTCCCCCTGTTGGACCAGAGCGCGTTTCCTTTGATGGCGACGGGGAATTCCTGCGCACCGTGCGCAGCCGCGTGCGTCTGGCGCTGGACGGCAAAGACGCCGCGGGCGACCGACGGCTGCAACGCAAGGCCGCGCTGATCCTGGTGTGGTTTTTTGCCTCCTTCATTCTGCTCCTCAGCGTCACCTCCCTCTGGCTGCAACTGGCCTTGTGGTTTTCCTATGGCCTGGCCGCCAGCGCCGTGGGATTCAACATATTCCACGATGCCAATCATGGCGCCATGGCGTCGGGCCGGCGCACCAATCTGCTGATCGGATCCTTCGCCGCCACCATCCTGGGCGCCAGCCGCTATCTGTGGAATTTCAAGCATCACATTCTGCACCATCGCTTCACCAACATTTACGGCTGGGACGATGATCTGGAGACGCGCGGATTTTTGCGCATCACGCCGCAGCAGGAATGGAAGCCCCGCTATCGCGGCCAACATCTGTTTGTCGCCGCACTCTATGCCGTCAACGCCTTCGAACTTGTTTTCATCAAGGACTGGGTGCAGTTTTTCACCCTGCGCATCAACGAATATCAGCGCATCCCGGCATTGTCGCGGTCCGAGAAATTTGAATTCTGGACGGGAAAAATCCTCTATCTGGCGATCTTTGTGGGTCTTCCGCTCGCGCTTCTGCCTTTCAGCCATTTCGTGGCGGGACTGCTGGTTTATGAAGTCACGGTTGGGCTGGCCCTGGCGTTGGTGTTCAGCGTGGCCCATCAGGTGGAGGGCGTGGCATTTCCCATTCCCAATGCCGTGACGAACAGCCTTCCCGGGGAATGGGCCGCATACCAGATGCACACGACGGCCAACTTCGCCAACCGCCATCCCGGATGGAACTGGTATAGCGGCGGCCTGAACCACCAGATCGAGCATCACCTTTTTCCCGCAATGAGTCATACCCATTACGCCGCCATCGGCCCCATCGTCCGCCGTACCGGCATCGAGTTTGGCTTGCCTTATCACTATTTCGACACCTATGGCGCCGCGCTGCACAGCCATTACCGCCATCTGCGCGCCTTGAGCATCGAGCCGCAGCCCTTGGTGGCGATTGTCTCTGCAATTCTCTGACGTCTTTCAGCGGGCAGTGGTCTGGTCTAAGTCTAGGGCATGGCAGGCAACAATTCGGGCGAGATCGCGGCAAGGCTGGACCGGCTGGTGTTTTCCGCCAGCCTCAAGAACCTTGTGGCGCTGATATCGCTGGGCGGTGCCTTCGAATTCTACGACCTGTTCATGACCGCCTATATCGCGCCCGGCCTGGCGGCATCGCATCTGTTCACCGCCACCGCGGCCGGCTTCTTTGCCCCGAACGGCATCGGCTTTTTTGTCTTCTGCACTTTTGCCGGCATGTGGCTGGGAGCGCTTGGCTTCGGATATGTCGCCGACCGCTTCGGGCGGCGCGCCATCTTCACGGTTTCATTGCTTTGGTATTCGCTGGCCACCCTGGTGATGGCGTTCCAGCACAGCGCCGCCGGCATTGATCTGTGGCGTTTCATCGCCGCCATCGGAGTGGGGCTGGAGCAGGTGACGATCGATACCTTGCTGCCCGAACTGGTGCCGGCCGACAGCCGGGGCAGGGCATTTGCATTCAACCAGTTCATCGAGTTTTCCGTGGTGCCCATTGTCGCCCTGTTGGGATGGCTGCTGGTGCCGCTGCATCTCTTCGGCTTGGACGGCTGGCGTTGTGTCGCGATGATCGGGGCCCTGGGCGCGCTCTGCGCCTGGTGGCTGCGGCTCAAGGTGCCGGAAAGTCCACGCTGGCTGGCGCTGCATGGCCGCGCCGCCGAAGCGGACGCCGTGATGGCGAAGCTGGAAGCCAATGTGGTGCGCGATATCGGTCATGCCTTGCCGCCGCCGGGCGCCCGTGACGACTTTGTGCCCGAGCAAGGCCGTTTTTCCGAAATCCTGGCGCCGCCCTATGGCGGGCGAACCCTGATGTTGTCGGTGTTCAACCTGATGCAGAGCATCGCCTTTTACGGCTTCGGCTCATGGGTGCCCACGCTCCTGATCGCCAAGGGCATCCATGTCACCACCAGCCTGGAATATGCCTTCATCATTGCGCTGGCCAATCCGTTGGGGCCGCTGCTGGGATTGTTTGTGGCCGACCGCATGGAGCGCAAATGGCAGCTGGTCACCGCCGGCGCCTGCGTGGCGGTATTCATGCTTCTGTTCGCGGTGCAGGAGCAGGTGGTGCTGGTGATCCTGTTCGGCGTGCTGGTGACACTGGCCAACAACTGGATCAGCTTCGCCACACATAATTATCAGTCTGAACTGTATCCCACCCGGGTGCGGGCCCGCGCCGTTGGCTTTGTTTACAGCTGGAGCCGCCTCAGCGCCGCGCTGGCGGGCCTGCTGATCGGTTTTTTCCTGCGCCAGGGCGGTACGCTGGGCGTTGCGCTGTTCATCGGCGGAGCGATGACGGTGATGATAATCACCATTGCGGGATTTGGGCCGCGCACCCGCGGCCGCAGCCTGGAGCAGATTTCCAGGTGATCAGCTGCCGTCGGCGACGCGCCGGCCGAACAGCAAGGTCACGTTGATGCGGCGGTTCAGATAGCCTTCCTTGAAGGCGATGACATCGGTTTCGTGAAACAGGTCGGAATCGAAAATCACAACCCGGTTGGCGCGGTATGGCACGGTTTGCGATTTGGCCCCGGCGCCGGCCAGGAAAGCCCGCGTCGCCGGCACATCGCCATTATACTGGATGAAATTCCAGTCCAGCGGCGCGGTGATATCCCAGATCACCATGCCGCCATGCTCCGGATCGAGATTGGCTTCATCCGGCGTGATCCAGAAATTGACGTTCACCGCCGCCGGGTCGGCGTGAACATTGATGCCGGTTAAGCTGCTGTCATACTTGAAAGCCCATAATTTTCGCAGGCCATGGCCGGCGAAAATGGCGGGATAGCGGCTCTGCAATTCTTCCGCGATCTGCGCCAGCAGCGCGCAGCCAAAGCCGCTTTCCGGCATGGCTCCCAGATATCCATCGGCATGGATGTCCTGCCAGAACGTCGAGCCCCAGCAATACTGCCGCAATCCCTCCAGCGCTTCAGGGCTGAGAAAATCGTCAATCACCACCATCTTGGGATTGCTCTTTTGCCATTGCACCTGCGCCTCCGGATGGGGATTGACGGCGTGCCCCGGCACGCGCGGCCCTGCCGCAAGATGATATTTCCCGGGCGCGACCCCTTCGGCAGCCAGATACTCGCGCTGCTCCTGGTCGTGGCGCCGCTTGAAATCCAGATCGGCCCGGACAAAGAATTCGTGGCGGGCGTAAATCCGCTCGGCATGCTCGCGGTAAACGCAAAGCCCTTCCGCGATGCGGCCGGATTCGCACAGCACCGCGCCGCGGGCAAACAGCGCCGATTCATTGTCGGGCTCGATCGCCAGCGCCCTGTCGAGCGACGCCAGCGATTCCGGATAGCGCTGCATGGCGAAAAGCACCGCGGAGCGGAAGACCCAGGCCTGGACAAAGTCGGGCGCCATCTCCAGCGCCTTGTCCTGGCTGCTGAGCGCCTCTTCATAGCGCTTCAGGCCCCATAGCGCGTTGGCGCGGTTGCTCCAGCTCGGCGCGAAATCCGGCTGGAGCTCCAGCGCCTTGTCGTAACTCGCAAGGCTTTCGGTGAATTGGCCCAGGCGTTGCTGCGCGGCGCCGCGATTGTTCCAGGCGGCATAAACCGCCGGGTCATGCGCAAGCAGCTGGTCAAACGCCGCCACGGCTTCCAGGCAGCGTCCCAGTTCCAGCAAAGCCTCGCCCCGGCCATAGAGCGCCGGCAAAGCGCCGGGCGCCAGCGCAATCGTCCGGTCGAAACTGTCCAGCGCCTCGGCATATCGCTTGAGGCCCTGCAAGGCGATGCCGCGATTGTGCCAGCCTTGCGCCATTGGCTGGAGCGCCAATGCCCTGTCGAAGGCCGCCACGGCGTCATCGAAATATTTCAGATCATTCTGGATCAGGCCGAGATTGTACCAACCCTCGGCGTTGGCCGGATTCAAGGCTGTCGCGCGCAGAATGGCCGCGCGCGCCTCTTCCCGGCGCCCGGCGGCCTGCAACAACACGCCCCGCAGCATCGACGCTTCGGCGACGTGCGGATTTATTTTGAGCGCCTTCTCAACCGCCGCCAAGGCATCGCTGCCGCGGTCTTGCTGAAAATGCAGAACAGCCAGCCAATGCCAGGCGTAAAAATTATCGGGCTCGGCGGCCAGCACCTGGCGATAGAAATTCTCTGCTTCCGGCAGCTTGTTCTGCCGATGCAGCGTCAGCGCTTCGTTGAAGACAGGGGATGTCGTCATGGCCTGCCTCTCTATCAGACCCTGGTTTAAATGGTCAAAGCCAATCGCGGCCGTCGGGTCCCGGCTGATTTTGGACTTGCTTCGTCCGCCCGCCCGCCCCACATAGCTTTGATGCCGCCGCTGCTTACCCTGAAAGATGTTCATCTCACCTTCGGCACCACAAGGTTGCTGGACGGCGCCGAATTGGCGGTCGGCGAGGGCGAGCGCCTGGCGCTGGTCGGGCGCAATGGTTCGGGCAAGTCCACCCTGCTCAAGATCGCCGCCGGCCTGACCGAGGCCGATAGCGGCACGCGCTTCGCCCAGCCCGGCGCCACCATCCGCTATCTGCCGCAAGAGCCCAGCCTGGAGGGCTTCGCCACCACGCGCGACTATGTCGAGGCGGGGCTGCAACCGGGCGATGACCCCAATCGCGCCTTTTATCTTTTGGGCAATCTGGGCCTCAGCGGCATGGAAACGCCTGCCACCCTGTCGGGCGGGGAGGCGCGCCGCGCCGCGCTGGCAAGGGTGCTGGCGCCCAAGCCCAACATTCTCCTGCTGGATGAGCCGACCAATCATCTCGACCTGCCCGCCATTGAATGGCTGGAAGGAGAACTCAAGGCCCTGGGCGCGGCGCTGGTGCTGATCAGCCATGACCGCCGCTTTCTGGAAAACCTGTCTCGCGCCGTGGTGTGGCTGGACCGCGGCGAGACCAAAAGGATGGAGCAGGGCTTCGGGGCATTTGAAGACTGGCGCGATGCCCTGATGGAGCAGGAAGAAATCGAGCGCCACAAGCGCGACCGCAAGATCGCGCGGGAGCTGGACTGGGTGACGCATGGCGTCAGCGGACGGCGCAAGCGCAACCAGGGACGGCTTGGACGCCTCGGCGCCCTGCGCCAGGGCCGCCGCGAGGAATTGAAGCAGCTTGGCTCCGTGAAGATGGAAGCGGCGGAAGCCGAGACCTCCGGCACCAAGGTGATCGACGCCAAGGGCATTTCCAAGAGCTTCGGCGACAAATGCGTCATCCGCGATTTCAGCCTGCGCATTCATCGCGGCGACCGCATCGGAATTGTCGGCCCCAATGGCGCGGGCAAGACCACCTTGCTCAAAATGCTGATCGGCGAACTTCAGCCCGACAGCGGCAATGTGAAATTGGGCGTGGCGCTGGAAATGGCGAAACTGGACCAGAGCCGCGCCAGCCTGCATCCCGAGGAGACACTGGCCAATGTGCTGACCGGCGGCGGCGGCGATACCGTTTATGTCGGCGGCAAGCCGCGCCATGTCATCAGCTATATGCAGGACTTTCTGTTCACCGGCCAGCAGGCGCGCACGCCGGTCAAGGTGCTGTCGGGCGGCGAGCGGGCGCGTCTGTTGCTGGCCCGGCTGTTCGCGGTGCCGTCCAACTTTCTGGTGCTGGACGAACCGACCAACGACCTGGACCTGGAAACATTGGACCTGCTGGAAGAAGTGGTGGGCGATTATCCCGGCACGGCGCTGGTGGTCAGCCATGACCGCGATTTTCTCGACCGGGTGGCGACCCAGATCGTGGCGGCGGAAGGTGATGGCCGCTTTGCGGTCTATGCCGGCGGCTATTCCGACATGGTGGCGCAGCGGCAGCAGGGCAAAGACGAAACGGACGGCGAGCCCGCCGGAGGCAAAAAAAAGCCTCGGCAGGCCAGGCCCGCCCGCGCCCGCGATGAGAGCAAGCTCAATTTTTCGGAAATCCACGCCCTCAAAACGCTGCCCGGCGCGATCGAAACGCGGAACCGGGAGATCGCCCGGCTGCAGCAGGAACTGTCGGATTCCGGTCTCTATGCCCGCGACGCCCAGAAATTCGCCGCGCTTTCGGCGCATCTGGCCCAGGTCACGGCGGCGCGCGACCAGGATGAGGAACTCTGGCTGGCCCTGGAACTCAAGCGTGAGGAACTCGCCGGCAATTCATAATTGTTAAGAGCGAGGAACGGGCGGCATTTCCCGGCGTTTTATGTGTGGGTCCGGGAGAAGGTTCCGCCATGAAACGCTATGCCATTGCCGGAGTTGCCGCGGGTGCGGCCATGATGATCGGGGGCGCCTTGGGCGCGGCTTCCAATTCCGCTCCGGTCCAGCCCAAGACGCTGGTTGCCGACGCTGCCGAGGTGATGAACCCGATGATTGCCGGCCAGGCCATGCTGCCGGGCAGGAATTTGCTGGAGAATATCTCCGCCTCGCCGGACCATTCCACCCTGGTGGCGGCGATGAAGGATTCGGGCGTCAGCGATGCGCTCAATTCCGATGGCCAGTTCACCGTATTCGCCCCCACCAATGCGGCGATGCCGGCGCAGGTTCTGGGCCGCGACAAGGCACAGCTTGCGCGGCTGATGGGTTATCTGGTGGTGCCGGGGAAATATGACTCCCAGACGCTCCTGAAAGCGATCGGCGAGGGCGGCGGCGAAGCCAAGCTGCGCACCGTGGAAGGCGGCATTTTGGTCGCCCGCATGAACGGCCCCACCAATATCATCCTGATGGATGAGCGCGGCGATACCGCCGACATCGCGATTTACGATGTTTATGACAAGAATGGCGTAATGCATGTGGTGGACCGCATGCTGGAGCCTGGCGCTTCAGCGCGTCAGGTCGCGGGCAACTAGTTCATCCATTCCGCCAGCCGCCAAAATCATGTTCGCCTTGCGCATCACACCGTCTCCAGGCCGCGGCCTTCGAGCAAGGCCTTGACCTCCGGATCGCGCCCGCGAAAGGCGCGATAGGCCTGCGCATACTCGCGCGAACCGCCCGCCGAATAGATATTTTCATAGAGGCGGCGCGCGGCGACGGGATCGAACGGGTCCGGCCGGAAGGCGCCAAATCCATCGGCATCCAGCACTTCCGACCACATATAGGAATAATAGCCGGCGCTATAACCTTCGCCGGAAAAGACATGGCTGAAATGCGGACTGGCATGACGCATGGCGATTTCCTCCGGCATGCCGATGCGGGCGAGGGAGGCAGCTTCAAGTGCGGCTGGATTTATGGCCGCGCCCTGTTCCAGGACATGGAAATCCATGTCCACAAAAGCCGAGGCGAGGAATTCCACCGTGGCAAAGCCCTGGCCAAAATTTCGCGCCGCCAGCAGTTTTTCCAGCAGCGGCTGCGGCAAGGGTTCGTTCGTCCGGTAGTGACGCGCGAAGCGCTCCAGCACCTGCTTTTCCTCCAGCCAATGCTCGTAAAGCTGGGACGGCAGTTCGACAAAATCGCGCGCCACATTGGTGCCCGACAGGCGCGGGAAGCGCACCTTCGACAACAGGCCGTGCAGGGCATGGCCAAATTCATGGAACAGGGTGCGGGCGTCGTCGAAGCTGAGCAGCGCCGGATCGGATTTGACGAAATTGCAATTGTTCACGATCAGCGGCTGAATATCGCCGTCGAGCGTTTCCTGGTCGCGCAGGCTCGACATCCAGGCGCCGCCCTGCTTTTCCGGCCGCGCGAAATAATCGCCGTAGAACAGACCGATGGCTTTGCCCTCGCGCTCTACTTCCCAGACCCGCACATCGGGATGATAGACAGGAATGTCGTGGCGCTCGGCGAATGACACGCCGAACAATTTCCCGGCGGTGAAGAAAGCAGCCTCGATCATGTGCTCCAGCGCGAAATAGGGCTTGAGCGCGGCCTCGTTGAAATCGTAACGCTTTTCGCGCAGTTTCTCGGCATAGTAACGCCAGTCCCAGGGCGCCAGCTTGAAGTTGCCGCCTTCCTCGGCGATCAGCTCCGCCAGGTCCTTGGCTTCCTCCAGCGCGCGGCGCTTGGCCGGCCCCCAGACCTGATCCAGCAGGGCGCGCGCCTTCGCCGGTGTGCCCGCCATGCTGTCGGCCAGCTTGTAATCGGCATAGCTTTTATAGCCCAGCAGCCGCGCCCGCTCGGCGCGCAGCGACAGCGTCTCGGCGATGATCGCCCAATTGTCATGGGCATTGGCATTGCCGCCGCGCGACACAAATGCCTTGAACAATTGCTCACGCAAGGCGCGGTCGGAGGCAAATTGCAGGAACGGCTCGACGCTGGAACGCGACAGGGTGACGGCGAAAGGCGCGTCCAACCCGCGTTCCCGCGCCGTGGCGGCGGCGGCATCGCGCGCAAAGCCCGGCAGGCCGCCCATCCGGCTTTCGTCCAGAGGCAGAATGAAGTCCTGCTCATCGGCCAGGACATTCTGCGAGAATTCGGTTCCCAAGGTGGCAAGGCGCTGGCCGACCGCGTCCAGCCTCGCCCGTGCCGTGCCCTGCAGCATGGCGCCCTGGCGCACAAAATCCAGGTGATAACGTTCCAGCACCCGCAGCGCTTCGCCGTCCAGTCCCAGACTTTCTCGTTTGGCGTAAAGCACATCGATGCGGGCAAACAGATCGGCGTTCAGGTAGATGGCGCTCCAATGGGCCGACAGGCGCGGCGCCATCTCAAGCTCGATGGCCTGCAGCGCGTCATTGGTGTTCGCCGAGGTCAGGTTGGAGAACACCGCTTCGATCTTCGCCAGCAACCGGCCGCTTTTTTCCAGCCCGATGATGGTGCTTTCAAAGCCGGCGGGCGCCGATGCGATGGCCGCGATCTCGGCATCATGCCCGGCCAGGGCGCGTTCATAAGCCGGCGGGAAATGTTCCGGCCTGATGCGATCCAGCGGCGGGGCGCCGAAGGGCGCAGCCCAGGCTTCGAAAAACGGATTTTCCATCAGAGGAATATAGGTGCTTTCAGCGGATTTCCCAGACAATAGAAACTTCGGCGGTAACGCTTTCCTCTCCCGCCGCGACCGGCACGGCCTTGGCCGCACGCGCCAGCGGCACAGCCATATAAAGAGGCCGGGGGCCCTGACCGCCATTTTCGCCGATGGAAAGGATCTGCCCCAGGTTGACCCCCGCCGCCTTGGCAAAAGTCTCCGCCTTGGCCCTGGCGTCTGCCACCGCATCGGCGCGGGCCTCAGCCAGCAGCGGCGCGGGATCCTTGATGGCGAAATCAATACCGTTCATCTGGTTGGCGCCCGCTGTCACCAGCGCATCCAGCGCCGGTCCCAGCCGGGCGACATCGTCCAGCCGCACCTGAAGCTGGTTGCCGACCTGGTAGCCGGTGACATGCGGCGGCTGGTTGTTGCCATTTGCCATCTGGGGCGAGACCGAGAAATTGGCGGTCTGCATGTCCTTGTCCGCAACACCCAGTTTCTTGAGGGCGGCGAAAACCGACTGCATCCGGGCGGTGTTGGCGGCCAGTGCGGCGGCGGCGGTGGGCGCCTCGCTGGTCACTCCGGCCGACAGGGTCACGGTATCGGGCGCGGCCCGGACCTCGCCCTGACCGGACATGGTCAGGGTCCTGCCGGCGGTGGTCTGGCCCAAAGCGGGGGCAAGGCCGGCGGCCAGCATCAGGACGGCGATCAGGACGTTCTTCATGGCGAATCCTTCCAGATTTCCTTGCCATGCTGGACCCCCAGAACGGCAAAATCACGGCGCCGCGAGGACTTATTGGCGGACCGGAAAATCCTGTTATACCCCGCAATGGGGCCTGTAGCTCAGTTGGTTAGAGCTGACCGCTCATAACGGTTAGGTCGCAGGTTCGAGTCCTGCCGGGCCCACCAACCTTTGTTCGCCTTGGTTCGCGATTGTCCGCGAGCCCTAAAATATCCCCATTCTCCGCGAGTTTTTGTTCGCCGAAGGAGTGGGTGGTTCGCCAGCCTCCGGCTAACGTGTTGGTGTTTTTTGTCGAAAACACCAACACGGTCGGAAAAAACACCAACATTGACCTGCCCGGCTCTTTTTGTACCAAGCGAATTGATAGAAATTGGCTTGGAAAGGAGCTTGGACATGCCGAAGAAGAGACCGACGCCGGAGCAGATTGTGACGCTGCTACGGCAGATTGAGGTGGCGATGTCACAGGGCA
>CAIOFO010000043.1 GCA_903857685.1 uncultured Alphaproteobacteria bacterium
GCGAAAAAACGCCTGGTTCTCGGCGTCACCGGCGGCGTAGCCGCCTACAAGGCCGCGGAGCTTACCCGCCTGCTGGTGAAAAACGGCATCGAGGTTCAGGTGATCATGACCGAAGCGGCCCGCCACTTCGTCGCCCCGGCCACCTTCCAGGCGCTCTCCGGCAAGCCGGTGCTGACCGATTTATGGGACCGCCAGACGGCCGGCGGCATGGCGCACATCGACGTCACGCGCGGCGCTGACGCGGTGCTGATCGCCCCGGCCAGCGCCGATTTTCTGGCCAAGCTTGCACACGGCGTTGCGGACGACCTGCTCTCCGCCGTCTGCCTGGCGCGCGCCTGCCCACTCCTGGTCGCCCCGGCGATGAATCGCGAAATGTGGGACAACCCGGCCACCCATCGCAACATCACCCAGCTCAGGCGCGACGACGTCACCATCCTCGGCCCGGCCAGCGGCCTTCAGGCCTGTGGCGAAACCGGCATGGGGCGGATGGTGGAGCCGGAAACACTGCTTCAGGACATCGAATCGTTCTGGCATCCCAAGCTGCTGAAAGACCAACGCGTGCTGATCACCGCCGGGCCGACCTATGAAGCGATCGACGCAGTGCGCGCCATCACCAACCTGAGTTCGGGAAAAATGGGTTATGCCGTCGCCCGCGCCGCCATCGAAGCCGGTGCGGAAGTCACCTTGGTTTCCGGCCCGACCTGCCTGACCCCGCCCACGGCGGCGAAAACCATAGCCGTCACCAGCGCCCAGCAGATGCTCGAAGCGGTCAACAAGGAAATTGCCGAAGCCGACATCTTCATCAGCGTCGCGGCGGTTGCGGACTATTACGTGCTCAACCCGAGCGAGCAGAAGATCAAGAAAGACGCCCACATCCTCACGCTGGAACTGGCGCCAAATCCCGACATCGTCGCCAACGTGATGAACCTGCCCAACCCGCCGTTTTGCGTCGGCTTCGCGGCGGAAAGCGAGAACCTGTACGAGTTCGCCGAGATGAAGCGGCGCCGAAAAAATCTGCCGCTGCTGGCTGCCAACATGGTGCAGGACGCCCTCGGCCAGGAAGACAACGAGCTGATCCTGTTCGACGACGAAGGCGCCCATCCGCTGCCGCGCGCACCGAAAATCGTGCTGGCGAGGCAGTTGATCGCCCACGTCGCCAAGCTATATTCAGGAAATAAAAAAGAGGCTTGAAATGAAAAAGAATCTGAAGAAAGTCGATGTCAAAATTCTCGACGACCGCCTCAAGCAGCATCCGCCCAGCTATGCCACGCCGGGATCTGCCGGGCTCGACCTGCGCGCCTGCATCGAGCACGTCATGACCATCCATCCCGGCCACACCGAGCTAATCCCCACCGGCATCGCCATCCACCTCTGCGACCCCGGCATGGCGGCGATGATCCTGCCGCGCTCCGGCCTGGGCCACAAGCACGGCATCGTGCTCGGCAACCTTGTCGGCCTGATCGACTCAGACTACCAGGGACAGCTCTTCGTTTCCTGCTGGAACCGCGGCCAGACGCCTTTCATCCTCAATCCGATGGAGCGCATCGCGCAGATGGTCATCGTCCCGGTGATCCACGCCGAATTCAATGTAGTAGACGATTTCGAAGCAAGCGAACGCAGCTCCGGCGGCTTCGGCAGCACCGGCCGCCACTAGCGTCACCCCTGTTCCGGGCGTGAGTGCATGACGACCGCGCCCAGGAATCCAGATGTTTTTTCATGGGATCGGGGTCGATATTCCATCCTTGCCCCCTCGCTGAGGAAAGGAAAGTCGGAAGGGATCACCTCAATAAATCAATAGCGACCGCCGGGGCCGCCACCCATCCCACCGCCAGGACCCATGCCGCCACCCCCGGGACCCATCCCACCGCCCCTCGCCGGGGGCGCATCCGGCAGGGTAACGCCTCGCTCCTTGGCGCGCGCCTTCATCTGCTCGTGGTGTTCGGCCCGGATTTTTTCACGCTCTTCCTGGGTTTTTGCCGCGCGCATTTTGGCGCGGAAAGCCACGCGCTCTTCCTGCGTCATCAGCTGGGAGCCGTATACCTGCTCCGGCTGCTTCACCTGTTGCGGTGTCGGCTCTTCGCCGACAACCAGCGGGGACATGGACATCATTCCCACCGCCAGCGGCAACAACCATAATTTCTTGGACATGCGTTTCTCCTTCATGCAAGAAAAGTGAACGGTTCACTTTGTGATTTATTATTATAGATGCTCTTATGGAATCTGCTCCCCGCTTCCTGTGTGACGTAATGCTGGCACGCCTGGCCCGCTACCTGCGCGCCGCCGGCCTGGACACCACGCTGGCCGTCGATTCCGCCACCGACGCGCAAATCCTGCGCGAGGCGATCGACGAAGGTCGCTGGCTGCTCACCGCCGACCGTAAAATCACGGAACACAAAGCCGCCAAAGGCCGCGTCATCCAGCTTCCCTTCGGTTCGCTCGACGTCCAGGCGGCGGTCCTGAGCGGACAATTCGACATCGACTGGCTGAGTCACGCCTTTACCCGCTGCCTGATGGATAACACCCCGCTCCGGGCCGCCACGGCGGAACACGCCCGGCAAGTTCCGGCAGACGCCCGCCAGCCAGTGGAAGAATTATTGGCCTGCCCAGCCTGCGGTCGGGTTTACTGGCGCGGCTCACATTACAAGCGGATGAAGAAGAAGCTGGAAAGCTGGCAGGAGAATCCAGCAACAACTATCGAGCCATTTTAACTTTACCCATATCGGAATAGGTATTGCGCTTTTCTTACGAGCCGCCTCCGAAAGGCATCTTGCAGGCATTTTGCAGCCAAACCCGCCCGATCACTTTTCCTTGCGAACCCTTGCGGTTATCCCGGCGCCTGCAC